>CAZTZN010000136.1:0-6870 GCA_964617715.1 uncultured Armatimonadia bacterium | reverse complement strand
GCGGGCAGGATGCCCGCCCCACGGACAGCGGCGACGACGATAACGGCGGCGCATGTGAACATGCGCCCTCCGAACGACAACCTCACGGAGGCGAAGGACTACCCGCCGTACGAGTCACGCCATCGGCGCGCGCTGCCGTTTGTCGTCTGCCGTTTGTCGTCTGCCGTCTGCCGTTTGTCGTCTGCCGTCTGCCGTCTGCCGTCTGCCGATTGCCGATTGCCGTTTGCCGTTTGCCGTTTGCGGTTTGCCGTTCCGCCGGTTGCCGGTCTACGGCTCTCGTGCTACAATGCGGCGGAAACCAAGCGCGCCAAGGGAGGCGGCCCGATGATTGATGAGCGCCTGCTCAAGATCCTGGTTTGCCCCGAGTGCAAGCAGGACGTGAAGCTCGAGGGCGAGTGGCTGGTTTGCGCCAACTGCCGCGTGAAATACCCGGTGCGTGACGGCATTCCGATCATGCTGGTGGATGAGGCGGAGCCCCTCGACGCCGCCGAAGAGAAGTAGGTCGGCGATTGCGCCGGCCGTGGCGATGGCGCCGCGGAGAGGTCCGCGGCGCCGCGCAAGGAAGTGCCCTCTCACGCGCATCACTCCCACCCGGCGCACGGCCGCGCAGGACTCCCAGGCATGGAGCAGGTTCCCCCCGACATCAGCGTGTGCATCGTGAGCTGGAACGTGGCCGACGACCTGCGCGCCTGCCTGGAGTCATTGCGCGCCCAGCGCACCCCGCCGGCCTTCGAGGTCATCGTGGCCGACAACGCCTCGCGCGACGAATCGGTGACCATGGTGCGCGAGCAGTTCCCCGAGGTGCGGCTGATCGTCAACGATGCGAATCTGGGCTTCGCGCGCGCCACCAACCAGACGCTGCGGGCCGCGCGCGGGCGCTACCTGCTGATGCTCAACCCCGACACGGTGCTCGAGGCCGACGCTCTGGCGCGGCTGGTGGAGTGTGGTGACGCGCATCCGCAGGCGGGCATCATCGCTCCGCGGCTGGTCTACCCCGACGGCTCACTGCAATACTCGGCGCGGCGCTTCCCGACCATCGCCGCGGCGGTGTTCCGCAACACCTTCCTGGGGCGGCTGTTCCCCAACGCCGCCGCATCAGCGCGCTATGTGATGGCCGATTGGGCGCATGACGAAGAGCGGGAGGTGGACTGGGTCTCGGGCGCATGCCTGATGATCCGGCGCGAGGCCTACGAGCAGGTCGGTGAGCTGGACGAGGGCTTCGTCTGGGGCTCCGAGGACGTGGACTACTGCTACCGCACGCATCAGGCGGGATGGAGCGTGGTGTTCACGCCCGCGACCACGGTGGTGCATGCGGTGGGGCGGAGCACCGATCAGGCGGTGGTGCCCACCATCGTGCGCACCCATCGCGGCATGTACCGGCTCTATCGCAAGCACTTCGCGTCAAGCGCGGCGGCGCGGCCACTGGTCTGGCTGGGAGTGTGGGTGCGCGCGGGGCTGTTGATTCTGAGTTGGGAGGCGCGCCGGATGCTCAACCGCATCTGGCGCATCGTGGGCCGGGGAAGGCCGTGGCGGCGATGAGGCGGCCGGGGTCGCAGGCGGCGGTGGTGGCGCGGGTGGCTGTGTTGGCGCTGATGGTGGCGCTGCCGCTGTTCGCGGGCTACCTGTTCACCGAGCGTGTGCTGGGGGCCGGGGTGTCGGCGCTGGTGTGCGTGCTTGCCGCCTGCATCGCGTGGGCGGCGGGGGCAAAGTCGGCGCGTGCGGGCCTCGGGGGGGCGGCGTGGCCGCTGGCGGGCTTCGTGGCCTGGAGCATCATTGCTACTTTCCGCTCCGTCTATGTGCACGCGAGCCTGGTCGCGCTGGTGTCGGTGGCGGCGGACCTCGGCCTGCTGGCGCTGTTCGCGGCGCTCTTCCGCGACGAGCGCTGGCGGCGGCCGGCATGGGCGGTGGTGGCGGGAGCGGCGGCCATCGAGGGGGTCCTGGGGCTGCGGGACTGGACGCAGACGGTCATCTTCGGCGGCGACGTCGGCTGGCGCATCTTCGGCACCATGTACAACCCGAACGTGCTGGCCGGCTACATGCTGGCGGCGGCGCCCGGAGCGGTGGTGCTGCTGGCGTGGGCGTGGCGCAGCGCCGCGCAGGACCAGGAGCGTCCGCGGCTGGGGCTGATCGCGGCGGGCTTCGGGCTGGTGATTGCGTGTGCGGCGCTGCTGCTGACCGGCTCGCGGGCGGGCCTGCTGGGAGCGATGCTGGGCGCGGGGGTGATGGTGCTGGCGGCGCCGACGCGCATCCCGCGTCGCCGGCTGGCGCTGGCCGCGGTTGCGCTGGTGGCGCTGATGGTGCTGGCGCCGCCGGTGCGCAACCGGCTGCTGGCGGCGACCACGCAGTCGAACTCGGCCATCTTCCGCTGGTACACCTGGCAGGGCACCGCGCGGATGGTCGCGGCGCGGCCGTTGCTGGGCTTCGGTCCGGGGAGCTTCGAACGCGCCTATCCGCGGTTCGCCCTGGTCGGCTTCACGCGCATGGCTCACCAGACACCGCTGCAGATCGCGGCCGAAGCGGGGCTGCCCGCGCTGCTGCTGCTGGCCATGGGCGTGGCGATGATCGGGGGTATGCTGGTCCGCGGGTTGCGCGCGGGCGGTCTGAACGCGCTTGAGGCCGCGGCCGGGCTGGGCGCGCTGGCGGCGGTGGGTCTGCAGAATCTGGCCGATTACACCTGGTACATCCCGGCGGTCGGGATGACGCTGTCGGCGACGGTCGGGCTGGCGCTGGCGGCGACGCGCGAAGCGGAGGGGGTGGATGGTGAGCCGCCGGAGCGCGCGCGCAGGCCGTGGCCGGGCCGGGTGGGCGCGGCGCTGGCGCTGGTGATGATCGTCGCCTGTGGCATCGGGCTGCAGGCGCAGACGCTGGCGGCGCGCGGGCGGGCGGCGATGGCGCAGGGGCGGTACACCGTGGCCGCGGGATGGCTGCGCCGGGCGAGTCGGGCGGATCCGCTGGACGCCGAGATAGTCGAGGACCTGAGCGATGCGCTCGCTGGGTCCGGCAGCCTGCGCAGCGCCCTGGCTGAGCGGCTGCGCGCGATTGAGCTTGATCCGCTGAACGCGGGCAACTATCTGGCGCTGTCGGCCCTCTACGACGCTCTCGGGGATGCGGACAGCGCGCTCGCCCGCGCGGCGCGCGCGGTGGAGCTGCACCCGACCTGGCCGCGCGCGTACGTCGCGCTGGGGCGGCTGCAGGAGCAGGAGGGCCTCGACGAGAAGGCGCTGCAGACCTGGCGGGAGCTGGAGCGGATTCACGACTCGCCGGTGGGACGCTACCAGGCGGTGGAGGAAGTGACCGACTACTCGTACGCCTACGCGTGGCTGGGGCTGGGGCGCGCGGCCGAGCGCGAGGGTGACGTGGCGGCGGCGCGTGGTTACTACGAGCGCGCGGCGAGGTTGACCGGCGAGTTCGCGCGCCTGCAGCGCGAGCGCGAGAAGACGCTGCGCCTGATCGGGACATGGGACGAGCGCGAGGTGGTGGAGGCCGAGCGACTGCGTGACGCGGCCGAGGCGGGGCTGCGCGGGCTGTCGGGCGCGGGCGAAGGGATGGGATGAGCGATGAAAGTGGCGGTCATTCACGGGCCGAACCTGAACCTGCTGGGGGTGCGCGAGCCCGAGGTCTACGGGGCGGTGACGCTGCGGGAGATCGATGAGCGTATCACGGCGCTGGCGGAGGAGCTGGGCGTGGAGGTGAGCATCTGCCAGCACAACTGCGAGGGCGACATCATCGACGCCATCCAGCAGGCGGGCTGCGCGGCGGACGGCATCGTGATCAACCCGGCGGGGTACACACACACCTCGGTGGCGATCCACGACGCGCTCAAGGCGGTGCCGATCCCGGCGATTGAGGTGCACCTGAGCAACATATTGGCGCGCGAGGACTGGCGCCGACACTCGATGACCGCGGCGGCATGCACGGGCGTGATCGGCGGGCTGGGCGCCGACAGCTACCTGCTGGCCCTGCGCGGGATCGTGGCGCTGGCGGAGGAGGGGTCATGAAGAGCCGGCGGGTCGAGCAGGTGCGGGCGTGGATGGCCGAGCAGAACCTGGACGCGCTGCTGGTGTCGTCGGCGCCGAACGTACGCTGGCTCACCGGCTTCGCGGGCGAGGGGATGCTGGTGGTTGACGACGGTGCGCTCATCTGCACGGACAGCCGCTATCGCGTGCAGGCGGGTGAGGAGGCGGCCGGCGTCGAGTGTGTGGCCGACGGGGGGCATCTGGACCAGGCCATCGAGCGCCTGGTCGGCAGCGGGGCGCAACGGGTGGGCTTCGAGGCGCCGCACCTGAGCTACGCTAGTTGGGAGAAGCTGGCCAGGCGGCTCGAGGGGGTGGAGCTGGTGGCCTGCAGCGATGAGATCAAGCGGCTGCGCGCGATCAAGGACGCGGGCGAGGTGAAGCTGATCGAGCGGGCTGCGTCGGTGGCCGATGATGCCTTCACCCGCTGGCGCGCGGCGCTGGAGCCGGGGGTGGCCGAGCGCGAGGCGGCGCTGGAGCTGGAGCGGCTGATGGTGCTGGGTGGGGCGCAGAAGCCGTCGTTCGAGATCATCGTGGCGGCCGGACCGAACGGCGCCAAGCCTCACGCCACCCCGGGGCGGCGCATCATCAGCGAGGGCGACCTGGTGGTCGTGGACTGGGGCGCGCAGGTTGAGGGCTACTGCTCGGACTGCACGCGCACGTTGATCATGGGCGAGGCCGAAGATGAGCAGCTTGCCGTCTGGCGGGCGGTGCGCGCGGCCCAGCGTGCGGCCATCGAGGCGACGGTCGGAGGGGCCAGGTGTGCGGACGTGGATGCGGTGGCGCGCGAGGTGCTGCGCGAGCACGGCTGGGAGAAGCAGTTCGGCCACGGGCTGGGCCACGGCGTGGGCCTGCAGGTGCATGAGCAGCCGACTCTGAGCCAGCGCAGCGAGGACGTACTGGCACCGGGGATGGTCGTAACCATCGAGCCGGGGGTGTACATTGACGGCTGGGGCGGGGTGCGCCTGGAGGAGCTGGTGCTGGTAACCGAGGGCCTTCCGCGGGCCCTCACCGGCGCCCCGTACGACCTTTGACTTTTGGCGGGCCATTTAGTATTCTGACAATCACCCCGCGGCGTCCGGGGCGCGCAGCTCCGGGGGCGCGGGACGCCACGATAAGGAGGTAACGGCGTGATCACACCCAACGATTTCAAGCCCGGTCTGACCATAGAACTCGACGGTCGCGTGCTGCAGGTCGTGTCGGCCGACCACCACAAGCAGGGGCGCGGCGATGCCGTGGTGCGCACCAAGCTGCGCGACGTGGAATCCGGCGACACCTTCCAGAAGACCTTCCGCTCCAATGAGAGCATCGAGCGCGCGCACGTGGAGCGCCGTGACTTCCAGTATCTGTACTCCACGGGCAGCGCCTACGTATTCATGGACACTGAGGACTACGAGCAGCGCGAGTTGACGCGCGAGGTGCTGGGCGACAACATCAAGTGGCTCAAGGAGGGCGAGAGCGTTCGCCTCGCGCTCTACGAGGGCAAGATCATCGGCATCGAGGTCGCGAAGACGGTGGACCGGCGGGTGACGCAAACCGATCCGGGCCTGCGGGGCGATACCGCGCAGGGCGGCACCAAGCCGGCGACGATCGAGGGGGGAGTGGTGGTCACGGTGCCGCTGTTCGTGCAGGTCGGTGATGTGGTCCGCGTGGACACCGGAACGGGAGAGTACGTCACTCGCGTCGATTGATAGCGGAGAGGGCGCCGCGCATGCAGATTGACAGAGAGGCAGTGCAGCGCGTGATCGGGCTGCTGGGAGAGTCCGAGGCGGGGGAGATTGAGGTCAGGGACGGGGAGATGCGGGTGCGCGTACGCCGGTCGGCGATCATGGCCGGCGCGGGTGCGCTCGCAGCCGCCGATGGGGGCGTGGGTGCCGCGGGCGGTGATGGGGCGCAGGGCGCACGGGTCGGGGACGAACCGACGCTGGAATACGTGACCGCGGGGCTCGTCGGCCTGTTCCACCACGGACGCGCCCCCGATGACGAGCCGATGGTGTCGGTGGGGGACTCGGTGACGGAGGGCCAGGTCATCGGCACCATCGAGGCGCTGCGCAAGCTCACCGACGTGATTGCGCCGACGGATGGCGTGATTGCGCAGGTGCTGGTGGATGACGGCGAGCCGGTGCAGTACGGCGACCGGCTGTTTGCGATTGAGGTGTGAGGAGGCGCAACCATCATGTCCGGGAGGTCGCGAGCCGCCGGCTTCGCGCTGGTGGAGATCCTCCTGGTGCTCGTCATCATCGGCCTCCTGGTGGCGGGGTACTACGGGCTGAGTGGGCCGAAGAAGGATGGCGACCAGAAGTCGGTGCCGGGGCGGGCCATCGAGAAAGCGAAGTCGGTGGAGTGCGCGAACAACCTCAACCAGCTCCGCCAGCTCATTCAGATCGAGGTAATTGAGAACGGGGAGTATCCGCGGAAGTTCAACCCCGGGGAGCAGGGCTCGATCGGCCGGTGTCCGGTCAGCGGCAAGCCCTACGTGTACGATCCACAGACGGGCGAGATCCACTGCACGACGCCCGGCCATGAGGGGTTATGAGCCGCCGGCCGAACCGACAATCCCGAGGGGGCACGGAGCCAACGCATGTTTGACAAGGTCCTGGTGGCCAATCGCGGTGAGATCGCCTGCCGCATCATTCAGGCGTGCCGCGAGCTGGGCATCGCCACGGTTGCCGTCTACTCCGAGGCCGACCGCGATTCGCTGCACGCACGCATGGCGGATGAGGCGATCTGCATCGGCGCGCCACCCAACCCCGCCAGCTATCTCAACGCTGCGAACATCCTCTCCGCCGCGGTGATCGCCGGTGCCGACGCCATCCACCCCGGCTACGGCAACCTGTCGGAGGACGCCAACTTCGCG
>CAZTZN010000135.1:3468-13061 GCA_964617715.1 uncultured Armatimonadia bacterium | reverse complement strand
GGCATGGTGAAGCCCGCCAGGTCGGTGGCGATGCGCATCATCGGTCAATCACCTCAGATATGCGTTCGCTCGCGCCGACACCCCGGTGGGGCCGAGGTCACGAGCCGGCGCTCTGAATGAGCGTGCCCAGCGTCTCGTCGGTCTGTCGCAGCACCGCGGCGCCGGCTTCGAAGGCGCGGAAACCGGTCATCATCTGCGTCATCTCGCGCACCACGCTGACGTTTGCTTCTTCGAGATATCCCTGCAGCACATGCGGGCTCTCGGCCATGCGCGGCCCCCGGCCGGCGATGAACAGGCCATCGGTGTCGCGCCGCAGGGCATCAGGGGCGTCAAACTGTGCGATGAACAGCTCGTCCACGAACTGCCCCTCGGAGAAGACCTGTCCGCGGGCGGAGACCAGGAACTCGGGCCCGGGCAGGACGATGGGGCCCGCGCGTCCCGTGACCTGATGCCCGGAGGCCGACAGCAGGTGGCCGTCGGGAGCTACGCGCATCCGCCCGTCGCGGGTGTAGCGCAGCCCGCGGTCGGTCTGCAGTGTGAACAGGCCCGGCCCGTCGATGGCGAGGTCGAAGACGTCGCCGGTCTCGTGGATGGCGCCCGGTGAGACATCGATGGTGGTGGCGCGCACGCCCGGCAGCGCGCCCGCCCGTCCGAGCGCTTCGGCGAAGCTCTGCCCGATGCTGAGGTCACTGCGCCGGTAGCCGACGGTGCCGGCGTTGGCGAGGTTGTTGGCGAGGATGTCCTGCCTGCCAAGCTGCACCAGCATGCCGGCCGCGGCGGCGTGCAGCCCCCTGGTCATGGTGCCCACCTCCCGGAGCGCCGGTTGTGTCGCGGGATGGTTAACGGCGGGCGGGCCGCGAACTTGAGTCATTTGCAGCGCCGGGACCCCCCCCACGGTTGGCACGGAGATTGCATCATCAAGCTCGGACACCGAGCACTCACGCGCGTGTGCCCGAGGGCCTGCGCGTGCAGATGGTGATGCCATGAACACGGAACTGCGCAAGGCCGCGATTGTGCTCGCCAGCCTGGACGTGGACACTGCGATCAGCGTCTGCCGGCACTTGCCCGACGTGGAGGCCGAGGAGGTCATCGCGGAGATGGCGCGGCTCGGGCGGGTGGATAGCGACGAGCAGCGCCGGGCGCTGGAGGACTTCAGTGGGCACCTGGAGCGTCCCGGAGCCATCCGGCCGTCCGAGCACGCCGAGCGGCTGATGGCCGCGGTGCTGGGCCGACATGCACCCGGCGGCGACGGTCGGCGCGAGGCCGCCCTGCAGCGACTGCGCGCTCTGACCAACGCGGAGCCATCAAGTATCCGGCGGCTGCTGGCTGCCGAGACGCCGCAGATGGTGGCGGTGGTGCTCAGCCAGCTCTCGCCGCAGAAGGCGGCACAAGTGCTGGCACAGTGGCCCCCCGAGTTGCGTTCGGACCTGGCCCTGCGCGTGGCGAAGCTGGGGCACCTGGCGCCGGGGGCGCTCGAATCCATCGGCGAAGTGCTGGGCCGGCAGGCCTACCGGGTCGATGACGAGGGCAGCGTCGAGCAGGGGCTGGAATTCGTCGTGCGCCTGCTCGAAGGCATGGACCGGGGCGCGAGCAAGCGGGCGCTGGCCGAGCTGCGCGAGCGTGATGCCGAGCTGGCCGAGCAGGTCGAAGATCGATTGTTCACCTTCGAGAATGTCCTGCAGCTCACGGATGCCTACCTGCAGATACTGCTGCGCAGCCTCGACAACGCGGTGATCGCGCGGGCCCTGAAGGGCGCCGACGAGACGGTCAGGGAGCGCATCTTCGCCAACCTGTCTGAGCGCGGTCGGGAGATGCTGGAACAGGAGATCGAGCTGCTCGGGCCGGTGCTGGTGCGCGATGTAGAGGCGGCGCAGAGGGAGTTCGTCAGCCTCGCCCTGGAGCTGGAGCAGGCGGGCGAGATCACCTTGAGCAGCAATGACGCGGAGTACATCGAGTAGGCGTGCGGGATGGAGGCGGCGATGGCACAAGCGGTGAGGCATGAGTCCGACGGCATCGCACCCATGAACAGGCGGGGGCCGGACGCGGAGGTTCGGCCGTATGACTTCCGCACCGGCACGGAGCTGTCGCGGGAGACGTTGTCGCACCTCAGAGCATGTTCGGAGCGGCTGACTGCGGCGTTGGGGCGGATCATGAGCGTCTACCTCGACAGCCCCACGCGCTTTGAGCTGACCGGGATGGGGGCGTGCGCGCTGGAGCGGTTTCTCTCGGAGGTTCCCCCGCGCGCAGCCCTGGGGCTTGTGCAGTTTGCGCCCGCCGTTCCCGGCATAGTGTGGGAGATAGGGGAGAGCCTCACCGGGCCCATCGTGAGCCGCATGCTCGGCGGGCCGCCGGAGGCGCTGAAGCGGCCGGTGACGGTGCTGGAGGCCGCTCTGCTGCGACGCTTCACGCAGGAGATGGTGGATATCTGGGCCACCACCTGGGATCGCCTGGCGAGGCAAAGGCCGCTGGTGCAGGAGGTGGTGTCCGAGAGCGCCGCGCTGCAGGGCAAGATCGCCGAGGGGGAGACCGTGGTAGTCACGATTGCGGTGGAGATCGCCGGGGTGGCCGGTGAGATGCGGATCTGCCTGCCGGTAGCGAGCGCCCAACGGCTGGTGGAAGAGGCGGACGCGGCGAGGGCGCGAGACCGGCGTGTGAACGAGGAGTGCCTTCGGCGGGTGGGTGGGCGCGTGATGGTGCCGGTGTCGGTGATCGTGCACGAGATACACGTACCGCTCTCCGAGGCCATGAAGCTGCAGGCTGGAGACGTGATCCCGCTGGGCAAGCCGGTGGACGAGCCGATGACGGTCGCGGTGCGCGGCCGGCCCAAGTTCCTGGCGCATACCGGCGTGCTGGGTGGCAGGCTCGCCGCGAAACTCGTTGGCCCCAGCCCGCCCGCCCGGCGGCGCTGATCCTCCTCTCTCCCGAGCAGATCGCGACTCAAGTTCTGCGCGCGGATGCCGAAATACCTGTGCCGCGCCGGGGATGGCGAGCGATTCGGTACGCGGGCGAGCAGGGCGGAGGATGACATCCATGGAGAGGACAGGGCTGATGGACCTGACGACCGGGGCGCTGGTCGCCGCGCTGGATGGGACCGCGACGCAGCAGCGGCTGGCGGCGGCGAACCTAGCGAATCTGGAGACGCCGGGCTACCGCGCTCGTCACGCCAGCTTCGAGGACCGGCTCGCGCAGGCGCTGGCGGCCGCGCGCAGCGGCGACGGCACGGCAGCGATCGCGCATGTGCAGGCGCGGGTGGCGATGAGCGCCGACCCGGCGGGTCCGGACGGCAACAACGTGAACATCGAGGCCGAGATGACCGGGCTGTTGGAGGCGAGCGCGCGCTACGAGATCCTCACGCGACTGCTGGATCGGCACCTGGCGATGGTAGGGATTGCCATCGGTGACGGGAGGTCGAGCTGACGATGGGCATCTTCGATGCGCTACGGGTGAGTGCCACCGGACTGCAGGCTGAGCGCGCGCGCATGGACGTGATCGCCGAGAACATCGCGAACGTGGAGACGACGCGTTCGCACAACGGTGGGCCCTACCGCCGCCGCCAGGTGGTGCTCATGGCCCGGCAGGGCGTGGGAGTGCCGTCCGCACAGCGGGCGACGTACACAGGCGTGCGGGTGGCGGGCGTGGAGACCGATCCGTCGCCGCCGCTGCGCGTGCACAACCCGAGTCATCCGGACGCCGACGCGGATGGCTACGTGCTGATGCCCAACGTGAGCCTGCCGACCGAGATGGCGGACATGGTGCTGGCCGCGCGCGCGTATGAGGCGAACGCGGCGGCGCTGCGCTCGGGGCGCGAGATGATCCGACAGGCGCTGAGCATTCTCGCATGAGGCGGTGAGCGGCAATGCGGGTGGACACGGGCACGATCCCGCTGCCGGTGGGGTCCATGAGTGAGACGCCGCCGGTGCGCGCAGGCGGGCCGGCGCCGACGCCGGCGGGGACAGTCGGCGGGCCGGAACGGGCCGGGGGAGCGAGCTTCGCCGAGTTGCTGGGCGATGCGTTACGGCGCGTCAACGAGGCCCAAGTGGCGGCGGATGCGGCCATCGAGCGGGTAGCAACCGGCGAGGCTGAGAATCTGCACGACGCCGTGCTGGCGGTGGAGATCGCCGACCTGTCTCTGCGGCTGACGGCGCAGGTGACTCAGCGTGCGGTCGAGGCCTACCGCGAGATCTCGCGCATGCAACTGTGAATCGAGCCACGATGCACTGCGGGTGAAGAACGCACCACGCGGGTTTGAGCGACCATGCTGGAGCAACTCAAACAGACCTGGGAGGCGATGGACCGCCGCGGGCAGATCTCGCTGGGGGCGCTGGCGCTGATAGTCGTGGGCGGGCTGGTCGCGGTGGGTACGTGGGCGACGCGACCGTCCTGGGCGGTCCTCTACGCAGAACTGTCGCCGCAGGACGCTCAGGCGGTAGTCGAGCGGCTCAAAGACCAGGGTGTGCCCTACCGGCTGGCGGCGGGAGGCGCGACGGTGCAGGTGCCGCAGGAGCGGCTCTACGAGCTGCGCCTGCAGCTCGCGGCCGACGGCCTGCCGACCGCCTCCACCGTGGGCTTCGAGCTATTTGATCGCACCAGCTTCTCGACCAGCGACTTGCAGAACAATGTGAATCTTCAACGCGCGCTGCAAGGAGAGCTGGAGCGCAGCATCACCACGCTGCAGGAGATCACCACGGCGCGGGTACACCTGGCGCTGCCCGAAGAGCGCCTCTTCAGCGAGCGCCGGGAGCCGCCGAGCGCTTCGGTGGTGGTGGGCCTGGCCGGGAAGCGGCTGGACCCGGGGCAAGTGGCCGCGATTACGCAGCTCGTCGCCAGTGCGGTGCCGGATCTCGAGCCCGACGCGGTGACGGTGGTGGACACCACCGGGCATGTGCTGTCGAGTGCGTGGGATGTCTCGGGTGGGGTGCAGACGATGGCGCAGATCGAAGCGACGCGCAGCTACGAGGAGAGCCTGCGCACTCATCTGCAGTCGATGCTCGACTCGGTGCTGGGGGCGCGACGCTCGGTGGTGCGTGTGCAGGCCACGCTGGACTTTCAGAGCCAGGAGCTGACGCGCGAGACGCTCGACCCGCCGGACGGCACCGGCGTGGTCCGCCGCGAGGAGACCGTCCATGAGCAGTACTCGGGCCGCGCGCCCGGCGAAGTGGGCGGCCCGGCGGGGCTGGGCGCCACGGGCCTGCGCACGACCGCGGGGGAAGGAGGCAGCTACGAGCACACGCAGGAGAGCCGGGAGTACGAATACTCGCGCCTGCACGAGCGGATAACCACGCCGCCGGGTCAACTGCGGCGACTGACGGTGGCGGTGGCGATCGATGAAAGCCTGGACGAGGCGGTCGCGGAGCAGGTGAGGGGGTTGGTGGAGACCGCAGCGGGCATTGACGCCGCGCGCGGAGATACGGTCACCGTCGAGCCGATGGCGATCGAGGCGATCAAGGTGGCCGAAGAGGAGGCCAGGCTGGCCGAGGCGGCTCAGGCGCGGCGCGACCGCCAGCGCACCGTCCAGCACGTCATGCGCTACGCGAGCATGGTGCTGACGCTGGCGATGGTGGCGGCGGCCCTGCTGATGATCTCGCGACGCCTGGGCACAGCGTCGGAGTCGCGGGCTGAGCATGAGGGAGATGTGCCGGGACCGGGGAGTGCGGGTGAAAGTGAAGGCGGGCTTCGGGCCTGGGAGCCGGGGTCGGACACGGCGGGATCTGCTCCTGCCAACGGTCACGAGTCGCACGACTCGGAGCAGGCGCCGGAGGTCGAGGCGGCTCTGACCAGACGCCTGGCCGAGTTGGGCACGCAGTCGCCCGAGGACTTCGCCCGCCAGCTCAGGGGCTGGATGCGCGCCGGGGCGCCCGCCGACGGCGCGAGAGGTGAGCCCAACTGAGCGCGGCGGACGACCAGGTGGTCCCGTGGCTGTGGCCGGCGCTCGATTACGACCGGGCGTGCGAGGCCGAGTTCGTGCCGCTCACGCCGGGGCATCGCGACCAGGCGCCGGCCGCGGAGTCGGATGCCAACGACGCCGCGCTGCACAGTCACCAGGAGGCGCATAGCGTGCTTGAGGCGGCCTATGCGCAGGCTGAGGAGATCCGCCGCCGGGCGCGTGAAGAGGCGACGCGTGAGGCACGCGCGCGGGTGGAGGCGCTCCTGGATGAGGTGGCCGCCCGGCAGGTGGCGGCCTTCGAGCAGGCCCGCGAGGGCCTTCTGAAACAGGTGCGCGCCGCGTCGGAGGAGCGGATGGCGCGGCTTGAGCGTGAGCTGGCCGGGATGATCGGTCAGATGGCCGCGAAGGTCGTGGCGCGCAAGATCGAGGCCGATGACACGGTTGTGCTCGATGTGGTGCGCAACGCCTTGAGCCACGCGGCGGGCGCCACTCGCATCACGGTGCGCGTGGCGGCGGCGGATGACGCCACGGTGCGCCGGGCGCAGGCGGAGCTGCTGAGTGAGGTGGGCGGCGTCGAGGACCTGACGATCGTGGCCGATGACGGCATCAGTCGCGGTGGCTGCGTAGTGGAGACCGAGCGCGGGCGCTTCGACGCGCGCATTGAGGCACAGCTCGCGGCGCTGGATGAGGAGATCGGGCGGGTGCTGGGCGGCGAGAACGCAGGCACGGACGAGGGTGCCGCGGCGTGAGCGCGAGGCGCAGGGCCATGAGCGACAGCGCGGACATCTTCGCAACCCTGGCCGCCCGCATGGCGTCGGCGGAGACCATCCGGCGCAGCGGGCGCGTCACGCGCTCGGTAGGCATCATCATCGAGTCGGACGGGCCCCCGGCGCAGGTGGGCGAGCTGTGCGAGATCACTACCGCGGACGGCGCCATCCGTGCCGAGGTGGTCGGCTTCAATGACCGGCGCCTGCTGCTGATGCCCCTGGGCGACACGCGGCGCATCGCGGCAGGCAGCCCGGTGGTTGCCAGCGGCCATCCGATGACCGTGCCGGTCGGCGCCGGGATGCTCGGTCGGGTCTTCGACGGCCTGTGCCGACCCCTGGATGGCCGGCCGATGCCCGCGGCGGAGGCGTTCCTGCCGGTCGAGGCGCCCCCTCCTCATGCCATGACCCGTCGGCGCATCACGCAACCGTTGCGCCTGGGCGTGCGCGCCATCGATGGGCTGCTGACGTGTGGCCGAGGCCAGCGCATCGGCATCTTCGCGGGCTCGGGGGTGGGCAAGAGCACGCTGCTGGGGATGATCGCGCGTAACACCGCCGCGGATGTGAACGTCATCGGGCTGATCGGCGAACGCGGGCGTGAGGTGCGCGAGTTCGTCGAGGGGACGCTGGGCGAGGATGGCCTGCAACGCTCGGTGGTCATCGCCGCGACCAGCGACCAGCCGCCCCTGGTACGCCTGCGCGGGGCGCAGGTGGCGACTACCGTCGCCGAGTTCTTCCGCGATCAGGGGCTCGATGTACTGCTGATGATGGACTCGATTACGCGCGTGGCCTGGGCGCAACGCGAGGTGGGGCTGGCGGCCGGCGAGCCGCCCACGCGCAACGGTTACACCCCATCAGTCTTCGCCGAGATGCCCCGACTGCTGGAGCGCACCGGCATGGCCGCGCATGGGAGCATCACCGCGCTCTACACGATTCTCGTCGAGGGCGATGACATGAATGAGCCGGTCGCCGACGCCGTGCGCGGCATCCTTGATGGTCACATCGTGCTCTCGCGCGAGCTGGCCAACCAGGGCCACTACCCCGCCGTAGATGTAATGCAGAGCGTGAGCCGACTCATGGACAGCGTGGTAAATGACGACCATCGCCGCAACGCGCGCAAGCTGTGCGCCGCCATGGCCACCTACGCCGAGCACGAGGACCTCATCAACTTGGGTGCCTACGAGGCCGGCAGCAATCGTGAGGTGGATCGCGCCATCGCCCTGCGCCCGCAGGTGCTGGCCTTTCTGCGTCAGGAGGCCGAGGAAGCACCGGACCTCGACGACACGCGCGCCGCCCTGGCAGAGGCCCTGACCCTCCCGCCCGAACGCCCTGCCGCCGCCCGCGACCTTGGTCCCGAGTCCGCGCCTCCGCGCCGGCCCAACGTCATGCAGGCGCTGGCGAGTTTCCAGGCCGCCGCCGCCGCGCCCGGCGGCGAAGACTCAAGTTCCCCTCAATCCGGCCGATAATCAACCGACTCATCGACAGGAACACCGATCTCCGGGCGCACCGTGCGCCTTGAGCGACAAGGTCGGGAGAGAGCGTGCGCAAGTTTGAGTTCTCGCTGCAGTCGGCGCTTGATCTCAGGCGTCGCGAGGAAGAAACGGCCATCGGCCGCCTCGCCGAGGCACGCAGAGTCGCCGATGCCATCCGGAGGGAGTTGCGGCAGACCCAGGCGCGCTACGACGAGTTGGTCGGTGACACGCGCGAGAGTGGGCCCGTGGATGGCACCGTGCCCGACCTACGCCTGGGGGAGATGGAGCACGCATACCGGTGCCTGTGCCGGCTGCGCGAGACCCTGGCAGATCAGCATGTGCGTCTGCAGCACGCCGACCGGATGTGCGCGCAGCGCCGGGCCGAGTTGGTAGTGGCGGCGCAGGCGCGGGAAACCCTCGAGCAGCTCGCCCAACGACAGGAGGCCGAGCATCGCCGGTGCCAGGTGCGGCGTGAGCAACGCGAACTCGACGAGGTAGCCGTCTCGCGCCATCGGCTGCTCCGCGAGGACCTCAACGCCACCGCCGACTCCAGCGCGCGGGCGGCGGGCGGGCTCGGAGCATGATCATGAACCACGCGAGAGTATGTTTCCCGGGCGAACTGCCACGGATGATCGGACGGATCGAGGTCATCCGGGCGGGGCTGTCGCGCATCCAGGCATCCGGCGGCGCGTCGCCCGCCGCGCCGGCGTCCGCGCCGCGCTTCGCGGACCTGCTGGTTCAGGCCATGCGGACGCCCGGAGGCGAAGACCGCGGTGCCTCTGACGGCCCCGGCCACTTTGATGACATCGTTCGCCTGGCGGCGGATCGCTTCGGATTAAGCCCGGAGGTCATTCACGCGGTGATTCGCGCCGAATCCGGCTACGACCCGAGCTGCACTTCGCCGGCAGGCGCCATGGGGTTGATGCAGCTCATGCCCGGCACGGCGCGCGCACTCGGTGTCAGCAACGCCTACGATCCGGCACAGAACATCCTCGGCGGCAGCCGCTATCTGCGCGCGCAACTCGACCGCTTCGGCGACCTGTCGCTGGCGCTGGCGGCGTACAACGCGGGCCCCGGCGCGGTGGCCCGCTACGGCGGCATCCCGCCCTACCGCGAAACGCAGACCTATGTGCGGCGGGTGCTCGGCTACCTCGCCCGGGGGACGGAGGGCGCACGATGAAGGCTGCCCCGGCACTTCCGGGCGTCTCGTTTACCACGACCGACACCCCGGCGGGTGATGGCACGACAGGGCAACCCGCCGCCGACCAGGCCATCTTCGTCGCGCTGCTCACCGGTCTGCTGACGCCGCCGGCGCAGCAGGCGACCCGGGGGGCTCCGACGCCGCCCACCGATGGAAGCGCGATCTCCGCAGCGGGGGCAGACGGGCCGACTGCGTCGCGCCGGAAACCGGCGCCGGACTCGGCCCTCGTTTTCCCTGATGTGCGCCCGGCATCCGCCGTGGCCGCAGGGCCG
>CAZTZN010000135.1:0-3368 GCA_964617715.1 uncultured Armatimonadia bacterium | reverse complement strand
CGGGTCGCGACATCGCTCGGCGGGTCGGAGGGGCCCCCGCACAGTGGGTGGTCGATGGCCGTCAGGCCCTCATGACCGATCTCCCGCAAGTTGCCCGCAATGTCGCGCACCGGCCGATCGCTTCGCCACGTGCCCGGGTCTTTGACATGGTGCAGCCCGGCGGCGGCGTGCCGCAGACTGACGTTGCGGCCGCCCGGGAGCGCGCTCCCGCGGTCAGCTTTGTGCAGGAGCCTTCGTTTGATCGGGCTGCGATCTCCAGCGTTGACCGAGTGCTCGACGGGCAACAGCTCATTCCAGGGATGGCTGCTGACCTGCCGTCGCACATGGTTGCGCGGTCGCCCGCAGTCAGATTGCGCAACGGGCTGAGCGTGGCCGCGCGGGCTCGGACCGATGACCCGGCGGCGCAGGTCTCAGACACCCGGGTGGATGCGCTATCCACGGCCGCGGCGCCCGTCGGGCCAGACGGGTCGAAAGCTGCGGCGGTCGGCGTCGCCCCCGTCGAGGCCGCCGCGACGCAGCCGCCGGCGAGGTCCCGGGCTCGTCAGGGTGATCTCCGGACGATGCCCCGTGATCCGGCGGATGCCGATGAGGCCGTCGCGTCCGAGTCAGCGCCGAGCTTTGCTGCAAAGACGGCCTCGCCGGCGGCACAATCCTGCCCTGAGGCGGCGCCGGTCGCCCACCCATCCGATGAGCAGTCGCCCACGTCCTGCGCGATGCCGGACGACCGGGGCCCCGTTGGCCGCACGGCGCCCGCGGTCGTGAGCCCTCTCGCCCCCGCACCGGTCGGAGGGGACGCGCCGCCCGCCGACATGCGGGTGCCGCGGGCCGATGTCCATGCAGCCGGCGGGCGCGATTCCGGGAGAGTGCCGCGACCGGAGGGTGAGGCCGCGTCCCTCGGTGTGACCGGCGAACGATCGACGCCGGCGGCGCGCAAGGAGGCAGGCGCGCAGCCCGAGGATGGCGGCCCGGCCTCGACCAGGGCTGCCGAAGCCATCGCCGGGGCGGTAGCTCCCGGGCTCACAGCCGGCGCCGACGCGCCTGCCGATGCCGCCGCGTCGGTCCGCCCGGTCGTGCGGGTGCATCTCCCGCACATCGAGGACCTGCCGACCCGCGACGGCGTCAGGCATGTGCGCATCGAGCTGGACCCTCCGGGACTCGGGCGCTGCGACCTGGAGCTGACCGTACGCGAGGGCGCGGTTCACGCGGTGGTCACCGCAGAGCGGCCCGAGACGGTGGTCGCCCTGCGTCAGGTGGAGGGCCAGGTGCGAGCCGCGCTGGCCGACCAGGATGTGCAGGTCGCTCAGTTCGACGTGCGCCACGGCGGCAGTGGGATGGACGGGGAGACGCCGCGGCAGGGTGCGGACGCACCATCGGCCTCGGCAGGCCCGCGCCTGGTCCGCACGCCTGCGCCTGAGTTGCGACGACCGGCGGTGAATGCCGCCAATGCTGCCAAGCCGAGCGGCCGCGTGGACCTGATAGCGTGAGGAAGGAGCCACCAGGATGAGGGTGGAGGCAGTCACGGCACCGTCAACCGGCGCGGAGCCCATGCAGGCGCCGGCGCAGACGCAGGATTTCATGACCCTGCTGGTCGCGCAACTCCGGGCGCAGGACCCCCTGCAGCCCATGGACTCCGCGCAGTTTCTGGCGCAACTCGCCCAGCTTCAGACCGTGTCTGAGCTGAGTTCCATCGGCACACTGCTCGCGCAGATGCGCGCCGACCAGGCAGTGGCGCCGGCGCTGGCGCTGATCGGTCGCACTGTGAGCTGGCACGACGCCGTTTCGGGGGAGCTTGTGAGCGGGGCGGTGGAGCAGGTCGAGTTGTCGGCCGACGGTGTCCGGGTCCTCGCCGGCGGGACGGAGCTGACGCTGGACGAGATTGTCACCGTGTCCTGACGTCAGGCACGGAGGAGACGCACAGGCACACATCTTCCCGGGGTTCGCCGGGCTCGGACGCCCGGCACACCCGGACGCGAGAGGAGCAGGACAATGAACCGAGCGCTGTTCTCCGGACTTTCGGGCACGGTCGCCTTCCAGGAGCGACTCGACGTGGTCGGCAACAACATCGCGAATTCCAACACCGTAGCCTACAAGGAAGGACGCGCCACCTTCGAGGACGCCCTCTACCAGACGCTCGAGGGTGGCCGCTCGGGTGGCGACATCGGTATCGGTGGCACCAGCCCGGTGCAGATCGGCAGCGGCGTGTCGCTCAGCAGCGTGACTGTTCAGCACAGTCAGGGAGCGCTCGAGCGCACGGGCCAGCCGCTGGACGCCGCCATCGAGGGCGCCGGGATGTTCGTGCTGCGCGACAGCCAGGGCGTCTACTACACCCGGGCGGGAGCCTTCAGCCTTGACGACACCAACACGCTGGTCAGCTCGGGCAGCGGACATCGCGTGATGGGCTGGCTGGCCACGGATGGCGTCGTGGACGCCAACAGCACGCCCACCGCCCTGACCTTCGATCTCAGCGCCCTGGCGCCGCCGGTGCCGACCACCGTGGCCACGGTAGCGGGCAACCTCGACGCGACTGCGGCCACCGGCGACACGGTGACGGCGACCATCTCCGTGTACGACTCTCTCGGCGAATCGCACGAGGTCGAGCTGGTGTTCACCAGGAGCGCCAACGTGGGTGAGTGGAGCTGCGCCGCCACCTGCGGGGCCAGCTCGACCTCGGGCACCGTGCAGTTCGAAGCGGACGGCGCCCTGACCGCCGGCGGCAGCCTCACGCTGGACATCGCCCTCACCAATGGCGCGACCACGCCGCTGTCGGTCGCCATCGACCTGGCGAATCTCACCTGCGTGGCACAATCCAACACTGTGGCCGTGCAGTCACAGGACGGGCGGCCCGCGGCATCGCTGGTGTCGGTGGAGCTGTCGGATGATGGCTTCGTCGAGGGCCACTACTCCGACGGACGCTCGCGTACGCTGGCACAAGTGGCGCTGGCGAGCTTCAGCAACGCCGGCGGCCTGCGCCACATGGGCGCGAATCTGTACGCCGAGGCGCCCGCCTCGGGGCCGCCGCTGATCGGCCCCGCCGGCACCGGTGGGCGAGGGAGCATCGTGGCGGGCAGCCTGGAGATGTCGAACGTGGACCTCACCCGCGCCTTCGTGGACATGATCACCACCCAGCGCGGCTTCCAGGCCTCCACACGCGTCATCGCCACCGCCAACGAGATGCTCGACGACGTTGTGCGCCTGATCCGCACGTGATGCGCCCGAGCCGTGAGCGGCCCGGCGTCAACCCTGCGGCGAGGAGCCTGCCCATGATACGTTTGACCGCACTGAACGGAAGACCCGTGGTCGTCAATGCGCTCCTGGTTGAGCGCATCGAGGCGGTGCCCGACACCGTGATCACGCTGACGACCGGCAAC
>CAZTZN010000134.1:0-13069 GCA_964617715.1 uncultured Armatimonadia bacterium | reverse complement strand
CCGCCCCGGCGGCAATCCGGTGCCGACGCGACCGCCGGGAGCGCTCTTGAACTCGCCGGCGATTTCGGCTACAATGTGCCCATCGTGGGGCAGCGCCCCCCGACCTGAACCCCTACGTTGCAGCTTGAGCCCGACAACGTAACGCGTCCCGAGCGGCCGCTCGGGACGCATACTGGTAGTGGCCCATGCCACGACGGGAGTTGCTTACCGTGCCCAAGATCCGGATAGTCGATGTGACCAACCGCGATGGCGAGCAGACCGCCCGCATTGTGCTGTCGAAGCTGCAGAAGACCATCATCAACGTCATGCTCGACGAGATGGGCATTTACGGCTCGGAATTGGGCTTCCCGCTGAGCCCGCACGAGTGGAATTACATCAACACCAACGTCGAACTTACGCGCCTGCACAACGACGACGGCGAGCCGGTCATCAAGCGCCTGCGGCTGGAGGGCTGGTCGCGCGCGGTGGCCGCCGACGTCGAGGCGGCGCTGGCCCGTACCGAACTGACGCACCTCAACCTGTCGATCTCCACCTCTCAGCAGATGCTGGAGTGGAAGTTCCGCGGGAAGTTCAGCCGTGACGACATCATCAAGATGATGACCGACGCGGTGACCGCCGCTCTCGAGGGCGGCTGCGTCTCCGTGGGCATCAACGCCGAGGACGCCTCACGCACCGACATGGAGTTCCTCAAGGACTTCGGCCTGGCCGGCAAGGAGGCGGGCGCCGAGATCCTGCGCTACTGCGACACCCTCGGCTACGATGACCCGTTCACCATCGCCGAGCGCATGGCCTGGCTGGCGCGTGAGGTGCAGATGCCGCTGGAGACTCACTGCCACAACGACCTCGGACTCGCGGTCGCCAACTCGGTCGCCGGCGCCGTCGCCACCTGCGAGGCCGGCCAGGACGCCTACATCAACACCACGGTCAACGGCGTGGGCGAGCGCGCCGGCAACGCCGACCTGGTGAGCTGCATCCTGGCGCTCAAGTACTCATCGGGCCTGGCCGAGAAGGGCTACCTCGACGAGGCCATCGACACCACCAGGGCCTACAAGCTGGCGCGCTACGTGGCCAACTCCTTCGGCCTGCCCATCCCCATCAACCAGGTGGGCGTGGGCGCCAACGCCTTCGCCCACGAGTCGGGCATCCACGCCGATGGGGCGCTCAAGGACCGCCACAACTACGAGCTGTACGCCTTCGAAGACCTCGGCCGCGGTCACGACGAGCTGACCAAGACCGGCCGCGAGATCCTCACCGGCCAGCACGGCGGCGCTGCGGGCCTCGAGTATGTCTACAGCCACCTCGACCTCGCCTTCCGCGACGCCGAGCATGCGCGCGAGATTCTGAACCTGGTGCAGTACGCCAACCTGTCCAACCAGCAGCCGCTCACCGAGGAGGAGCTGCGCTTCATCTACCACTACCCGGAGATGGCGCGCAAGCTGCTGACCTTCACGCCGTAAGCGGCGCAGTGCGCGCTCACTAACCAACGCCCCTCCGCCCCGCGCGGAGGGGCGTTTGCGTGCGACGGGCAGGAGCTTCACGGCCGACGGGGAATCCCCCCACGTTCGCAGGTCACAGTCTGACCGCCAGGAGAGCTATCATGCGCAAGGAATCGCTGCAGTTCCTCAAGGACCTGATCGCCGCGCCCTCGCCTTCGGGCTTCGAGGTGCCCGCCCAGCGCGTGGTGCGCGCGCGCATGGAGCAGTTCGCCGACGAGATCCGCACCGACGTGCACGGGAACGTCATGTGCATCAAGAACCCCGACCACCCGTTGCGCGTGATGCTCGCCGGCCACTGCGACCAGATCGGCTTCATCGTGCGCCACATCACCGATGAGGGCTTCGTCTACTTCGCCGCCCTCGGGGGCGCCGACCCGGCCATCGTCGTGGGCTCGCGCGTCACCATCCACGGCAGCAACGGCCCGGTCCCGGGCGTGATCGGCCGCAAGCCCGTGCACCTGCTCACCGCCGAGGAGCGCAACAAGCCGCAACTGCAGATCGAGAAGCTGTTCATCGACATCGGCGCCAAGGACCGCGAGGCCGCCGAGAACCTCATCGCCATCGCCGACCCCATCACCTTCCAGGCCGACTTCCAGGAGCTGGACCGCGACTTCGTGGTCGCCGCCGGCTTCGACGACAAGATCGGCACCTTCGTGTGCATGGAGGCACTGCGCATTCTGGCGAACCGCAAGCTCGACTGTGGGCTGTGGGCGGTCTCGACCGTCCAGGAGGAGCTGGGGCTGCGCGGCGCGCAGACAAGCTGCTTCGCCATCAACCCGACCGCGGGCATCGCCGTAGATGTGACCCACGCCGCCGACTACCCCGGCACCGACAAAACCCGGCAGGGCGACATCAAGGTCGGCGAGGGCCCGGTCATCGCCCGCGGCCCGAACATCAACCCGGTCATCGGCGAGCTGCTGATGACCATCGCCCGCGAGAAGAAGATCCCCCATCACGTTGAGGCCGCGCCACGCCCCACCGGCACCGACGCCAACGTCATGCAGCTCTCGCGGGAGGGCGTCGCCGTCGCCCTGGTCAGCGTGCCCAACCGCTACATGCACACGCCGGTCGAGATCGTGGCGCTCTCTGACCTCGAGAACGCCGCCAGGCTCGTCGCCGAAACCGTGGCGCAGATCAACGAGAACATCGACTTCACGCCACTTTGAGCGCAGGCGTCGCAGCGTTTCCCGGAGGCCGGCGCCGCCGCCGGCCTCCCGTCGTGTACCCCCCCCCGTGGACAACCGTGAAAATGAGCAGGGGAGATGCTGTGCATATGCTGTGCGCCCGCCGTTGAGCGATGGTGTACGGCACGGTCATGGACTGTGCATGGTCCGGGGAAACCCTGGGGGCCCGTCGGGAATCACCGGGCCGCAGCCTGGTAGACAGGCTGTGCACAGATGGTGGACAGGAGCCGTGGGCGAGCGGCCGGGCCCGGCCGACCCGTCCACGGGCATCCTCTTGTGGAAGACTCCACATCCGCCGACGTCACCGACGCCTCAGGCGGGGCGCCGCACTCGATGCCGCATGGCCCTTCGGCTGCCTGTGCCCGTCAGACAGCCCTCCACGCCCATGAGGATAACTTTGTGGAATACGTGCATTGCTGTGGACGGCGTTGCGGATGAAAGAGTGGAGCGGGTGTAGATTGACGGTGGACTTCCGCTCTCAGCCGGGCCGATTCACCGAAGGGAGCCGACCCTACCGGCGGCGGCGCAGCGCACGGCCGGGCGTGGCCGCAGTCACCTCGCCATCCCGCACCGCCGGCACGCCCGCCACGATCACGTGCGGGATGCCCTCGGGGTAGCGATGCTGGTCTTCGAAGGTCGCGGTGTCGATGATCTTCTCCCACGAGAAGATGGTGATGTCCGCGATCTTGCGCGGCGCGATCTCCCCCCGGTCGTGCAGGCCGAGCTTGCGCGCGGGCATGAAGCTGCACTTGTGCACGACCTGCTCGACGGTGAAGAGGCCCTCATCGCGGCCGTAGTGGCCGATCCACCGCGGGAAGGTGCCGTAGTTGCGCGGGTGCGAGACGCCCTTGCCGAGCACGCGCAGGTGGCCGTCGGAGCCGGCGAACACCGCCGGGTGGCGCATGAAGGTGCGCACGTTGTCCTCACGCATGGAGAAGTAGATTACCGACACGCCGCCGTGGATGGTGAACTCCAGCCCCACCCGCCAGGGCTCCTCGCCGCGCTCCTGGGCGACCTGCGCCAGGCTCTTGCCGTCGATCTCCGGCATCGGATCGAGCGGCGCGAACACCATGTTCCCGGGCCCGCCCAGGTCGGCCAGGAACTGTTCGGCCCATGCGCGGATCGGCTCGGCGAGGTCCTCATCGCGCAGGTGCTCGAGGCCGCCGCGCTCCATCGCCTCGATGCGCGCGGGCACCGGCACGATGTTGGCCACGCCGCCGAAGGCCGCCGGGTAGGGGTAGCGGTCGGCGGTGATATCGAGGCCGCGCTCGCGCGCCTCATCGATGAGTGCCAGCATGGCCTCGGCCTTGTCCCACGCGCGTGTCCCCCAGCACTTGATATGCGAGATCTGCACCGGGCAGCCCGAGCGCTCGCCGATCTCGATGGCCTCGCGCAGCGCCTCGAGCACGGTGTCGGCCTCGTTGCGCATGTGCGTGGCGTAGATGCCGCCGCCCTCGGCGATGGGCCGGGCGACCTGCGCGATCTCGTCGGTGGTGACGAAGTCGGGGAAGTAGCCGGTGGACATGCCGAACGCGCCCTCGTCCATGGCCTGCGCCGCGAGCGCCTGCATGACCTCGATCTCCTCGGCCGAGGCCGGGCGGTTGCCCACCTGCGCCTCCGCGCGCAGCGTGCCCATGCCCACCAGCGTGCCGTAGTTCTGCCGGATGGGCGCCGCGCCCACCGCGTCGAGGTGCTCGCCAATGGGCCACTCCGAGCCGCCGCAGTTGCCCGCGATGAGCGTGGTCACGCCCTGGCGCACCTGGTTCTCGACCGACGGGATGCTCAGGATGCCCCCGTCCATCTCATTGTTCGCGTGGTTGTGCACGTCCACGAAGCCGGGCGCGACGATCAGGCCGGCGGCCTCGATGACCTCACGCGCATCCGCCGCCGACAGGTCGCCCACCGCGTGGATGCGGTCCCCGACGATGCCGACATCGGCCGCGAACCCCGCCGCGCCGGTGCCGTCCACGATAGTGCCGCCTCGGATCAGCAGGTCGAAGGTCATCTGGCGTCAGTCCTTTCCCCGCGGCACGACCCGCCCCGGCCCCTGGGGCGTGCTGATGGGCGCGTAGCCCTCGGGGAACAGCGGCGCCCAGTCGGTGCCCTCCTGGTAGAGCAGGCCGTGGTCGGGGTTCGGGTCCATGCTCGGGCGCCGGTCGGGCGGGTACACCCGCCAGCCCTCTGCGTCGAGCACCTCGTCGTAGCCATCGGCCCGCAGCCACCGCACCAGCGCCGCGCGCATCTCACCGGTCGTCTTGACGTACGCCTGGTTGCCCGCCAGCGAGCGCTGTTCGGGCTCACCCGGCCAGCGCCGGAACAGCCACTCCTGGTCGTCGGCCGCCGAGTAGGTGTACTTGAAGTCATCGGCAATCAGCCCGTAGAGCCCGCTCTCCCGCTGCGAGTACTGGCAGAGCACCCCCGGCCGCCCCGGATCGGCGCCCGCCGCCAGGTCGGCGAGGTCCACGCCCTCGTGCTGGTCGATCGTGTCCAGCCCGCAGGCGCGCAGCAGCGTGGGCGCGACATCCACGTTGCTGCACACGCGGTCGCAGCGTTCACCTGCAGCGAAGCGCTCGGGCCAGCGGATGACCAGCGGCACGCGTGCCGCCGCGTCGAGGATCGAGCGCTTCCCGAAGGAGCCGAAGTCGCCCAGCAGCTCACCGTGGTCGGAGATCCACAGGACAATCGTGTTGTCGATCTCGCCGGTGGCGCGCAGGTGCTCGAGGATGCGCCCGGCGTTGTAATCCACGAACGAGACGCACGCCGCGTAGGCCGCGCGCATGGTGCGCACGAAGTTGTCGTCCCAGCCCTGGTCGCGGTACTTGTAGCGGTTCTGCCGGCGGTTCCAGAAGGTCTGCAGCGTCTCGAAGTCGGCGGGCAGGTGGGGCAGCGGCATGTCGGTGGGCTTGTAGAGCCGGTGCCAGGGCGCGGGCGACTCGAAGGGCGGGTGGGGCTTGATGAAGCTGCTCCACAGCAGGAACGGGCGGTCGTGGTCGCGCCGCTGCAGGAACTCAATCGAGCGGTCGGCCACCCAGGTGGTGTGGTGCAGGCGCGCGGGAAGCTGCGAGGGCTGCGGGATGTAGTAGTACTCGCTGCGCACGCCCATGCACTCGAAGACGTGGTCGAAGCCCTGCTCGTGGACATGGCGGCAGTAGTCGTCGTCCGCGCGGAAGCCGCCCTCCTCGGAGTAGTCGCGGGCCTCGAAGCCCCAGAGCTTGTGGCTGTCGGGGGCGAAATGCATCTTGCCGACACCGTGGGTCTGCCAGCCCGCGTCCTGGAAGATCTCCATGAACGAGGTGCGCTCCTGGGGCATCGGGCAGTTGGTGGTGCAGCCGGTCTGGTGCGCCCACTGGCTGAGGATCATCGAGCAGCGCGAGGCGATGCACACCGGCGAGGCGCAGTAGGCGCTGGTGAAGCTGGTGCCCTCGCGCACAAGCGAGTCCATCGCGGGCGTCTGCATATGCGGGTTGCCCAGCGCACCGATGGTGTCGGCGCGCTGCTGGTCGGTGAAGAGGATCAGCACGTTCGGTCGGTCGGGCATCACAGGTGCTCCTCTCGTCACAAAGACTGCGACGGCGCGGCGAGGGAGGCTTCGCGCGTGCCGCGCAATACCCTTCTTCGATTGCCCCGGGCGCTCGGTACATGAACGCGCCCGACGCGCCGAGGGGGTCACCCTGTCCCTCGGCACATCGGGCGCAAGACGGTAGCTCCACCGGGCGCGGGCCAGCGCCGCGCCTACCGTGCCGCTCAGCCGCCGCGCAGCTCGCGCACCTTCGCCTCCACGCGTTCGGGCAGCCTGCCGTCGGCGTTGCCCTCGGCGATCACGTTGACCACCGCGGAGCCGACCACCGCGCCGTCGGCCATCGCCAGCACCTCGGCCACCTGCTCGCCGGTGCTCAGCCCGAAGCCCACCGCCGCCGGGACCTCAGCCATGCGCTTCACGCGTTTGACGAGGTCGCGCAGGCCCTGGTAGATGTCGGCACGCGCGCCGGTGGTGCCGGGGCGCGAGATGATGTAAACGAAGCCGGTGGTCACCGCGATCGCCGCGCGCAGTTGTCGGTCGGTGTTGCCCGGCGCCACCAGGAAGACCGTGCCCAGGTCGTGCTGCGCCGCCGCGTCGAGCCACGCTCCGGCCTCATCGGGCGGCAGGTCGGACACCAGCACGCCGTTGATGCCGGCGGTCCGCGCGTCACGCGCGTAGCGGTGCAGCCCGTAGACCAGGATCGGGTTGTAGCAGGTCATGGTGACCAGCGGGATCTCGGAGCGCTCGCGAATGCGCCGGGCGGCGTCGAGCACGCCGCTCACGGTCGCGCCCGCCGAGAGTGCGCGCCGGCAGGCGGCCTGGATGGTGGGGCCGTCGGCGGTGGGCGCGATGTAGGGGATGCCCAGCTCCACCAGGTCCGCCCCGCCGCGCTCGGCTGCGAGCACGATGTCCACGGTGTCGTCGAGGGTCGGATCGCCGGCGGTCACGTAGATAATCAGCGCGCCGCCATGGTGCTTCGATTGCCCGAAGGCCTCGTGTATGCGCTTCATCGCCGGTGGGCTCACTCGGACGTGAGCCGCGCCACCTCCTCGCAGTCCTTGTCGCCGCGGCCCGAGATGTTGATGATGACGATGTCGTCCGCGCTCAGCTCGTCGGTCATGTTGAGCACCTGCGCCACGGCGTGGGCGCTCTCCAGCGCCGGGATGATGCCCTCAAGCCGGGCGAGCGTGCGGAAGGCCGCCAGGGCCTCCTCGTCGGTCACGCAGACGTAGCGCGCGCGGCCGCTGTCGTGCATCCACGCGTGCTCGGGGCCCACGCCCGGGTAGTCGAGCCCGGCCGCCACCGAGTGCACCGGCAGCACCTGGCCCTCCTCGTCCTGGATGATCAGCGTGGCGGTGCCATCGAGCACGCCGAAGCTGCCGGCGCAGATGCTGGCCGAGTGCAGGCCGGTGTCGATGCCGTGGCCGGCGGCCTCGACGCCGATGAGCTCGACGCCCTCGTCGCCGATGAACCGGTAGAACAGCCCCATGGCGTTTGAGCCGCCGCCCACGCAGGCAACCAGCTTGTCGGGCAGCCGCCCTTCGCGCTCCAGCACCTGCGCGCGCGCTTCATCGCCGATGACCCGCTGGAACTCGCGCACCATGGTCGGGTAGGGGTGCGGCCCGGCGACCGAGCCGAAGATGTAGAGGCTCTCCTCGTAGGTGCCCATCCAGTAGCGCATGGCCTCATCGCACGCATCCTTGAGGGTGCCCTGCAGGCCCTCGACCGGGACGACCTCCGCGCCCAGCAGCTTCATGCGGTAGACGTTGAGCGCCTGGCGCCGCACATCCTCGACGCCCATGAACACCCGGCACGGGAGCCCGAGCAGGGCGGCTACGGTCGCCGTCGCCACCCCATGCTGGCCCGCGCCGGTCTCGGCGATGATGCGCCGCTTGCCCATGCGCCGGGCCAGCAGCCCCTGGCCGATGGTGTTGTTGATCTTGTGCGCACCGGTGTGGTTGAGGTCCTCGCGCTTGAGGTAGACCTTCGCGCCCACGTGCTCACTCAGCCGCCCGGCCAGGTAGAGCGGGCTGGGGCGGCCGGCGTAGTCGCGCAGGATCGCGTGATACTCCTCGTGGAACGCGGGATCATCCATCGCGGCATTGAACGCGGCCTCCAGCTCCTCGAGCGCGTTGAGCAGCGTGGCCGCGACGTAGCGCCCGCCGTAGCGCCCGAAGTATCCGGGGCGAGTCCTGTCATCGGTTGCCATCACGATCTCCCTTTCGGGGTGCTGTCGTCCTGGTTGTCGTTGAGAAAGCTGGTCTGTGCTCTCGCCGTCACGTCAAGTCGCGAACGGCGTCGGGCAGGATGCCCGAGCTACGCGGAGGGTGGGTCGGGTCGGCGGTGGCGCGCGCGCGTTACCGTCACCCCCGCCAACTCGCGCAGCGCCTCGCCCGGATCCTCCGCGCGCATGAGCGCCGTCCCCACCAGCACGGCGTCCGCCCCCGCCGCCGCGAGGCGCTCCACATCGGCGCGCGTATGCACGCCGCTCTCGGCCACCAGCAGACGATCGGCGGGCACCATCTGCGCGAGCCGCTCGGTGGTCGCCAGGTCCACGGTGAAGCTGCGCAGGTCGCGGTTGTTGACGCCGATGATCTGCGCCCCCGCCGCCAGCGCCGCCTCGACCTCGGCCTCGTCATGCGCCTCCACCAGCGCCGCCAGGCCCAGCTCGTGCGCGAGCGCCCGCAGCTCCGCCAGCCGCCCGCCATCGAGCACCGCCACGACCAGCAGCACGGCGTCGGCCCCGGCGGCGCGGGCCTCGTAGACCTGACGCTCGTCGATCACGAAGTCCTTGCGCAGCACCGGGATCTCGACCGCCGCCCGTGCCGCGCGCAGGTGCTCGAGGTGGCCGTCGAAGAAGCGCTCATCGGTCAGCACGCTCAGCGCCGCCGCGCCCGCGCTCTCGTAGTCGCGCGCGATGTCCCTCGGGTCGAAGCCCTCCGGGCGGATGGCGCCCTCGGACGGGCTGGCGCGCTTGATCTCGGCGATCACGCGCACCTGGTCGCCACGCAGTGCCGCCGCGAAGTCGCGCGCGGGCGGGGCGTCGAGCACCGCGGCGCGCAGTTCGGTGAGCGACGCGCCGGCGCCTTGCAGCTCCGCGCGTTTGTGGGCGATGATCGCGCGCAGGATGTCGGGCAGGCTCATCGGCCGCGCCCCTCCGCCAGTGTGCGACTCATGTCGATCAGCGCGTCGAGCTTGGCGCGCGCGCCGCCCGAGTCGATGGCCTCGCGGGCCAGCCCGATCCCCTCGCCGATGGTCTCGGCCTTGCCGCCGACGTAGATCGCCGCGCCCGCGTTGAACAGTACGATGTCGCGCGGCGGGCCCTGCTCGCCGGAGATGGCGGCGAGCAGCATCTCCGCCGAGTGCGCCGGGTCACCACCCTCGAGGTCCTCGGGCTCGGCGCGGTCGAGACCGAACTGCTCAGGCCGCAGTTCGCGCGTCTTCACTTCGCCGTCACGCAGCTCGGACACGCGCGTGGGGCCGATGGTGGACAGCTCGTCCATGCCCTCGAGCCCATGCACCACCAGCGCGTGCGTGGAGCCCAGGTCGCGCAGCGCCCTGGCCATCACATCAGTCAGCGCGGCCGCGAATACCCCGAGGAGCTGGCGCTTCGCCCCGGCGGGGTTGGTGAGCGGGCCCAGGATATTGAAGACCGTGCGCAGGCCCAAGTCACGACGCGGCCCGACGGCGTGCTTCATCGCCGGGTGCAGGCTGGGCGCGAACAGGAAGCCGATGCCCAGCTCGTCGAGGCACAGGCCGACCTCCTCCGGCTCAAGGTCGATGCGCACCCCCAGCTCGGCGACCACATCGGCGCTGCCGCACTGGCTGGACACCGAGCGGTTGCCGTGCTTGGCGACCGGCACCCCGGCCGCCGCGGTGACGACCGCGGCGGCGGTCGAGATATTGAAGGTGTCCAGCGCGTCGCCGCCGGTGCCGCAGGTGTCCACGACGTCTGTGTGCTTCGTGGTGATGCGCACGCAGCTCTCGCGCATGGCCTGGGCGAAGCCGGCGACCTGCTCGACCGTCTCGCCGCGCATGCGCAGCGCCACCAGCAGGGCACTGATCTGGGCGGGCGTGCACTCGCCACTCATGATGGCGTCCATGGCCGCGTGCGCCTCCTCGCGGTCCACTTCCTGTCCGTCCACGATCTTGCTCAGTATCTCGTTGATCATCGCCCTCACCTCACACGGGATTACTGTCCGCTCACCCCGGCGCGGACCGGGCCCTGCGCGGCGAGGCGCAGGAAGTTGCGCAGCAGGTCCTTGCCGGGCGCGGTCATGATCGACTCGGGATGGAACTGCACGCCTTCGATGACGAATTCGCGATGGCGCACCGCCATGATCTCGTCCTGGTCGCTCAGCGCCGAGACCTCCAGGCAGTCGGGCACGCCGGGCGGGTCGATCACCAGCGAGTGGTAGCGCACCGCCTCGAAGGGGTTAGGCACGCCCTCGAACAGCGTCCGTCCGTCGTGGTGGATCGGGCAGGTCTTGCCGTGCATCAGCCGCGGCGCCCGCACGATGTCGCCACCGAACACCTGGCCGATCGCCTGATGCCCCAGGCACACGCCGAGGATCGGGACCTGCCCGGCAAAGCGCTCAATGGTCTCGCACGAGATGCCCGCCTCGGTGGGCGTGCACGGCCCGGGCGAGATGACGATGCTCTCGGGCGCCATCGCGGCGACCTCATCGGTGGTGAGGGCGTCATTGCGGACCACTTCGACGCTCTCGCCCAGCTCCGAGAAGTACTGGTAGAGGTTGTAGGTGAACGAGTCGTAGTTGTCGATCAGCAGGATCATCGGTTCGCCTCCTTGTGTCGGTCAGACTGACCTCCCCCTGCCCGGGCAAGCTCGGGCCTGCCCCCTCCGTCCCGGAGGGGGCAGGGGGAGAGGCGCTAGCGCAGCCCCGCCTCGGCCATGCGCGCGGCGTCGAGCATCGCGCCCGCCTTCATCAGCGTCTCCTGGTACTCGGCGTCCGGGTCCGAGTCGGCGACGATCCCGCCGCCGGCCTGGAAGTGCACCGTCTTGCCCTTCACGACCATGGTGCGCAGGGTGATGCAGGTGTCCATCGCGCCCGAGAAGCTGAAGTAGCCCACGATGCCCGCATACGGGCCGCGATGCACCGGCTCCAGCTCCTCGATGATCTCCATGGCGCGGATCTTGGGCGCGCCCGAGACCGTCCCGGCCGGGAAGCACGCGCGCAGCACGTCGTACTGGTCCCTGTCGGCGCGCAGCCGGCCGATGACATTGGAGACGATGTGCATTACGTGCGAGTAGCGCTCGACCTTCATCAGCTCATCGACCTTGACCGTGCCCGGCTCACACACGCGGCCCATGTCGTTGCGGTGCAGGTCCACCAGCATGATGTGCTCGGCGCGCTCCTTCTCGTCGGCCAGCAGCTCCTTTTCGAGCGCGGCGTCCTCGGCGTCATTGGCGCCACGCCTGCGCGTGCCCGCGATCGGTCGCGTGACCACCTCGCCGTCCTCGCAGCGCACCAGCAGCTCAGGGGAGGCGCCGATGATCTTGCAGTCACCGAAGCTCAGGTAGTACATGTAGGGCGAGGGGTTGATCGCGCGCAGACCCCGGTAGAGGTCGAAGGGATCCACGTCGATCTCCGCCGACATGCGGTGCGACAGCACCACCTGGATGACATCTCCGGCGGTGATGTATTCCTTGGCGCGCAGCACCGCCTCGCGATGGGCTTCGCGGGTCATGGTTGAGCGCATGGCCGACGCGTCGGAGGGGATATGCGCCACCGTGCCCGTGCCCGCCGGCCTGGGCTGCAGGGGCCGACGGAGCGCATCCACCAGCCGGTCGATGCGCTCGATAGCCTCCCAGTAGGCCGCCTGCGGATCGCCGGTGACGTGCGCGTTGGCGACCACGCGCAGCTTGCGGGTGACGTGGTCGAAGATCACCAGCGTGTCGGTGAGCATGAAGTGCGTGTCGGGGAGCTGCAGGTCATCGGGCTTGTCGTCGGGGATATCTTCAAAGAAGCGCACCGTGTCGTAGCCCACGTATCCGACCGCGCCACCGTAGAAGCGGTCGCAGCCCGCGACGGGCACGAAGCGGTAGCGCTCGAGCATCTCGCGCACCACATCCAGCGGATCCTGGCCCTCGGGAATCTCGACCTCGCGCGAGGAGCCGTTCTCGCCGATGGTGGCGACCCGCCCCTTGGTGGCGACGACTTCCAGCGGGTCAACGCCCAGGTAGGAGTAGCGGGCGATCTGCGCCCCGCCGGCCACCGATTCGAGCAGGAAGGCGTTCGCTCCCGCCCCGGCCTGGCGCAGCTTCATGAACGCCGAGACCGGAGTGTCGGTGTCGGCGACGAACTCGCGGTAGACGGGGATGAGGTTCCCCTGCTCCGCCCGTTTCGCAAACTCATACAGCGTCGGGGTGTACATTTGCCTCGGACCTCCGGTTGCGATGATGACGATCTGATTGCTCTGTCATCGCCGCCGGGGCCATCAGGGCAAAGGCAAAGAGGCCGCGGCGGCTTCTCGATGAAGCCCGCGGCCTCGCGGTGGTCGTGTCTGGACTGTCCTGGTGTCCGTCCGCTTGCTGTGCGTGCGTCGGGTGCTCCGGGCGCGTACACAGTGCAGGCCGCGGGGTCTGTGAGCGGACCACCTGCGGCCTGGTTCTATCGTGTCGGGTGTTGCAGGAGAACCGGCACTAGGCGGCCCGCTGCCGCCAGCGCCAAGCCCAGCAAACGACCGTCTGCCTGCAACCGTGCGCGTTCATGGTGTGCACCGGACAATAGCAGATGCAGCGCGATGTGTCAAGAGTGGCGTCTTCGCAAACACTCAACACTCATGGGACATTGACATTCACAGCAACGTTGACGCTCGAGGGCATGAGGGGTAGAATGAACTGTCCG
>CAZTZN010000133.1:0-13070 GCA_964617715.1 uncultured Armatimonadia bacterium | reverse complement strand
CGGCATAGGCTCATACGAGCTGTGGATGCACGATACCATGGTGCCCGAGCCTGCTGCCATCGCGCTATTTGCTGTCGGCATCGGCTGCCTCGTAGCGCGGCGCCAGCGCAGAATCAGCACTGGGTAGGGCTGTCTCCAGGCACACGATCTGGTCTGACGAGATGACGCCCCCGTCGCAGGCACACGACGGGGGCGTGATCACTGGCCGTCTGCCACAGTCTGCTACTGCCGCCTACGGCGGAGAAGTGTTCCGCCAACGAAACTGGCGAGCAGCAGCGCCATGGTTGACAGCTCTGGGCTCTGGTCGCTGGGTGCGGTCAGCACCGGTGGCTCGCCGTCACACACACCTCCACTCCAACCACCATTGTACGTGTAGCAGTAGGCGATCTCGAAGTTCAGGTCATCTGGATCGCCCGAGCACTCAACGTCCACGATACTGATCGGAGTGGTGCTCGGTCCTGCCATGCGGAAAGTGAACCGGTCTCCCGTGTAGTTCGCGTTCGCGGGGTACTCATAGGTCCACATCTGGAAGTAGTGTGAGTCCACCAACCGACTCTGCCACGCTCCAGCATTGAGGCCGACACCGCTGTTACTCTGAATGTATGCTGTACCGAACCCACCGGGGGAGCCGTCGTCCGTGAGGAAGACGTGGTAAGTCGTTGTGCCCCACGACTCGCCGTTGGCGTACAGGGTAACGTCCCAAGAGCCTTCGCTCCCCTCTACGAACTCCAGCGCGGCCCAAGCTGGCGCGGTGGCCAGCAGCGCAACCACACTCAGAGCGACCATCGTGCGTCGCATGATATGCACCTCCTTCCCTCGAGGGGTATCGCTCGGTGCGCCAATGCGCGAAGATGGGCTCCGTCGCCCGAGATAGGCAGTATGGTCTACTGGCAGCGCGCGGCCCAACGGGCCTGCGACGGGGGGTGTCGTGACGAGATCGGGAGCCTGGCCGGGGAGGGGTGGGGTAGGTGGCGGCGGGGTACGTAGCAGCGGCGACCGTGCGCATCGTGATCCATGCGCGCCGCCGCGTACGTAGAGTGGTCCCCCGCGTCGGAGGGGGCTCGGCAGGCTGAAGGTCACGCCCAAGCCAGGGCAGGCGAGACATGAGGAGCCCCATCTCCTCTTTCACAGCCGCTTGTCTGTCGGGCCGCCGTGGCAAAGCCGGTGTTGCGCTGCCGATACGGCGCTGCCCAACGTGAGGGTACTATACCACAACTACCACAGGAATCCTCCTCATGGTTAGCTCACAACTTCGCGGCAGGCCATGCCCCCCTCCCGGACGGCGCGATGACAATGCGCCGGCGGCGGTGGCGCGCTACCGGCGCTCCAGAGCGCCGATGTCCGGGTGGTCGTCGCGGGGGGCACCGGAGAAGTCCACGGTTACGAAGTCGAGCGGCAGGCCGGCATCCACGGCGGGGCTGTTCGCGCGCAGGCTCAGGTCGCTCTCGATCACCGAGGCGAAGCGCGGATCGGCGAAGATGTCATGCGCGCCCATCGGCAACGCTCCGGCGCGCAGGTCCTCGAGGGTGTAGGCGGCGCGGTCGCCGTCCATGACCTTCCAGATCAGTTCGTCGTCGAGCGCGTAGTAGAGGTTGTAGTCATCGTCATAGATGCCAGACCCGCCGTGGGCGACGTACTGGCGCACGAAGTTGTAAGCGATGATGCAATTGCGCACCACGATCCGGGTGATGTCCTCGGCGCCGGGGCGCAGGGCGGCGCGGCCGTTGAAGGCAACGGTACAGTGATAGAGCCGCACCGCATCGGCGAGGGTCACGCCGGTGTCGGCGTTGTCGCGGGCGATGCAGTTGATCAGGCGCGCGCCGGCGCCCCACAGCTTGAAGCCATTGTCGCCGTTGTCGTGGGCCAGACAGCGCTCCACCAACGCGCCGTCGGGCTTGATGTCGAAGCCCGAATCGTCGTAACCGGCGGCCTCACAGTCGGCGATATGCACGTCGGTGCACAGGCCCTCGACCCGGAAACCATCTACGTTGTCATTGCCCTCGAGATCCAGCTCGCGCATCACCGTGCAGTCGGTGATCTCGACGCCCGCGATGCCCGAGCGCCCCTTGACGCCCAGGCCGATGCCATCGTGGCAGTCGGTGACGCGCAGATTGGTGAGCCTCAGCTCACGGCCATCGTAGCACAGCAGGGCGTTGGCGCAGCCCGTGATCGAGCAGTCGGTGATGGTGAGGTCATTCACGGGCGCGTCGAGCAAGATGCCGCGCGAGGCGTTGGTGATGGTGAGGCCGGAGATCACCAGGTGGGCGATGCCCTCACCGCGGTCGGCAATGCCCACCCCACCGGTCGCGTCGATGACGGCCGTGCCCGCTCGGCGCGCGCGGAGGACGATGGGATGATCGGCGGTGCCCTGCGGCGCGATGCTCAGCCGCTCGGCATAGACGCCGGGCTCGACCACCAGCACGTCACCCGGCTCGAGCTGATCAATGGCGTGCTGCAGGGTCAGCCACGGGGCGCCCTCGGTGCCCGGGTTCTGGTCGCTGCCCGCCGGTGATATGAAGTGCGTGCCGGCGGGGGGAGCGGGTGGCGGGGGCTTGGCGCCGGGTACGCCGCCGCCGCAGGATGCGAGCGAGAGAGTGATGGCGATGACCAGCGCGGGCAGCGGGGCGCGGGGCTCCCGACGGGATTGAGATTGCGGAGCGCCTGGTCGCATGGGCGTCCTCCCTGGCGGCTGCAGATGGTAGCCATTTCTCCACTACCCCGAACACTCCTCGTGACGATGAGGGTCGGCTCCAAGCGTCAGTTTACCTCAATAATGTGATCGTAACACGGCGTTATTCTCATGATCTGTGCCGGATTCCCTCCCAATGCCTCCGCACAGAGGGCGCCGACCCACTTGCTTGCGGGCTTGACATGAGCGGAGGCGGGACGTATAGTACGGAGTGCTTGCGCGCACGTTACGCCCGCAACGGCACGCCACCGCCTGGGGTTGAGTGTCGGAACGCGAGTACACCGCGCGTTGTTCTACCGCCGCCGCCGGCGGACATAGCAGCCTGATCGGAAGCCATCCATCGCACCAGGGGTGTGGCGTATGCAGCACCGGTGGCAGTTGCTGTTGGCAGCCTCAGCTCTGGCGGTGCTCCCGCCCTCCGTGGCTTTTCCGGCATCACCGGGGGAGCCGGCGGCGTTCGGTGCGTGCTATCCTCAGCCAGCGCACTCCGTCCCCTCCATTGACTTCGCACTCCGCGTCGCTGTGCCCATGCATCCGACGGCCCCTGTCATGTTGGCCCAGCTCGCCGACGAGGGCCGCGAACCTGCAGGCCCCACCGGCCCCACCGGGCCCGGCCAGGTGATGCAGCCGGAGCAGCCGGGCGAAGCCGGGCGCATGCAGCCGCAGGGCGGGGGGATGATCCTGCGCCCCGGCGACGTGCTCTCGATCAGTGTGCAGGGGGAGCCGGAGCTGACCGGCCAGGTGAACATCCGCCCCGATGGGTTGATCGTGCTGCCGCTACTGGGCACGGTCGAGGCGGGCGGGAAGACGGTCACCGAGTTGGCCGACGACCTAACCGAGTCCCTGCGCGCCTACGTCATCAACCCCATCGTGTCGGTGATCCAGATCGGCGGCGTGCCGCGAGTGGTCTCCGTGCTGGGCGCGGTGATGAATCCGGGCACGTACGATGTGCGCCAGTATGAGCGGCTCCTGGCGGTGCTGGCGGCGGCGGGCGGGCCACGGCCGGACGCGGACATGGAACGTGCCGTGCTGGTGCGAGACGGTGAGCGCGTGCGCATCGTCGCCGGCGCCATCGAGGGCGAGCCCATCATCCCGGAGGACATTGCCCTGCAGGCGGGCGATGCAATTGTGGTGCCCTCCAAGACCGAGCGCTCGCTTCGGGTCGCGGGCGCGGTGCGCCAGCCGGGGCTGGTCGCCGTCGAGAACAACCTGACCGCCTCGCGCGCGATCCTCTCCGCAGGTGGACCGACCGATCTGGCGGATCTGACCGCCGTGCAGTTGTTGCGGGGCGCCGAGCAGGTGAACCTGAACCTGCGGCCCGTGCTGCAGCCCGAGCGGGCGGCGGCGGGTGAACGGGCGCTCGATGAGATCGTGCAGGTGGACGATGTCCTGATCGTCCCCCAGGTGCGCAGTGAGGCGGTGTTCGTGATCGGGGAGGTAGCCACTCCCGGGCCGCAGCCGGCGCGGGAGGCGCGCACGGCGTCCAAGGCGGTGGTGATGGCCGGAGGCGCCACACCCAGCGCGGACCTGGGCCGGGCCTACGTGCTGCACGATGGCGAGCGGACGCCCCTGGAACTCACGCCGCTGCTGGACCCCGACAGCGCCGCCGAGGGCGCGGTGGCCGTGGACGCGCCGGTGGAGGCGGGCGACGTGGTGATAGTGCCCGAGCAGATGCCGATCTTCGTGATCGGCGCGGTGGTCACGCCGGGCGCGCTGCCGCCGGATCGAGCGGGCACGCTGTCGCAGGCGATCGTGATGGCCGGTGGTCTGGCGGAGGATGCCAACAGGCGCGAGGCCTATGTGCTGCGCAAGGGCGAACAGATCCACGTGGACCTGGCGCGGCTCTTTGACGAAGGCGACGCGACGGTGGACATCGCTCTGCTTCCCGAAGACGCGGTGGTCGTGCCCCGCCAGGCGCAGGTGGTGAGCGTGGTCGGCGAGGTGCTGCGCCCGGGGCCGTATGCATTGGATCAGGCGAACACGGTGCTCGATGCCTGGGCGCTCGGGGGCGGGCCGACGCTGTGGGCCGACGCTTCCCAGGCGCTGCTGGTGCGCGGCGACGAGACCGTCCGGGTCAATATCGATCAGATGATGCTCGGTGGCGATCTGACGCAGAACTTCGAGTTGCGCGCGGGCGATACGCTGCTGGTTCCGCGCATCGAAGACGAAGTCTACGTGCTGGGTGCGGTGGTCAGGCCCGGCGCTCATCCGATTCACGAAGGCGACACACTCATCGATATCATTGCGGACGCCGGGGGGCCGACGGTGGGGGCGGATGTCGGGCGCATTGCGGTAATCCGGCGCACGGTTCTCGAGGAGACGCGGCGGCGTGAGGTCTATGACCGGCCTTCGGCGCCTCCCGAGGAGCGGGGCGGTCGGCGCGGCGCCGGCCCGCCATCAGCCGGCCGACCGGGCATGGGCGGATCCCGCGAGCGCCCGGCGCCACGGGCGGAGGAGCCTCAGGATGAGGCCCAACGGATCGCGCAGGAGCTGATCGAGGGCACGGAGGCGGTGCGGCTGTTCGATCTGGCCAGGAGCCCCGTCGGAGACGAGGCGTACCTCGTGCAGCCGGGCGACCTCATCTACGTGCCGCCCAAGGAGATGCGCCGTTACGATCTGATGCAGGTGCTGATCACGATAGTCACCAGCGTCATTACGGGAGCCTTGTTGTAGCCGCGCCACTGCGGGGCTGAGCTGTAGCCGGTTGAGGCGAAGCGATGGAGTTCCTGGAATACTACCGCATAATCCGGGACCGCATCTGGATCATCCTGCTGGCGTCCTCCGTGGCGGCGGTCATCGTTATCGTGTACTCGGTCATCCCCCCCTCGTCGTACACCGCCAAGGGCCGCATCGTGGTGCGCCCGGAGGCGGCGTTGATCATGCAGCGCACGGGGAACGAGGTCAGAGTGGCGGCGATGCGCGACCTCTGGCAGACGCTCTTCCAGTTCCTGGAGTCGCGAGAGGTGCTGTATCTGGCCGCCAGGAACGCCGGCATCAGCGATCCTCGGGTCATCAATAGCCTCAAGCCGATCAAGGGTCGGCAGCTCTCCGCCAGCTCCATCGCGGAGGTGACGGCATCCGCGCCAACCCGTGAGCAGGCGGTCGAACTCGCCAACGCCGCCATGACGACGCTGCAGCAGGTGTGGGACCGTCGGCGACTGGACCGCATTGACACACTGACCGCCGAACTGGAGGACATCCTGGCGCAGACCGAGGAGGACCTGGCCCCGCTGCAGGCGGAGATGGACCGGTACTCGGAGTCGGGCAGTCCGGGCACGCCGGAGGATCAACTCCACGCGCTCGAGACGCGGATCGTGTCGCTGGAGGGTCAGATAGAGGGTGCAAAACTGGAGCTGGCCCTTGCACAGGATCACGTCAATGCCCTGCGCAATCTGCAGGCGAGTGGCGAGGCGGCGGCGCTGGGCGGTGAGCAGCAGTTCGGGGGGATCCTCGCCGGGGAATTGCGGACGCTGCACAACGAACTCGAGCAGAAGCGGGACGAGCTGGAGCGACAACTGAAGCACCGGACTGAGGAGCACCCCGCGGTCCAGGCGCTGAAGGAGAGTATCGCCAAGCTGGAGGAGAACATTGCGAGCCTGCGCAGCGGCGAGCAGATCCCCGCAGGCGCCGGGTCGCCGCTGGCGGCACAACTGCTCGATGCGCAACTGGCGGCCCAGGACGCGCAACATCGGATCCAGGTGTTGCAGGCGACTGTGCTTGATCTGCAGGCCAGGCTTCCCGAGTACCGCACGCGCGCCAAGCAGTTCGCGGAGGTGGCGAAGGCACACGCGAAGCTGGTGGCGGAGAAGAGCGGGCTCGAGGCGCAACTCGACAGACTCGCGGCCGAGCGGGGACGCCTTCAGGCCAGCATAAGAGCGCGACAGGCCAACACGCCTGCCGGCGCGGAGGCGGGCTCCACCGGCGGGGACGAAAACGCGGGTGAGACGGCGGCGCCCGACATCGATGTGCTCGATGCTGCGATCGTGGAGGAGCCGGGCGGGGGCATCGTCAGGACCGTCTTTCTGCTGCTTACCGGGATCATCGGCGGCGGCGTGATCGGGATCATCGCGGTGCTGCTGCTGCACTACATCGATATTACCTTCAAGAATGGCTACGAAGCCGAGCGGCTGATCCAGCGCCAGGTGCTGGGAGCCATCCCGCGCACCGACATCATGCTGGCTCCGGTGGAGGTGGCGGCCCCTGAGACGGCCACGCCCGAGGACGCCGTGCCGGAGGATGCCACGGACGATGCGGACGATGCCCCCTCGGAGCCGGACGCGATCGATGAGACCGCACATGAGCAGCGTCCGGAGGACGATGCGTGATGCTGGCGGGAACCGACACGCTGCTGGGGCCCACCCCCCCCGAGTCAGAGTATCTGGAGGCCTACCGCCAGCTCCGGGCTTCGCTGCTGTCACTGCATGAGCGTGTGCCCTTCCGCTCACTGATGGTGACCAGCGCGAAGGCGTCGGAGGGCAAGTCCACAGTCGTCCTCAACCTGGGGGCGACGCTGGCCTTCGCATCCCGCCCCACCGTCTGCGTGGACCTCGACCTGCATCACCCCCAGCTCCACGAGTGGGTCGGAGTGCCGATGGCGCCCGGCTTCACCGATGTGCTGGCGGGGGAGGCAACGCTCGCCCAGTGCGTGCACCCCACCGGGATCGAAGGACTGAGTTTCATCGCCGCAGGCAGCCGAGCAGGCAGTCGGGCGGATATCCTGGCCGCATCGTCGCCGATCAGTGTCCTGGCCGAGCTGGGCGAGCAATCTGATTTCATCCTCATAGACAGCACGCCGGTGCTGGATTTCGCCGTCTCCCTCGAACTCGCACGCGTGGTGGAGATGTGCGTGGTGGTCGCGCGAGCACGCCGGCCCGCAGCACCGGTGGTGCAGGCCATCGAGATGCTTGAGAGCGCCGGGGCGACCGTCGCCGGCATCATCGTGAACGATGTGCTCCCCGAAGACCGGGTGGGCGCGAGCGTCGCCTACTACGAGGACGCAGCCCCGTAGGCGGCGCGCGCCTCTACCTCACATTCCGCTCACAGCACGCCGATTTACCGTGGCCGGGGAGGACTCTGCCGTCCTGATCCCGAAGAGACCTGCGACCTGAGCCTCGTGCGGGTGCGTGGGGATTCCGCGCGAAGCTACACCGTCAGTGGGCTTCAGGACCTGATCTGCAGGTTCGTCTGTTGCGGGGGGCCGGCGTCGGGTCCTCCAGAGGCGGGAGTGGGCATGGCTGTTCGCCTTCGGGGGAACAGAGCATCGGACACCAGGGGGCCGCGTGTGGGGCTGGTCGCGGCCGGATTGCTTGTCGTGTGCTCGTTGTTGGCCACTCCGCTTGCCGCCGACGTCCTCGTCCTGCCGGAGATGCCCCGGTACCTCTGGTGGAGCGGCTGCGCACCGACCGCCGCCGGCATGATCTTCGGCTACTGGAACGACCCCGGTCTCTACCCGTTCTACGACGGTGACGCCAGCGTGTGGGAGGGAGCCCAGTACGACTCGAACGAGGCAAACAACAAGCCCTGGGGCACCGCCGCCATGGTCGCAAGCTGGGGCCACGTGCATGAAGGTGATGTCGCAGACTACAACACCAACATCGGCTGCGGGAAGTGGACCCCCGACCTGCGCGACGCCGACTGCATCGCCGACTTCATGGGCACCAACAACGGCGCCACCACAGCCAACGGCATTGTCTACGGCATGGGGGCGTTCGCTGCGTGGGACAACCCCGACACTGAAGACGTCAACGAGAGCGTGAAGGTGACCACCGAGATCTACTGGACTTTCGACAGCCCGGATCCCTGGGACGTCTACACCGCCGAGATCGATGCCGGACGGCCCGCGCTGGTGCTGCTGCGAGCGGGCACCAGTGGCCACGCCGTTGCCGGCTACGGGTACGACACGGATGGCTACATGGCGGTCAGGGACACCTGGAATGACGGCACCAGCAACGCTCCTGCCGGCTCGTACATAGACGATGACGGCGTCGAGTGGTGGCCGTGGAACCCGACGTGGACGTCCTCGTCACCTTCCTACGGCATCAGCGACATGTGGGAATCCGGGGAGATCGCCTACGGCGCCACGAACTGGACGGTTGATTCCATCGTCACCATGGACCCCAAAGCGGTGCCTGAGCCCGGCACGATGGCGCTGGTGCTCCTGGGCGTGAGCGGGCTGGTCGCGTGGCGCAGGCGGGTCAGGGGCATCTGAGGACGGCTCAGCCCAGAAGTCACGGCACATGACACACGTCGGTTCCTCGATGACCGCCATCGCATTCGCCCCCGGTGTTCCCGGCGGTGGTGCCTCGGCGGTCTCAGTCACGTACCTCCAACTGCCTCCCCCACAGCCGCGATCGCACGGCCCACAACCGGCGCGGATGGGAACCGGCGTGTCTCCGTGTGACCGGTACGTGGAGGTCTGACCGCCGAACGCGGCCAACATGCGTTCAGCAAGGTATCACGGGAGGTCAATGATGAAGCCCGTCTTGTTCTCGGTCAGCTACGCCGGATACTGGGGCCAGCACGCGCTGAGCCTGGAGGAGTTCATCCCACATGCCGCGCGGCTGGGCTACGCCGGCGTGGAGCTTGCAGCCAAGCGCCCGCACCTGTCGCCGCTCGACTGCGACGAGGAGCGCCTCGACCGGCTGGCGCAACTGTGCGCGGACAACGGCATCGAGGTCGCGTGCCTGGCCGGCTACACGAACTTCAGCGGCGGGCTCAGCTCGACCGAAGTCCCGTTCGTCGAGCTGCAGATCGCCTACATCGAGCGGTTGGCGCGCATGGCGGCGCGCCTGAGCTGCCCGCTGGTGCGCACCTTCACCGCATATGAGCGCGACGACGTGCCGCCCGGCGAGATCTGGGCGCGCACCGTCACCGCCATCCGCGAGTGCTGCGACCGCGCGACGGACTTCGGTGTGACCATCGGCATCCAGAACCACCACGACATCGCGGTGCACTCCAGGGCCCTGCTGTTCATGCTCGAGGAGATCGACCGGCCCAACTGCGGGCTGATGTTCGATGCGTGGTCACCGTGTCTGCGCGGCGAAGACGCCTACGAGGCCGCGCGCGCCATGGCGCCCCACACGGTGCACACGACCTTCGCCGACTACGTGCGCCTGCCACGCTTCCACTACCAGCCCGCGGTCGTCAACTACCAGGCGGTGCCCGTGGACCTGGTGCGCGCGGTGCCCATGGGCGAGGGCGACCTCGACAACGCCGGCTTCCTGCGCGGCCTGCGCGATGGCGGCTACGACGGCCCGGTGGCCTACGAGATGTGTTCGCCCGTGCTCGGCGGTGGGAGCATCGAGAACCTCGACCGCTGCGCGCGCCGGTTCGTGGCGTGGCTGGCGGAGCAGACGGGCTGAGACGGACTGCGTGCCCCCGCGAGGCAAAGCCTGTCCCCTACTCCGGCAGGATGGCGAAGTCGTCGTAGCGGAACTGCTGGCCTTCGTCCTCGCGCCAGTTGCACAGGAACATGAAGCGGCGCAGGTAGACCGCCTCGGGCGTGGCCTCGCGGATGGCACGCAGGTCCACGGTGGCCTCGTGCCATCGATCGTCGTCGATCAGGCGCGGGCCGGAGACCTCGACGTAATTGCCAACCTCACGCGCATCGGTACCGCCCAGGACCCATCCGCGTGGGCCGGGCGCGCCCTCGAAGGGTTCGACGCAGAGCGCGACCGGCACGCCCGGCGGGATGCGGTAGCTGAAGCGGATGATCGGGTAGCGATCGATCTCCCACACGCCCGGCGCGATCGCCCCGGCCGCGCGATTGGCCTTACCCTCACCGTAGAGCAGCCGCATGCACATCCCGGCTCCGTCCTCGCGCGCCACGCGCTCATAGCCGGTCAGCCAGCTCCGGTAGAACTTGAAGTGATAACCCCACTGCGTCTCCCGCGTGGCCTCCTCGAAGTCGGCCTGCACCAGCGGCGCGGCCGGGTCCACCGGCTCCTCGACGCCGACGAAGACCACGTCCACGCCGCGCTCACCGTCGTCGAATTCGCAGCGCACCACCACGCCGTGATCGCCCGCCTCGCTCCACGTATGCTCGGGGGCAAGCTCATCGGAGAAGGTGCCGTCGCGGAAGTCCCAGCGCACCGAGGTCACCGTCTTGCCGAGCGGGTCGATGCTGAAGCGCACCGGCTCGCCGGGGCGCGGGCAGGCGGGCTCGGCGAGGGCCACAAGGCGTGACGGGTGGGCGCCGCCGCGCTCGAAGGCGCCGGCATCCGGGGCGTCGCCGCTCCACGGCAGGCTCACGGGCATGCCGTCGGTCCAGCTCAGTTCGCGATCGAGGTGCAGGAGGGCCGGCAGATAGTACCGCAACTCGATCTGCTCGATACGCGCCAGGTTGTCGCCGGTGCCCACCGCAATCCAGTCGCCCCGCTCGCCCTCGATGCCGAAGCCATCAAAGAACGGGCGGCCATCGGTGACGGGCAGCTCCCGGCCGGTGCCCTCACCGATGGCCAGCGCCAGCGGCACGCCGGCGTCGATGGCCCCGCTGTCCTCGCCGAGACGGAAGTCGTTGGCGTCGGCCGCAACGAAGCCGGGGTCGGCGTCCACGTTGTCCTGCATCTCCGACCAGAAGCCCTGCATCATGGGCGTGCGCGCAATCGCCTGCTCGACGGTCATGGGTTCGCCACGGAAGTTGATGACCGCCTGACCGGGCTCGGTGCCGCGGAAGAGGTTGCCGCGCACCCGGTTGTCGCGGGAGACGTCGCCGCCGTAGGTGAACTGCACGTTCGCGCCGGTCCAGTCGTTGCGCGCGAAGACGTTGTTGGCGAACTCGTTGGCGGTGATGGCCAGCCCGTATATCTCCCAGCCATGGCCGAGATTGCCGGTGATGGTATTGTGGTAGATGCGCGAGTTCATCAGCCGGAAGGGCTCGCGGAAGTACTTGGTCGGCCGGGCCCCGACGGGCATGTAGCTGCCGGAGTTGAGCGGTGTGTGCAGGTTGCCGAAGACGCGGTTGAACCGGAAGATGCTGTCGAGGTAGAGGTTCTTGGCGCGGCTGTCGGCGGAGTAGGCGCTGTCACGCGCGCGGGTAATGACGTTGCCCTCGACCAACAACCTGCCCGAGGCCCAGAATTCGTAGTTGCGCCCCCACGGGTTGCAGAAGCAGTTGGCGCGCACCACCACGTTGCGGCTGGTGGTGATCTGAAGCGGGCTGTGCCCCACGTGTGAGAACTCGTTGCCCTCGATGAGCACGTATGAGCACTCGAGGATGCTCCACATGTTCCCGGTCACGCGGTCCTTGCTGAAGACGTTGTCGATGAGCTTGATCTGCTCGCCGCGCGTGATGGTGGCGGTGTACCTGGCGTCGTGCATGACGCAGCCGCGGATGGTCAGGTGGTCGCAGTCGGCGGCGCCGACCCAGCCGCCGACGCCGTCGGGATCGATGGCGAAGCCCTCGACAGTCAGGTAGCTGGTCCCGCGCGGGGCGATGGCGCTACTGCCCTCGGCGGCCTTGAGCGTAGCCGCGAGCGGCCCGGCCGAGCGGTAGACGATCGGCGCTTCGGCGCTGCCGGAGCGCTCGGGCGCGATGGTGCCGGGGTACTCGCCGGGCAGGAAGATCGCCTCGTCACCGGCCTCGAGCGTGGCGTTGGCCCTGTCGATGGTCTGCCACGGCTGCTCGGCGGTGCCCGGGGCGTCGTCGCTGCCCTCGGGCGAGAGGTAGTACTGCGCGCCCGAGGCCGGCACCGCGAGGGCCACGAGCAACGTGATGATGACGAACGGATCACTGATGGTCATGACAACAGCTCCCCTCACTGCGGCAGTATCGCGAAGTCGTCGAACCACATCTCCTGCCCCCGGTCCTCGCTCCAGCCGGGGTAGAACATGAACTGGCGCAGATAGCGCAGCTCCGGGCAGATCTCCCGGGCCTTGCGCACATCCATCGTGATCTCGTGCCACCGTCCGTCATCGATGAGCGTGTAGGCATCGAGGTCTTGGTGGCGGGCGACGCGCACCGGGGTCCCGCCCAGCACGAAGCCGATGGGCCGGTCGGGGCTGGTGGTGAAGCCGATACCGGTGCGCATGGTGTTGGCCTCCACCGCCACCGTGACGCCCGGCGGGATGCGGTAGGCGAAGCGGATCAGCGGGTAGCGGTCGATGTCCCACTCGCCCGGCACGAGCTGGGCGGCGGTGCCGTTGGTTCGCTTCGGGTCGTAGAACAGGCGCATGCACAGCCCCTCACCATCGGGGCGGCGGACTCGCTCAGCGCCGGTCTGCCAGACGTTGTAGCACTTGAAGAGATAGCCCCACCGGTCGCGGTAGGTCTCGTTCTCGAAGTCCACGTCCACCAGCGGCCCGCCGGCGCCCCTCGGCTCTTCGACCTTCACGAAAGCCACGTCCACGCCGCGCCGTCCGTCGGAGAAGGTGGCGCGCGCGG
>CAZTZN010000132.1:0-13093 GCA_964617715.1 uncultured Armatimonadia bacterium | reverse complement strand
CGAGCGTGGCGTCGAGGATCGCCGGTAGCACCCCCACCAGCACGATGACCGCCGCGGCCACCGTGAGCGCCGCCAGCGCGGCCGAGCGCAACATGCGCTCGCGCGGCCATCCCTGGCTGAACAGGCTGCCCGCGCCGCTGCCCACCAGCAGCGAGAACAGGATCACCGAGAGCGTGAGCGCCGGGTAGCCCAGGTAGAGTATCAGCTTCTGCGCCAGACACACTTCCACCAGCATATAGCCGGCGCCCAGCAGCAGGAAGTAGGCCACCGCCCCGGTCAGGGGCCCCGCGCTACCCCTGCCCGACCGGGTCAGGGCGACGATGGTCAGCACCGAGAACAGCGCCACCACCAGCGCGATCGCCAGCACGAAGCGCGACATGTTGGGCGGGATGCCCGGATTGAAGTCGATGACGAACGGCCGGTCGTCGGTTCGTGGCGTCACATCGACATCGCCCGGCACCCACCACTGATTGAAGCGGGCCAGGAACTGGGGCATGGTCAGGCCCGATGACAGCCACGCGAACGGTGCCTGCTCGAAGCCGCCGGGCAGGAAGACCGGCTGCAGGCCCAGCGCGATGGCCTGGCGCGTGAGCTTCAGCGCGTCCTCCGCAGCCAGCGGGTTGCGGCTGACCATCACCAGGTGCCGGTAGGGCCCCCAGCGGTACTGATCGCGCGGCACACTGATGACCGCGAGGTGCCGCAGCGCCTCGGCGCGCGGCATGCCCTCGCGCTCCAGCGCCTCCAGCCCGGTGAGCACCAGGCGCGTGAGCACCAGCGGATTCTGGCAGACGATGGCGAGCCGGCCGCGGTCGGTGAGATGCGCCAGGTAGTCCTCGAAGCCCTCGACCGTATGCACGTAGCTTTCCACCAGGGCCAGCGAGCTGGCCGCCGTCGTCGCGGTTTTGGTCAGCGCCATGTAGATGAGATCGTACCTGCGTGACGAGCGGCGCACGTAGCTGCGGCCTTCGGCCTGCCGCACCTTCACGTTCTCGTAGTCGTACAGCGGGCCAACGAAGTCGCGATAGCGCCGCACGATCGGCAGCATCGACGGGTTCAGCTCGGCTCCCTCGATCTCCGACGCGCCCGCCGCCAGCGCCAGCAGCACGTCCAGCCCCGCTCCGGGGCCGATCAGCAGCACGCGCTCGGGGCGCATCGTGCGGAACGGGAAGAAGCCGATGAAGCGTTCGTAGCGTGCCGCAACATCGGCCAGGTCGCCGTTGAAGTGAATCAGGTTGGTCGGGACCTCGCCGTCGGTGTAGACGAACAGGTCGTCTTCGGGGTGCCAGGTGCCGTCGGGCCGGGCATAGGCAACAACGTCTGTGCGCGCGAAAGCGTTCCAGTCGGTGTAGACGATGCGCGCCGGAATGCTCGGATCGCCCAGTTCCCGGAAGAGCGGTTTGGCGGCATGGCCCGCATCGGGCGGCACGGCGGGCAAATCGATGAGCGGCGCACGGGCGGACAGGCCCACCGCCACTGCCCCGGCGACCGCCAGCAGGGCGCCGACGGCGCGCAGGACCATGCCGGGCGCCACCACCGCGGCGGCGATTCCCGCCAGCGCCGCGCACAGGAAGGGCACCCCGGTCGCGCCCAGCAGTTGCAGGGCGATGATGACCGCGCAACTTCCCAGCGCGGCGCCGGTGAGGTCGTAGAAGTACATGCGCCCGCCCTGGTGCGACCAGCCGGCGAAGCACCGGCTAAGGAAGGCCCCGGCGAGGATAAAGGGCACGATGCAGATGCCACCGACCACCGTGAGCGAGGTAAGATGGGCGGCCATCGGCTGCGAGAACAGCAGGGCGACCGAGCCCGCGTAGGTCACGGCGGTTCCGAGCGCGAGCAGGCTGAGGGCGGCGGTGCCGCGCGGCGCCGAGCGCCCCCGCAACCACAGGAAATCGAGCAGACCGCCGACGCCCAACCCGCACGTGGCCAGCGCGATCGCCAGGAAGACGAAGTGATAGCGCAGCAGCACGCTGAAGGCGCGGGTCAACGCGACCTCGAAGGCCAGCACGGACAGTGCCATGAGGAAGACCCCCGCCAGCACACTGGCGGGCGCCCGCGCGGTGGCCTCCGACCCTTGCTCAGTCAGTCTCCGACTCCTCGCCGTCGCCCTGGTAGTCGCGCGTGTAGCGGCACTTCGGATAGCCGCTGCAGGCGATGAACTTGCCCCGCTTGCCCACGCGCACCACCAGGTCCTTGCCGCACTCGGGGCACTGCTCGCCCAGCTTCTCCGGCGGCGGCGGCTCCCAGCCGGCCGCGATGGCCACGCTGATCGGCTGCGTGCCCTTGCACTCGGGGTAGGCGCTGCAGCCCAGGAAGCGCCCGCGCGCGCCGCTGCGCACCACCATGGGCGCGCCGCACTTGTCGCAGACCACCGGCACACGGTTGTCGTCGGCGGGCGCGGCCGTCTCGCCATCGCCCTCGACCACGTCCGCGGCCTTGCCCACCACGTCCTCGCCCTGGTAGTCGCGCGTGTAGCGGCACTTCGGGTAGCCCGAGCACCCCAGGAACTTGCCACGTCGTCCGGTACGCAGGATCAACGGCTTGCCGCACTCCGGGCACGTCTCGTTGGTGACCATCGGCTCCTGACGTTGCTGCGGCGAGCCATCCTCCCCCACGTCGGCGGTGAAATCGCACTCGGGGTAGCCGCTGCAGCCGAAGAACGGGCCGCGCCGCCCCGTGCGCATAAGCAGGGGCCGGCCGCACTTCGGACAGGTATACTCGGTCTCCTCAGGCTCGGCGGGCGCGCGTCCGTTGACGCTCAGATCGCGGGTGTACCCGCAGTCCGGGTAGTTCTCACAGCCCGCGAACTTGCCGTGGCGCGAGTAGCGCACCAGCAGCCTTCCGCCGCACTCGGGGCACTTCTCGCCCTCCAGCACCTCAGGCGGCGCCTCCTCGGCCCGGCGCACGCGTTCCTCGAAGGGTCCGTAGAACTCGCGCAGCACCTGGCGCCAGTCGCGCTCGCCGCTCTCGACGGTGTCGAGTTCCTCCTCGACATTCGCGGTGAACTCGATGTCCATGATCTCCGGGAAGTTGTCCATCAGGTAATCGGCCACCGCGAACCCCAGGTCCGTGGGGACGAACCGGCGCTTCTCCATGCGTGCGTACTTGCGTCGGCGCAGCGTCTCGATGATGTCCGCGTAGGTGCTGGGCCGGCCGATGCCGTTGGCCTCCAGCTCGCGCACCAGCGAAGCCTCGGTGTAACGTGGCGGCGGCTGGGTGAAGTGCTGCTGCGGATCAAGATCGACCAGCGCCAGCTCCTGGCCTTCCTCCAGCGTGGGCAGCGACTTGTCCTCGTCGTCGCGCTCCATGACCGCGTACCAGCCCGGGAAGATCACCACCTGGCCGGTGGCGCGCAGGCCGTAGCGCCCCGCTTCGATGTTCACACCGGTCTGATCAACCACCGCCGGCGCCATCTGCGAGGCCACGAACTGCCGCCAGATCAGATCGTAGAGGGCGAATTGGTCCTTGCTCAGGATGCTCTTGAGGCTCTCGGGCGTGTGGCTCACGTCGGTCGGGCGGATGGCCTCGTGCGCCTCCTGCGCGCCCTTGGTCTTCCTGCCGGTTGCCCCCGGGCCGACGAACTGCTTCCCCCAGGTCTGCTCGATGTAGCCGGTCGCGGCCCTGCGCGCCGCGGCGGCGATGTTGGTCGAGTCGGTGCGCATGTAGGTAATCAACCCGTGCGCGTCGTCGGCCAACTGCACGCCCTCGTAGAGCTGCTGGGCCACGGTCATGGTCTTGCGTGCTGAGAAGCCCAGGCGGTTGGCGGCCGCGCGCTGCAGCGTGCTGGTGATGAAGGGCGGGCGCGGGTTGCGCCGCTGCTGGGTCTTCTCCACCTCGGCCACCCGGTACTGCGCCTCGCGCAGCTCGGCGACGATGGGCGCGACCTGTTCCTCGGAGGACAGTTCGGCGTCCTCGCCCTCGATGGTTTTCAGTTCGGCCTCGAACTGCTCACCCTCGTCGCCGGGCGACAGCAGCGCGGTGATCGACCAGTACTCCTCGGGCTCGAAGGCCAGGCGCTCGCGCTCACGGTCGGTGATCAGGCGCAGCGCCACCGACTGCACACGCCCGGCGCTCAGGCTCTGGCCGCGGCCGAGGCGCTTCCACAACACCGGGCTGATCGAGTAGCCGACCAGGCGGTCGAGGATGCGCCGCGCCTGCTGGGCCTGGACGCGGGAGATGTCGATCTCGCCCGGGTGTGCCAGCGCCTCCAGCACCGCCTCGCGCGTGATCTCGTTGAACTGGATGCGGCGGGCGCGTTCGAGCCCCAGCTCGTCCATGATGTGCCAGGCGATGGCCTCGCCCTCGCGGTCCGGGTCGGTGGCCAGGTAGACTTCGTCGGCCTCCTTGACGGCCTTCTTCAGCGCGGCGATGGTCTTCTTCGCGCTCTGCGGCACGACGTAGCGGGGCTCGAAGTCGCCCTCGACGTCTACCGCCATCTCGTCCTCAGGCAGGTCGCGCACGTGGCCCATCGAGGCGATGAGTTCATAGTCATCGCCGAGGAAGCTCGACAGCGTACGTGTCTTGGTCGGTGACTCGACGATTATTGCCTTCTTGCCAGACACAGAACCATCCCTGCAATCGCGTTTGCGGATTGAGTAATCAGATGCGCACGAATTGGTTGCCCGGGAAGCGTCGGACCAGCCCCTTGACCTCCAGCAGCATCAGCGCCGCCGACACTTGCGCGGCGGCCAGGCCACAGTCCGCAGTGACATCGTCGATGTTGCGCGGCTGATGGCTGAGCGCATCCAGCACCTGCTGCTGATCACCGGGCAGATCCTCGAGCTTGCGCCGCCGCTCCTGCTCGGGCTCGCGTTCGGGCACGGCCTCAAGCATGATGCCCAGGCCGTCCACGACGTCCTCGGCGGTCTCCACCAGCGTAGCTCCCTCACGCAGCAGCGCGTGGCAGCCGCGGCTCACCGGGCTGGTGATGTTGCCCGGCACGGCGAACACCTCGCGGCCCTCCTCCGCGGCGAGCCGAGCCGTGATGAGCGCGCCACTTTTCTTCGGCGCCTCGATCACCACCGTGCCCAGCGCCAGGCCGCTGAGGATGCGGTTGCGCTGCGGGAAGCGATCGCGCGTGGGCGGTGTCCCCGGTGCCAGCTCGGTCACCACCGCCCCGGACTGCACGATGCGCTCGCGCAGCTCACGGTTGGCGCTGGGGTAATCGACATCGATCCCGCAGGCGAGCACCGCGATGGTGCGCCCGCCCGCCTCCACCGCCGCGGCGTGCACATCGGCGTCAATGCCGACTGCGAGCCCACTGACGATGGTGAAGCCGCGCCGCACCAGGTCGGCGGTGAGCCGTTGCGCCACCATTTCGCCGTAGGGTGTGCGCCGGCGCGTGCCCACCAGCGCCACCGCCAGGTCGTCGCGCGAAGTCATCTCCCCGCGCACATAAAGCAGCGGTGGTGGATCTGCCGTCTCCAGCAGCAGGGCCGGGTAGCGCTCGTCGGTGAAGGGGAGCAGCTCCGCCCCCAGCTCGGCCAGTGACTCGAGCGTGGCCGCGATGTCGGCCCGGGCCTGCGCGGCGCGCAACTTACTGACCTGGGTGGCGGTGATGCCGTCCACGCGGGTAAGCGCGGCGTTCTCGGCGCCCAGGACCGCCTCAGGCGAGCCCTCGGCCTCAACCAGGGCGCGCTGATGGCGCGGCGCCAGCCCGCTGAGGCTGAGGGTCAGCCAGGCCTCGTCTTGTGACGCGCCCCCGCCGCTCATGGTTCACTCCCCCATGGCCGCCCGGGCAGGCGGCACGGAAAGCTCTGGTGGGAAAACGCGGCCAAGAGGCCGGCTAGGCCCCTTGGCTGATAGCGCGTACCTGTGTGGCCGGCGGACTCAGGCGTCGGCGGGCGCCCCCGTCTCTTCGTCCTCGACGGGCTCTTCCGTCTTTGCGCCCGCCGCCTGGGCCTTCTTCAGGCGCGCGCCGGCGGCCTTGAGCTTGGCGGCCAGGTCCTTGTTGCGCGCCTGCTCAATGCCCAGGCGCTCGCGCAGCGTCGCCACCGTACGCTTCATCGCGGCCCACGGCGTCCACATCATGAAGGCCATGATCAGGGCGCCCACCGCCAGCCCGACCAGGGGCAGCACCCACAGCGGGACGGTGTCACCCAGTTCCTGGGAGCCGAAGCGGAAACTCACCGCGCGCACCACATCGGGATTCCAGGTGGCGAAGAACACCGCGTATACCACCACGATGATCAGGATCAGCATCGTCATGATGGCCTGTGCCATGCTTGGACCTCCGGGCGGCCGGCTGTGTTGGCTCGCGACGACCGGGTTAGTGCTTGCCTGCACATCTCCTCGTGCCTGCGGCGCCGGCTGACGGCCGGTACAGCCGGGAGCGCCTGCGCCATGTCACGGACTATGGCCATCTCCCGGCGGAGCACAGTCGCACCGCCGGCGCCCTCGTCCGGCGCGCCGTTCTCACCAGAAGTTGTGCAAATTGGTGTCAGGGCATCCCCGGCTCGATGAAGCCCTCCGGCGGCGCCATGCCCGGCTCCATGCCCGGTTCAAACATACCCGGGCCCTCAAACGCGGGCGTCTGGGGTCTGGGTGGCTCGGGCGGCTCCAGCCGGTTGTCTATGGTCATTGAGATCACGCGCGCGCCATGATTCCCGCGCCAGTCCGTGGCCTCGAACAGGATCTCCTTGACGCCGTTGCTCAGGTTCGCCGCCGCGCCGCGCGGGTCATAGATGTACCACACCAGACCCTCACTCGCATCGTAGGTGAAGTCGGCGAGTTCACCGTTGATACTGACCCTCACCAGGTCTGGATTGATCCCCGAGCCCTCGTCGGTGAGCATCAGCGACAGGAAGATCGGCGGCGAACCGGGGATCTTGATCTCGTCGGCATAGCGATCGGGGAAGTCGTCCTCGGTCGCCATCGAGGGCAGGAACTGCACGCGGGTGCGCTGCTTGCCTGGGACCTCCAGCACCGGGTCGGAGAACATGGGCGGCACGTTGTCGGGCGCCCTGGACTCGAAGCCGTAGATCACGTTGTCCGCGCCGATGGTGTAGAGCGCGCCATCAACCACCGCCACCGACGGGTCGATCTCCTCCTCGAACTTGATCTCGCGCTCCTGCGTCCGCGTAGTGGTGCCGCCGGGGCCGATCTCGCCGCCGGGCGCCACCCCGCCGCCGGCTCCGCCCGCGCGCGGCGGCTCCTGCATCATCCCGGGCTCGGCGGGCATCATGCCCGGCTCCATGACGCCGGGCCCCATCCCGCCCGGCCCGGTCGGTGCCTGAGCCTTCTCGGGGGGCTTGGGCAGCGTGTAGCGCCACCGCACCTCGCGGCCGTCGAGGCTGAGCGCGATCAGATCGCGCTGCCCGGACTTGAACACGATCATGTCCTCGACGATGACCGGCGAGCTGGTAATGGGCTCGGCGACGCCCTCCTGCGGCCAGCGCCACACGGCGCGGCCACGGTTGGCATCGAGGCAGTAGATCGCTCCGGCGCTGGTACCCACGTAGACGTTGCGGCCCTGCACGCACGGCGAGCCGACGATCAGGTCGGCGGCCTGGAACGGCTGCGGCCAGGTCGTGCGCCCGGTGTAGATGTCGCGCGCCTCGAGTTTGCGGCCCGAGGCGTAGATGACCTTGGTGCGCTCGCCCACCGGCGAGCCGAAGAACGCCTTGCGTTCGACGCCCCGCGACCAGATGAGCTGCCCCTGAGAGTTGAGGCAGTAGACGCGGCGGTCGAGTGCGCCGAAGACAATCACGTCGCGGTAGACCAGCGGCGGGGCCTTGATATCGCCGCCCGCCTCGAACTGCCAGCGCGGGGTGCGGGTCTCAAGGTCGAGGGCGATCAGGCGGTTGGCGTCGGAGCCGAAGTAGCACACGCCGTAGGCGATGACCGGCGCACAGTCCACCGGCCCGCCTGCCGGGTAGCGCCACTCGACGGAGCCGTCCTCCGCATCGAGCGCCCACAGGTTGCCGTCGCGCGAGCCGAAGTAGAGGATGCCGTCAACGAGAGCGGGGCTGGAGTAGATCTCGCCGCCCGTAGCCTGCTTCCAGACCAGCTCGCCGGTCGTGCGATCGATGGCGTAGATGCTGTCGCCGACCGGCGCGAAGACGAGATCGTCACCGACCGCCGGAGTGGCGACGGGCGAGGAGTCCTCGTCTTCGGTGGTGTGCTTCCAGGCCAGGCTTACGGGCATCTCGAGGGTGGCGCCGGACACGCCTGTGCTGCTCTCGTCGTAGCGGACCAGCCAGGTCGCGTCCTGTGCCGGCACCGCGCCGGTCGTGCACGCAAGCAGCAGGATGATGACAGTTGCTCGCATTGCCCTACCTCCATGTCGCACAGATAGGCGCGGCGTCAGTCCGCCTGTGCGGCCTGACGACCCTCCAGCCGCACCGCCCACGTCGGCTCGAACACCTGACGCATCGCCTCGGTCACGGCCGCGGCGTCCACCGCCGCGATCTCGCCCGCGAGTTGCGGGTCACGTCGGAACCCCTGCGGCCCGCCGAGCAGTTCGAACAGCGCCAGGTAGTGCGCGACGTCCTGGTTGCGCTGTTTGCGCAGCGCGTGGCGGCCGATCAGGTAGCGCTTGGCCCGCCGCAGCTCGGCCGCCGACAGCGGCTGCGACGTGATCCGGACGATCTCGGCGTCAACCACCCCGACCACCTCGTCCAGCCGCTGCGGATCGCACGCGACCAGCACAAAGGCCGAGGGCGCGGTGGCCGACGGCGTCAGCTCTCCGGTGATGGTGTAGGCGAGCGCGCGCTCCACCCGCAGGGCCCGGTACAACCGGCTGTCCATGCCCGACGCCAGCGCCGTGAAGCCTATCGCCGCCGCCGGGTACTCCGGCGCGGCCAGTGGCAGCGCCCGACCGCCGGCAACGTAGATGCTCGTGTCTCTCTCGCCCGCGACGCGCACCGTCTCCGGCTCGGCCGGCACAGGCTCGGGTGCCGGCTCCGGGAGCGCTCCCGGCAGCAGGCCGGACATGGCGTCGGTGATCGCCTGCATCGCCGCCGCGCCATCCACGCCCCCGCTCAGCGTCATGACGGTGGCGTTGGGCAGGTAGGCCTCACTGTGAAATCGGCGCACGTCCTCGAGGCCGATCGCGGCGATGGTCGCGGGATCGCCCGCGCCGAGATCGCCCGAGCCCACGCCCGGGTAGAGACACTGATAGAAGCGCCGCAGTGCGCGCCCCGCCGACAGCTCATCGCGTCCCGCCAGGCTGCGGATCAGTGCGCCGCGCTCCACCTCCAGGGCCTGCTGCGTGAAGGTCGGAGCGAACAGTATCCGCCGCATCAGTTCCGGGCACGCCGGCAGTGACTCGGCGGGCGCGGAGAGCGTCAGTTCGACATAATCGGGCGCGACCGAGACATTGATCCGCGCCCCGGCCGCCGCCACCTCAGCGGCACAACAGTCCGCGCGGGCCACCATGTTCTGCACCAGGTGGCGGATGCCCGTCTTCCCCCGTGGCTCATGCAGGGCCGTTACGTGCACCAGCGCACACATCACCACCGTGGCCGTGTGTGCGTTCTCCTGCACGACCACGCGCATACCGTTGGGCAGATGGCGCCCACGCGGGACCGATTCGGGCGCCGCAGGACTGCGCGCCAGCAGAGCGACCGCCGCCACCGCCGCCACCTGGATGATGCGGCGACGGGCCCCGCGCGCGCCGCGCGTGCCCGGCGCGCCACGGTGTCCGCCTAGCTGGAGGTGAGTCGCTTCAGGGCCTCCCTGGCCTCAACGTTGTCGCTCTGAGCCGCGACCGCGGCGCCGTAGGCGGTGATCGCCTCGTAGGGCTTGCCCTCGCGCTCGTACAGCCGGCCCATCTGCAGGTAGATCGCCGCATCCTCCTCGGCCCCGGGCGACACCCCCAGGGCGGTGCGCAGCGCCTGCTCGGCCGCCTGGTACTGCCCCAGTTCTCCGTAGGCGGCGGCAAGCTGAGTGAGTGCCTCAAGGTAGGCGGCATCGAGGCCCAGCGCCTTGTTGAGCGTGGTCACCTCGCGGTCGTACTGGCCGGTGTAGTGGTACGTGCGCGCGATCAGGTAGTACAGGTAGCTGCGTTGGAACGCCGTGTTGGCGATGGCCAGCTCCGGGATGCGCTCCAGCGCCAGCTCGTACTGCGTGCGCGCCCGGTGCCACGATCCCATCTGGAAGAAGGTGTTGCCCAGGTTGGTGTACGACTGATGCAGCGTCGGGTCGGCGGCGATGGCGGCGGTGAACTCCTCACTCGCCCGTCCCAGCTCGCCCTGGTAGTAGTAGGCGAGGCCCGCGGCGTTGTGCGCCTGTGCGTTGTCGGGGTCGAGCCCCAGCGCGAGTTGTGAAGCGTTGATCGCGCGGTCGTAGTCCTCGTTGAGCATGTAGGCCTCCGCGAGGGCCGCGTAGAGGTCGGCACGGCGCGGGGCCATCTCCAGCGCCGCGGTCAGGTCGGCGATGGCGGCGTCGGCGTCGCCGCTGGCCAGGTGGGCCTGGGCGCGCCCGTGGTAGGCGTCAACGTATTGAGGGTCGGCGGCGATGGCGTCATCGTAGCGCGCGATCGCGTCCTCGTAGCTGTGGGAGACGATCTTGCGCTCGGGGTCGGAGATGTAGATGGCCGCCTGGAAGGAGAAGATATCGCCCAACGCGTTGTGGGCGGGCGGGAAGGTTTCGTCGAGCTTGATCGCCTCATCGATATTGCGGATGGCCTCGTCCACGTCGGCGATCGCGGTGTAGAGCACGCCGCCCTCATAGAAGGTGTGCTCGGCCTCATGGAACGAGGCCAGGCCGATCATGACGTGGGGCAGGGGATCGGCGGGGTTGCCCCCGCGATTCTGGTCAAGCGCCTTGCGGTAGCTGTTGCGGGCGCGCGCCCACTCCCTGTTGGCGTCCGCGCTCTCGCCCATCGCGAGGTAGAGCGCCGGGCGCATGACCAGCTCCTGCGCGAACTCGGCGGCGCGCTCGTACTTCTGCGCCAGATCCTCCTGTACCTGCTGCTTCTGCCGCTGCACCTCGGGTGACAGACTGCCCTGGGCCTCGCGCTCGATCAGCCGATCGAGGCGGCGGCTGAGCGTGTTCCACTCATCGAGGATCTCCTCGGCGCGCACGAAATCGCGCAGCGCCTTCTCGTAGTCCTCCTCCTGGTGGTGGGCCAGGCCACGGTAGAACAGCGCTTCGACGTAGTCAGGGTTGTGGTCGAGCGCCTCGGTGGTGGCTTCGATGGCATCGAAGTAGCGCCCCGCCAGGTAGTAGACTCGCCCCAGCGCGTTGTACACCTCGGCCAGGTTCTTGAACTGCCGGTGGCGCAGCTCGTCCTGGTAGGCACGAACGGCCTCATCGAAGCCACCGAGCTGCTCGTAGATCTGGCCGATGTACAGCGAGATGCCCGGCCGCCCCGGCCGGAGCTGCTGCGCCTGCTGCAGCGCCTTGAGGGCGTCCTCGAGTTCACCGGTGCGGAACCTGGCGACACCAAGGTAGTACCATGCCGCCTCGTTGTCGGGCGAAGCCGCCGTCACCGCCTCAAGCTGACGGATGGCGGCCGGGTATGACCGCTCGTGGAACAAGCTGACGGCCTCGGCGAAGTCGCTGTCCACATCCTGCGCGACCGCCACCGAGCACAGCATCAGGCCTGCCAGCAGGCCGTACACACCGATAAGTCCCCGGGCCCGGCTAGTCCTCGTCATGCGCCATGCTCCCTTCAGAGCCACGGTCGCCCGTGCGTGCGTCATTATATGACACCATTCGCGCACGTGTCAACGCGACGGCCGAGCGCGGCTGCTCCGCCAACCGCGGCATTTCGCCCTCCTCACCGACCTCTCCTGCAAGAAGAACGAGGCATAAGTCACAAGTCACAGGCTGCAGGCCGCGGCCTCCGGCGGGCACGCCTCCTCCGCGCAGGTTGGGCTTTCGGTCCCACACCGTGCGCCTACCGCCCGGCCAGGCGCAGCACCACGGCCTCCTGTGGCGCCAGGTCGAGAACGGCCGCGCCATCGGCCACAGCCACGGAGGCGTCCACGACGCTGCCGTCGGGCAGCAGCGCGAATCCCGAGCCGCCGGCGCCCACGTCCTCGGGCAGCCGCGCGGTCACCGTCGTGGCGTGCTCCTCCCAGTTGATAGCGAACAACAGGTAGTCGCCGGCGGCATTGCGCATCAGGGCCAGCTCGACATCGTCCTCCGGCACGAGCCAATCGGCGAGGGCCAGCTCGTCCACGATCTCGCCGAGCAATCGCGCGTGACCTCGGGACAGTTCCGAGGGCATGATGCGCACGGTGCGGTCGCGCGCCTCGTTGTCGTAGTTCGCGGGCAGATCGATCCCGAACTCGCCCGCGAGGAAGAGGGCCGCGCCCTCGCCGAACAGATGGAGCGTGACCGCGCTCGTTCCATCCACAGTCGCGAGGGTCTCGGTCTCCTCCGTCGGCATCACGGTCTCGTAGACGGTGAACTCCCCGTCCTTGGGATGCAAGCTCGCCAGCACCTCAAGGTTGCCGGTCTTCTCCCCGCTCGGTACCTCCGCCAGCCCCAACAGGTCGAGCAACACCGGGCGCTCGTGGGGCACGCCCATCTCGTCAACGCTGCCGAACTCGGAGATGACGATGAGCATCTTGCCCGCTTCGGCCAGGCCCTCAAGCAGCGCCGCCCGCTCTTCGCCGACCGCGAACGGGAAGGGCACCACGATCGCCTCGTAGTCGGCCAGCTCCTCCGCGCTCACCTGATCGAGGTAGTAGAGATCGGTGGGGATCCCCGCGCGCAGCAGGTAGTAAAGGACCTCCTTCTGCGCGAGGAAGGGGTAGCGCGGATCGTCGGTGTTGTGGGTCAGCACGTCCAGGTTGGGCTCCGGATAGGTATAAAACGAGAAGTACTCGTCCGACGCCCGCGAGTAGAGCAGCGCCACGCGCCTGACCGGCGCCGCGCCCTCCAGCCACGGGTCGATGCGCTCCAGCAGGTCGTAGCAGCCACGCACCGACGTGAAGGCTGAATCGCCCTGGGTCTGGCCGGCCTCGGTGCGCTGCATCAGATGCACGTAGTGGAAGAAGCCGATCTCCTTCGACCCACGCGCGACCGACGAGAGCGCACTGCCGTAGATCTCGACCGGCAGCAGCGGCCGGTGCTCGGCGCGCAGGTGGCCGGCCTCCAGCACGATGCCGCACTGGCGCTTGGGCGTCGAGCCTACCAGGTG
>CAZTZN010000131.1:0-13177 GCA_964617715.1 uncultured Armatimonadia bacterium | reverse complement strand
CGCTCCTCGCCGAAGAACATGTGCTCGGTGCGGGTCAGGCCGATGCCCTGCGCGCCGAGCTTGCGCGCGGTGGTCGCGTCCTCGGGCGTGTCCGCGTTGGTGAGCACGCGTAGCGAGCGCACGTCATCCGCCCAGCCCATGAGGTTGGCGAACATGGTGTACATCTCGGACTGCTCGGGGCTCTTGGCGCCGGTGAGCACCTGGATGATGTCCGACGGCATGGTCTCGACCTGCCCCAGCATGACCTCGCCGGTGGACCCATCGATGGAGATCCAGTCGCCCTCGTTGATGACGGTGTCGCCCACACGGAACTGCTTGTTCGCGTAGTCCAGCTCCACGTCGCCGGCGCCGACGACGCACGGCCTGCCCATCTGGCGGCCGACGATGGCGGCGTGGGAGGTCTTGCCGCCGGTGGTGGTCAGGATGCCTTCGGAGGCGGCCATGCCGCGGATGTCCTCGGGCGAGGTCTCGTGGCGGACCAGAATCACGCGCTTGCCCTGCTTGGCCCACGCATCGGCGTCTTCGGAGGTGAATACCACCTGGCCGGAGGCGGCGCCGGGCGAGGCGTCCACACCCCTGGTGATGGCCTCAGGCTTGGTCTCGGGGTCGAACTGCGGGTGCAGGAGCTGGTCGAGCTGCGCGGGCTCGACCATCATGACGGCCTCCTCTTCGGTGACCAGGCCCTCGCTGACCATGTCGGACGCGATCTTGATGGCGGCCTGTGCGGTGCGCTTGCCGTCGCGGGTCTGCAGCATCCACAGCTTGCCCTGCTCGATGGTGAACTCGACGTCCTGCATGTTGTGGTAGAAGCTCTCAAGCTTCTTGCAGATGTCGAGGAACTGTCTGTAGATCTCCGGCATCTCGCGCTCCAGCTCGCTGATAGGCAGTGGAGTGCGGATGCCGGCGACTACGTCCTCGCCCTGGGCGTTGAACAGGAATTCGCCGTAGATCTCCTTCTCGCCGGTGGCCGGGTTGCGGGTGAAGGCCACGCCGGTGCCCGAGTCATCGCCCAGATTGCCGAAGACCATCATCTGCACGTTGACGGCGGTGCCCAGCGAGTGGGGAATGCCGTGGATCTCGCGATAGGCGATGGCGCGGTCATTGTCCCAGGAGCTGAAGACGGCCTCGACCGCCTGCATGAGCTGGTCCACCGGATTGGTGGGGAAGGGCTCGCCCACGGCCTGCTCGTAGATCTCCTTCTCCATCTCGACGACCTTCTTGAGGCCGGCGGCGGAGACATCCACGTCCTCCTGGACACCCTCCTCGGCCTTGACCTTGGTGAGGGCCTCCTCGAACAGCTCGCGGTCGGCGGACTTGACCACGTCCGCGAACATCATGATGAAGCGGCGGTAGGCATCATAGACGAAGCGCTCATCGCCGGAGAGTTCAACCATGCCGGCCGCGACCTCGTCATTCATGCCCAGGTTGAGCACCGTGTCCATCATGCCCGGCATGCTGAACTTGGCGCCGGAGCGCACGGATACCAGCAGCGGGTTGGACGGGTCGCCGAACTTCTTGCCGACGGCCGCCTCCAGCTCGCCCATGGCCCGCTCGACCTCGGCCTGCAGCCCGTCGGGGATCTGCTTGTCATTCTCGAGGTACGCGATGCATGAGTCGGTGTCGATGCTGAAGCCCAGCGGCACCGGGATGCCGGCGTTGGTCATGAGCATCAGGTTAGAGCCCTTGCCGCCCAGCAGGTCCTTGATGCCGCGGCCCTGGCGCTCCAGCTCCGCGATAATCGGTTCGGCATCCTCGGTGAACAGAAACACGTGCTTGTCGAGACCCATCTGTCGTCCTCCCTGTGATTTCCACGCTTGTCAGGCAGCGTGAGGTGCTGTTGCACTGGCGTTGTCGTGTGCCTCACGGCCGGTACATCGCCCTATGTGAACCCCCGGGGCCGCCCGCTCCCTGGATGCATGGCCGGCGTTGCGGGCTACAGGTCGCTGAGCGGGCGGATACGCTCGGAATGAACCAGCCGCGCGTAGTCGTCGCGCGCGGATCGGGGCACCGGGCGCTCGGCCAGCGCCACCACTTCGTACTCGGCGATCTGCATCCCGATGTGCACGCGAATGCGGTCGCCCGGCGACACGCTGGTGCTGGGCTTGGCCGTGCGGCCGTCCACCTGAATATTGCCCTCGTCGGAGAGCCGCTTGGCGAGGGTGCGTCGCTTGATGATCCCGGTGTTCTTGAGGAACCTGTCGAGTCGCATCGCGCCGAAGGTGCGCATACCGGCCGCGTGCGCCCCCGATACCGGCGAGGCCGTCGCGCCCGGCTTGCTCAGCTCACGCCTCCTCTGCCTTGGCCCGCTCCCACAGCTCGTCCATCTCTGTCAGGTCCATCTCCTGCAGTCGCTCTGTGCTGCCCGCCGCCCGTTCCACCGCGCGGAACCTGCGTGCGAAACGCGCGTTGGCCCGCCGCAGCGCGCTCTCCGGTTCCACGCCACGGAAGCGGGCGTAGTTCACGATGGCGAACAGCAGGTCGCCGATCTCGTGCTCGATGGCGGCTTCGCCGGCCTCATCGACCTCGCGCAGTTCCTCGTCGATCTTGGCGCGCGGGCCGGCGATGTCGTCCCAGTCGAAGCCGGCCCGGGCGGCACGCTTTTGCAGCTTGTGCGCGTACTGCAGGGCCGGCAGGGCCTCCGGAATGCCGTCGAGAGCGGACTCGCGTTCGTGGTAGCCGGTCTCCTCGCGCTTGAGCTGCTCCCAGCGATCGACCACCTCGTCGCTGTCGGCCACCGTGGTGTCGCCGAACACATGCGGGTGCCGGCGCTTGAGCTTGGTCACGATCGCCGCAGCGACGTCGTTGATGTTGAAGTCACCACGCTCGGCGGCGAGCTGCGCGTGAAAGACCACCTGCAACAACACATCGCCCAGCTCGTCGCACAACCGCGGCCAGTCCTCCGCGTCGATGGCCTCGAGTGCTTCGTAGACCTCCTCGAGCAGATATGGGCGCAGAGAGCTGTGTGTCTGCTCTCTGTCCCACGGACAACCATCGGGTGCGCGCAGCCGCGCCATCACCCTGACCAGTTCGTCGAATCCATCCATCAGCAACCATGCGGGCCGACCGGCCCGGTACTCTCCGTCCGGGTGAACGCGGCGCTACTCACCCCGGGCAGGCGCCTCCTGAGCGGGTGTGTCGGCGGGCAGATTCGCCGGGGTCTGCTCCCCGGCGCCGACCGAGGCCGGGCTCTGAGCCCCGAACTGCGGAATCGTGGACGGTACTGCGGTGTACACCTCGTTGAGGTCCTGGAAACGCGGATCCACGATGGTGATGTGAGAGTTGCGGATCTGCTCCTTCAGGATGTCCTCCAGGGGGCGGGCGTTGGCCAACTCGTACTGCTGCTTGATGAGTTCGTGGTCCTCCTCCCACGACCCCGGACGGGCGGGCTTGCGGTCGCGGATCATGATGATATACCACTGGCCCTCGGCGGCGATGGGCTCGCTGGCCTGGCCGATGGGCAGACTCCTGGCGACCTCACGAATGCTCTCGATGGGGATGTTGTGGATGGGCATCTCCGGGCGCTCCCCGCCGCGGTCCTTGGTGGCGGGCGAGAGCGAGTAGCGCCGCGCCAGGTCGCCGAAGCTGGTCTCGCCCTTCTTCAACTCGGCCAGCACCTCCTCGGCGTCCGCCCTGGAGTTGACCACGATCTCACTCAGGGAGACCAGCGCGGGCCGGGCGAAGCGCTCCTTGTTCTCCTCGAAGAACTTCTTGAGGTCCTCCTCGGTGTACTGCACGTCCTTGAGCGCCAGCGCGCGCGTGATCATCATCATGCGCACGTGCTCGCGCCACTCGTCCTGGGTGAGGTTGCGCCCGGCCAGCCACTGGTTGAACTGCTCTTCAGAGTCGAACTGCGCCTTAGCCTGCTGGATCTCCTGATCGAGCTGCTCCTCGGTGATCTCGATCCCGGCGTCGGCGGCGGCCTGCCGCAGCAGCTCACGGTCGATCATGTCGCGGAGCATGTCGTGGCCGAAGGTGGAGATCAGCCGGTCGGTAAACTCCCTCTCGGTTATCTTGACACCGTCCACCACGGCGACCGGGCTGTTGCCGCAGCCGGCGAACATCGCCACCATGGCGAACATGATGATGGCGTATGAGGCGTAGCGATATGTCACAGCATGTGCCCCTTTCAGGATCCCTGGGGGGAGCGGATCGATGGAGTTCTCGGCCAGTATAGCACAACGTCCTGACAAACTCAAAGGTCACAGTTGCCTCTGAGGGAGGCACAGGCGCCGACCTCAAGAGGTGGTCTGGTCCCTGTACCAGAACGCCACGGCGTGGGGATAGAGTTCCGCGGCAACGCTCGCCAGACGGGCGCGGGCGGCCGCCTCGGTGTCTCCGGGCGCGATGGGGGTGCTGAGCAGCAGCGACAGTCCGCCGGCGCCGGGGGGGCCGGTGGCGACCGCCCACGAGTGTTCGGCGTAGTCGATGGAGGTGCCGCCCTTGTGCGCGAAGATGAACAGCACCAGCTCCGCCTTTCCTTCGTGCTCCACGCGCATGACCCGGCCCATGAGCGGAGGCGGGTGCGGCAGGGGCACGGTGGTGTTGATGATGGTGTCCTCCTCCCACACCACCGACCAGCCGGACGCCGGGTAGCACTGCGCCGGGGTGTGCACCGTGCGCCAGCTTGAGCCGTAGATCACGCTGGCGACCACCTGCTCGGGGCCTTCGCCGTAGGCGATGATGCGCATCTGGTCGGCCTCGAGATACTTCACCACCTCGGGGTCATTGGGCAGCTCACGGCCCTGCATGCCGGCAATCTCCATGGGGATCCGGGAGAAGTCCACGGCATAGCTGGCCCGCTGGGGGCGGGCATGGCGGGCATAGGCCATCAGGCCGATCCCCAGCAGCATGGCCGCGATCGCTACCAGATGTCTTCGCGCATTCTGTCGCACTTGAGCACCGCCGCCACGGCGAACAGTCCCGCCAGACCCAGCAGGAACACCAGCAGGCCCGAGAAGGTGTGAAAGAACCCCTCGGCCGCCGCGCCGCCGAAGGCGCGGCCGAGGATGAGCGTGAAGCTGATGCGCACGGTGTTGGCCGCCAGCGCCACCGGCGCCCCGGCAATGAAGATGACCAGGCGCTTCCACATGGGCGCGACCACCAGGTAGGCGAACAGCGCGGCCAGGGCGCTCATGGCGATGGTGGACTTGAGTCCGCTGCACGCCTGCGCGACTTCGAAGGTGTACTCGGGGATGCTGACGGTGGTGCCGTACACCTGCACCGGAATGCCCAGCAGCATCGGCACCCGGGAGGCGATCGCGGCGGAGGCGAGCTGCAGCGGATTAGAGAACTGAGTAACCAGCAGCCGCCCCACCGGCACCATGAACGTCAGGAAGATGATGGGGAAGGCGATCACCTTCGCGCGGCCCCAGCCGTAGAGCAGCACCACCAGGCCGGCGATGACCAGGATCATCGCGAACCCCTGCGGGAAGTTCACGTCCAGGAATACGGCCACCGAGTAGAGCACCAGGCCCAGGCCGATGAGTGGCAGCCCCCACAGGTTGTGAGCGTCATCAGCCCGAGTGAACTCGTGTCGGCGCGTGTAGACCAGATAGGCAGAGATCAGCGGCACCAGCGGGCCGTGCCCGTAGTAGTCACTGCGCCACCAGATATCCCACATCCACCTGAGGTAGGGAGCAAAGCACACTACCAGCAGCACCGCGACCACGCCGGTGAGCGGCGTGACCAGTGGCTGATCCTGCTGCTCAGGCTCTGAGGCCGGTTCGGCCCCAGCGGGGGCATGACTCATCGGGCACCTCTGCTATCTGCGCCGCTTGCGCACCATCCGCCGCGTGCTGTGCCGTGAGCGGTGGCCGCGTGAGCTGAGCTTGAATATGTACAAGCCCACACCGACGGCGGCGCCCAGGGCGGCGATGGCCAGCACGGACGCAACCGTTCCGGCGTGGCGGGCGATGGCCGCCCAGGTTCCCGCGGCGATGCGACCCAGGCCCTGTCCCGCCAGTGCCACGCGGTCGAGGATGCTCTGAGGCAGGTTGCTGTCGGTGGCCGTCGCCGCCAGCGCGGTTATGAGCGCATAGGCAATGAACGCCAGCAGCAGGGCGGCTCCCGCCCCGATCGCCGCATGGCGCAGCATCCTTTTCCTTCTCGGCGTGCGGCTGCGGGACTTGCGCGCCACCCGCATGCTCTGAGACCAGTCGGCGCCGCAGTTGGGGCAGACGGCCTGGGTGGCGGGGATGCGCCATCCGCAGAAGCAGGTGCGGTACACGGCGTGTCCACACTGGGGGCATGACCTCTGATCCGCCTCGACCAGCGCCCCACAGTGCGCGCAGGTGATCGATTCGCCCTCGCCCCCCGCCGGCTCCGCGGGACCGGGCTCGGCCTCGGCCGTCTCCTTCGTCAGCACAATCGTCCCCTTCAGCCATGCCCCGCCGGCGGCGACGCCCGGCGGATGGTCGTTACTCATCCGACGTGCGCCGCATCAGCACCCAACGACCGTCGCTGAGCCGGGCCGAGACTACGAAGCCGAGGTAGCGGGCATCACCCCGCTGGGCCGCCACCCAAGCATTGGCCCACTGTTCCAGCTTCTCGACCTCGGCCCTGCGGGCCACGTCGGGGGTGAGAAAGAGCCACTCGAAGCGCCCCACGGCGTCCTCGATCTTGTGGAAGTCGGTCTCCGTCTGTGGCAGCCACACGGCATCACGATCGGATATCCACGCCACGATCCACGGGGCGTCGGTAAGCACCGGGCCCGTGGTCATCTCGGCCACCTGGGCTGCGGCATTCTCGAGCGCAGTTGTGCCCGGAGCGTTGTAAGGCCTGTCAGGCGTGACCTCGGTCAGGTACGGCTGCATCTGCAGCAGCACCAGCAGTCCCACCGCGGCCGCCATCCAACGGATGCGGCGGCGGTCATCGATGACGCTCTGCAATCGGGCGTCGAGCAGACGCCAGAAGAAGGCCGTCGCGATCACGATGACGACCGGAGCCACCGGCGCCATCAGGCGCGGTGCCGCGATGATCAGTGAGAGCGAGGCCGCGACCACGATCATGATCGCGTAGACCAGCAGCCGCATCCGCTCCACCGGCGGGCGCCCCAGCCGCACCAGTATCGCCACCAGGAAGAACGGGGTGACGAACAGCCCGCCCAGGCTGGGGAAGGATGCGTAGAAGGTGTTCATCCCCCGCCGGAACTTCTCGAACACCGCCCGCGGGTTCTCCACCACGAACGACAGGTACGACTGGTAGTGGTCGCGGAAGGTGCGGTAGATGGTGTTGGCCGGGTGGGCCCGAGTCTGGCCGAACATCTCATAGGTGCGCAGCGTGAAGAACGGGCTGCCCGCCACGTTGTAGTTGCGGATCAGCCACGGCAGGGCGACCACGACCAGCAGAGCGACGAAGATTCCCGCCCGGGCCAGCCGTCGCTCGGGCCTGACCAGCACCAGGTAGATCAGCACCGGCAGGGCAGCGACGACCCAGACGTACTTGGTGAGGTAGATCAGACCCATGAGCACGCCCGCCGCTCCGGCCCACGGCAGCTCCCTGCTCTCGGTGGTGGCGACGTTGTACAGACACACCAGCGCCAGGGTCAGCAGCAGCCCGAGCAGCGGCGCCTCCAGGCCGGAGACGGCGTACCCCAGCAGCGTGATGTGCGTGCCGCACAAGGCGGTCGCCAGCACCGCCGTGCGCCAGTCGAACATCCGCAGCGCCAGCCAGAAGACCACCGGCATGGTCAGCAGAAAGGCCAGCCCGGACGCGTGTGACACCGCCCGGTCATTGCTGCCCAGCAACCGGATCATGCCGGCGGTCCACATGATATGCAGCGGCGGGTAGGTGAGGTCGGGGTGGCGTTCCAGCCGGCGCACGTGCACCAGGCTCAGGGGCTTGATGAAGCTGGTGGTGAAGCCCTCGCCACGGGCGACATGCCGCGCGATCTGCGCGTAGTCCATGGCGTTGACGTCGCCGAGACGCTCGAAGCGGCTCACATTGAAGATCAGGTAGGTGAGCCCGATGCCGCCGAAGAGCATCAGCGCCAGCAGCACCCGGCGCCAGGCGTCCCTGCGAGCGTCTTCGGGTCGCATCAACCAGGGCCTCCCGTCACGTTTGGTCAACCGGGCGTGATATTATCATATCGGTCACGGGCGGGCAAGCGGACGCCGGCCGCGCCTGCCCGCCCGCGCATTTGACACAATGCGTGCGTTGATGGTACATTCCCCTGCGTCAGAACCTGCTCAATTGTGCCGGACCAATCTCCCACCTGCCTGGCCTTGGCCGATCGCGTGGTGGGCGATACCCTGGCCGACAGCAGGGAGCCCGGTCGGTCTTCGGACGACCGCGATCTGAATCGGCGCTCGCCGCCACGCATCACGCGCCACCATCGTGATTGCACAGGAGCAAAGCCAGCCGCCATGAGTGCACAGCGGCCCGCGCGCGCCCAGGCGCCCCCCACCGAGTTGAGTCGCGATCTCGGCCTGTTCGACATTACCATGGTGGGCGTCGCCGCCATGATCGGCGCGGGCATCTTCGTGCTCACCGGCCTTGCCGCGGGCGAGGCGGGGCCTGCCCTCATCGTCGCCTTCGCCCTCAACGGCGTGGTGACGCTGCTCACCGCCATGGTCTACGCCGAGCTGGGCTCGGCCATCCCCGTGGCCGGCGGCGCCTACGTGTGGGTCCGGCAGGGCCTGCCCGGCGCCAACGCCTTCATGGCGGGCTGGATGTCGTGGTTCGCGCAGGCGGTGGCCGGCAGTCTGTACGCCCTGGGCTTCGCCTCCTATCTGGTCGAGACCCTGTCCGCGCTTCACATCGGCACCCTCGGCATCCCTCCCGTCATCTTCACCAAGCTGGTCGCGACCGCAATCGCGCTGACCTTCATCTACATCAACTACAAGGGCGCTTCGGAGACGGGCTTTGTAGGCAACATCGTGACGCTGGGCAAGATCGCCATCATCGGCATCTTCGTCGTCAGCGGGCTGGGAGTGATCTTCTCGGACCCGACCCGCCTACAGGCCTTTCAGCCACTGGCCCCCCGGGGGCTGCTCGGGGTGTTCGGCGCGATGGGGCTGACCTACATCGCCTACGAGGGCTATGACCTCATCGTGCAGTCGGCCGAGGAGGTAAAGAACCCCAGGCGGTCGATCCCCAAGGCGATATTGCTCTCGCTCGCCATCGTCATCCCGATCTACCTGCTGGTGGCCTTCGTCTGCATCGGCGCGGTTGACACCGGCAGCTCCGTGCCCTCGTGGCAGTGGCTTGGCGAGTATAAGGAGCTGGGCCTGCTGCGCGCGGCCGAGCAGTTCATGCCGCTGGGCCAGGTGCTGCTGCTGATCGGGGCCCTGCTCTCGACCATGAGCGCGCTGAATGCGACCACGTATTCCTCTACGCGCATCTCCTTCTCGATGGCGCGCGACCGCAATCTGCCCGGGGTGTTCTCCACCGTACACCCGAGGACGCGCACTCCGTATCTGGCCCTGGCGCTCTCCGGCGCGCTCATCATCATCATGGCCGTGGGCATACCCCATATCCACGATGTGGCGGCCGCGGCGGACATCATGTTCCTGCTGGTCTTCATGCAGGTCAACATGGCGGTAATCACCATCCGCCGCAAGTATGGCGACAAGCTCGCCTACGGCTATCTCACTCCCTTCTTCCCCTATCTGCCCATCGTCGCGATCGTGCTGCAGCTCGCGCTGGCGCTGGTGCTGTTCAAGGTGTCGGCGCTGGCGTGGTTCGTGATCCTGGGCTGGCTGGGCAGCGGGCTGCTCATCTACCACTTCTACGCCTCCAGGCGCGAGCGTGAGGAAGAGGTCACACCCGTGGTCGTCGAGGAGCGCCTGCGCATCGATCGCGAACGCTTCAGCGTGCTGGTCCCGGTCGCCAACCCCAACACGGTGGACAACCTGCTCGAGGTCGCCGCCTCCATTCTGCACGCCGAGCCCGGTCAGGTCGTCCTGCTGCACGTGATCACCGTGCCCGACCAGCTCCCGGTGAGCGTCGGGCGCAGGTTCGTCGATGAGATTCGGCCGATCATGGACCAGACGATGAGAAGCGCCGAACAGATGGGCCTGACCCCGAACGCGCTCATCCGGGTCGGCCATCGGCCGGCCGACGCCATCATCGATACGGTGGTGGAGCAGGACTGCAATTTCGTCATCATGGGCTGGCGGGGGCGCAGCAGCGACCCGCGCACGGTGGTGGGGAGCAACATCGATCGCATCGTGAAAGAGTCCAACGCCAACGTGGTGGTGGTCCGTGGCGACGTGGAGCTGCCCGCCCGCCGCATCCTCGTGCCGATCCAGCACCCGCGTCACGGCCACCTGATGGCGGGGCTGGCGGCGCCGATGGCGGAGGCCGAAGGCGCGTACATTGAACTGCTGCACATCGTCGGCGAGGAACTGACACCCCAGCAGCGGGCCGAACGCGCCGCCGATCTCAGGCAGGCCATCAGCTCCCTCGACGCGCCCCCGATAGAGACCGATGCCGACGAACGGCGCCGGCAGCGCTTCCGCATCCGCATTGAATCCGGCGACGTGGTACAGACTATCATCGAGCGCTCGCGCGACTTCGACCTGCTCATGCTGGGCGCCTCGCGCGAGAGCTGGATCCGGCGCACAGTGTGGGGCGACAAGACCTTCCGCATCGCCAACGCCGTGGACTGCCCGCTGATGCTGGTGAACCTGCGCACCGGGCGGCTGCAGTTCAACGTCTCGCAGTTCTTCCAGTTCTTCTGGGATACCGAAGAGGAAATGCCGAGCTAGCCACCGATCGCAAGTCGCAGGCAACGGCAGGGCCATCGGCTGATGACTTGCGACTGAAGGCTGATGAGTGCCGTGGAGGGATCGACCGTGTCGCTCAGAGACCTGCAACAGGCCGGCGTACTGCTCCCGAGGGACGAGTGGGGCGTGCACGACCTGCACACCAGCGTCAACAAGCCCATGCTGATCGCCGCCTTCGTGCTCGGCATCGTTGCGGTGGCGATGATGTACCTGGGCGGCGGAAACACCATCACCTTCATCGGCGGCGGCCTGTTCATCGGTTTCATGGCGTGGATCACGCACATCTCGGTCAGAGCCGTGGATGTGCAGGCCGCGCAGTTCGCCGAGGAGCAACGACTCGCACATCGGGACCAAGACACGGCCGAATCGCAGGAGAGCACTCCGCCGGCTCAGCAGTAACGGCACCATCTCCGCGGGGCCGGAAGGACACCCGGGCCGGCAAGCATTCCCGTGCGCGGCAGCTTCACAGTGGCGCGCACGGGCATTTCAAGAGGAGTCCGGTATGAATGTGCTGCTCGTCCTCAATCGCAATCCCTACGACGGAACCGACATAACCTGGAACGCATTGCGTCTGGGGGCACGGCTGGCCGATGACGGGGCGGCCGTGCGCATCTTCCTCATGAACGACGCCGTGGACCTTGCCCGAGACGGCCTGGAGCCCATCGAAGGCTCGGAGGATCTCGTGGCGATGCTCAAGGAACTCATCGGGAGCGGCATCCCGGTGAAGGTATGCGGGACCTGTCAGGTGCGCTGCGGCGTCCTGAAAGGCCAGCCCTACTACGAGGGCGCTCAGAAGGCCACCATGGCCGAGCTGTCGGCATGGGTGACCGACAGTGACCGAGTGCTGACCTTCTGAGCCGATGGCGCGGGGCTCACGCGGACTGCGGGCCCGGGCGGTCGGGGGGAGGGGGCGCGCTCCTATGGGCCGTTTACATCTGTGGCGCGCAGGTGACCGAGGGATGTGAATATGCCCATCTTCTTGCGTTTTCCCCCTGCGTCGGTATAATTCTAGCCGCATACTGCGGTTGCTGGTGGCTACCGCGCCGTGCTTCGTGCCGCGACGGGCGGGCGTACCTCTGTGGTGGTGAACGTGCCACGATGCACATGCCAACCCCAGGCCGCACACTCGTTGCCCGATGGAGGACGCGCGCATGGCGAAGGGCATCGTCAAGTGGTTCGACGACGCGAAGGGCTACGGCTTCATCGAGCAGGACACCGGCGAGGACGTGTTCGTGCACTACACGGCCATCGCCGGTGAGGGCTACCGTAGCCTCACCGAGGGTTCGGAAGTCGAATTCGACATCGAGGAGAGCCCCAAGGGCCCCCGCGCCGCCAACGTGATCGTGACCAAGGCGGCGACCCAGCCCGAGGGCGGCGCAGTCTGGTAGCGCCCTCCGATCCCTCCCGGATCGATCGGGCGTCCCCCGCACGTCCCGCCGGCCGCAGTCGCGTGTCGGGGGTGGGGGCACGCTACGGCTGCTCGTGCAGGGTGGCCATCATGGCGTCGAAGTTCTCCAGCGGCGTCGCCGGCACCACCTGGTTCGAGACCCCCACGACGATCTGGCCGCGCTCGCGGGCCACGTCCAGCGCCGACCGCGTTTCGGCGATGACCTCCTCCACCGTGCCCATGTGCAGCGTCTCCGACGCGATGCCCCCACACAGCCGCAGGTGCGGGAAGGTGTCCCGCAGGCGATTGAGGTCCATTCCGCATCGGCGGTCGATCTCGTAGAAGCCGTGTACGCCGGAGTTGCCGAACAGGTCCTCGGCCACCGGCCACAGGTTGCCGTCGCTGGCGAAGAAGTGCCAGCAGTCGTGTTCATCGCAGCACTGCGAGACGATCTGCAGCGCGGGCAGCATGCAGTCGTGGAAGGCCTGGGGGGAGTAGAGCGGGCCGTTCTTGCCGGCGAAGTCGCCGCCGCCGAACAGGATCTTCAGCCCCATCTGCGCCATCACCGGGATCGTCCTGGTGTTGATCTTCGCCCGGGCCACCAGGTAGCGGCGCACCAGCTCCGGCTCCAGCGCCATCGCCTCCAGCCAGTGGCGCTCGCGCGGGACCGACACGCCGGTGCCGAAGCCCGGTATCGCCCGTCGATCATCGTAGTACTCGACGGCGGCGAGCAGGTCGGGGAAACTCTCCGGCGAGGGTTCGCTCGACCGGTCGGCCGCGGCCTCCGACTGCTCGGTCGCGCGGACCACGTCCTCGATGGTGGGCTCCGGACGCTGCGCGCGGTCCACCTCCTGAAACAGCTCGGTCTCGGGGTCGAAGCGCATGACCCACCACTCGCCGTCTTCCTCGCCGTAGAAGAACGTGTACTCGTCAAGGCGTCTCGTCGGCTTGTGCGGATAGCGCCAGTAGGCCGGGCGCACCAGGTCCACGTCCAGCGCGTCGTTGAGTTCGAGCACATCGCGGCGGGTGCGTGCGACGAACTCCTGGTGCGCGTCCTCGCCCT
>CAZTZN010000130.1:7283-13325 GCA_964617715.1 uncultured Armatimonadia bacterium | reverse complement strand
TGAACGCCATGCCCGGGTACATGTGGTGGAAGCGGAAGACCGCCTGGCCGTGCAGGCCGGTGTCGGCCCACGGCACGCGCAGGCCGGTGCAGCGCTCATACAGGTCCACCAGCATGTAGAGCGTGGGCATGGAGAAGTCCCAGTAGGCCGGGCCCTCGTGGAAGGCGCCGTCGGGGCTGAAGGTGATGAAGATGCGCTCGGCACGGTCCCAGCCCCACGCCAGCCACTCACGCGCCGCCGGCACGTCGCCGTAGACCGCGGCGGCGCCCAGGATCAGGGCCAGGTGCGAGTACCAGTAGTGGTTCTGCTGGAAGTTGAGTCCGCCGCCGGAGTGTCCGCTCAGCGATGCCTTGTAGACCTCGGTGGTCTGGCGCACGATGGTGTCGCGCACGCGGTCGCGCAGGTCGGGCGGCAGGTCGTGGTAGAGCCAGTCGTACGTCAGCGCAATGCCCTCGGTGAAATACTCGGCGTCGAGGTCCACGCCGCAGTGCGGGTAGGTGGTCGCCATCTCCAGCCAGGCGATGATCCCCTCCAGCTTCTCCGGCGTGGGCTCGAGGACGTAGGAGAGAGCATAGTTGGGCAGCCGGCGGAAGGCGCCACCGTTGCGGCCGCCGGGGTTGAAGGCGGGCGGCGTGCGGGTGAGCGCGCCCTCAGGGCGGTAGTACCGGCGCACGCGCGGGTCCTGCAGCCGCGCGCGCATGGCCGGGATGTCGTCGGCGGTGAAGTACAGCCGCGGGTGCTGCCCCGCCAGCTCCGCGAGCATCGGCTCCTGCGGGATGTTCAGGGCATTGCGGCGCAGGCGTACGGCGCGGATCACCTGTCCGGGCGCCTCCCGCAGGGCCAGGCGCACGGTGTGTGGGCCGGCCTGGTTGATGGTGAAGCCGCCGACGCGTTCGGCGATGGGGCCCACGGGCGGCAGGATCGGCTGCGGCTGCCTCTCGCCATCGACCAGCAGCCACAGGGAGTCAGAGCCGCGGTCGGGGGCGCTTGAGTCGATCGCCAGGCTGTAGGTACCCGGCTCCAGGTCGAGGGTGAGTTCGAAGAAGAAGTCGGCGCCGGTCATCACCACCGCCTCGCCATCGCGCTGCTCGGCGACCATGCCCTCACCATGAGCGAGCAGGTCCTCGCCCGTGACCTCGATTACCGTCTCGGCACCCAGGATCGGCGTGTCGAGCAGGTGCTCGAGGTCAACGCCCGAGAACGTGCCCAGAACCAGCGCCGCCAGGATCAGCTCCTGCATTGTCGGCCCTCCGTGCGTGACGTGCGGGATGGTACTGCGCGTTTCGACGCCGACGGTCCATGCGCCTCCGCGAAGACCGAGGAGTGCTGACGCGCCATGCGACAGCCGAGGGGACTTGGGCGTGCCCGTCGATGCGCGCGCAGGTCCGCCCGAAGGGCGGGACGGAGCGCGCAAGCTGGCCGCGGGGACCGGTCGCCCCTGCCACGTCCTGACCCTGTCACGTCGTGCCGTCCGGTTGGTTCCGCGCGAGCCGTCCCGTGCGCGAAGACGCGTCCGCTCACCCGCAGAGTCTCCGCGCGCAGATTGCAGTTCTTTGCGGGAGGGGAAGACCGCGCAGCGGTCGGGGGAGGGAGCTTTCTTACAAGAAAGCCCCCTCCCTCGCACGCCGTTCATGCCCTCAGCTCCGCCGCGTGGCCTGCTCGACGATGTCGGCGGCGACCGGCTCGCCGTTGCGGCACAGCAGTCCGGCGGCGAGGCCCGGGTCATCGGCCAGGGCCGCGTCCACGCCCATGGTCGCGATCTTCAGCAGATAGGGCAGCGTGGCCGCCTGCAGCGCCAGCGCCGAGGTGCGCGGCACCACTCCCGGGATGTTCAGGACCACGTAGTGCGTGACGCCCTCCTCCACGTAGGTCGGCTGCGAGTGCGTGGTGTGGCGCACCGAGGTCTCGATTGCGCCGCGCAGGTCACCGGTCACGTCCATGATGACCGCGCTCACGCGCATCGCCCGCACCATCTCGCGCGTGACCACGTGAGCATCCGAGTCCGCGGGGACGGTCGCACCGTTGACTACCAGCCACGCCTCGCCCACCGCGGCCGCGACCGCGTCGGGCTCCGGCGCCAGGACGCGCACGCCCGGCAGCGCGCGTGCCAACTCGGCACGGCGCTCTTCGCGCAGCTCGAAGACCGTCACCTGCGCGCCGAGCGCCGAGGCGGCACGTGCCGCGTACTCGCCGACGGTGCCGCCGCCGATGACGACCACCTCGCACGCTCCCGCCCCGGGCGTCGCGCCCAGCATCACACCCGGGCCACCGTGGGCAGTCTGCAGGAGCTGGGCGCCGATAACCACCGACATGTGCCCGGCGATGCGGCTCATCGGCGCGAGCAGGGGCAGTGAGCCGTCGGCCCCGCGCACACGCTCGAACGAGATCACAGTCATCTCGCGCTCGAGGAAGGCATCGACCAGCCACGGCCGGGTCTCGGTGTGCGTGTAGCCGAAGAAGGTCACGCCCGGCGCGAACAGCGCGCACTCGTCCTCGGTGGGTTGCTTGACCTTGACCAGCAGATCGGCGGCGGCCCAGGCGGACGCCGCGTCGGGCGCGATCTCCGCGCCGGCCGCGCGGTAGTCGTCGTCGCTGAAGCCCGCGCCCGCACCGGCCTGCGCCTGCACGGTCACTCGCGCCCCCGCCTCCGCCAGCCGCAACGCCCCGTCGGGCGTGAGGCCTACGCGCATCTCGTTATCCTGCACTTCGCCGGGCACCGCGATCCTCATCGGCGGTCATCTCCCTCGGCCCCCGAGCCGCCCGGGCGCGCATCGTGTTCGCTGACTCACGCGGCGAGTGTACCGGTCGATGCGAGACGGGTCAAGGTGACGCACACCCGGGCACCGGGGCTACCGCGAATGCGAACACGGTCTACGCGATTCGCGTTACAGTCTGCGCAATTCAAGTGCATCATACGGTTAATGCCGTTGCCTTCAACGTGATTTGCGGATATAATATCCTCGGTGATCGCCATGTCCACCGCCGGGACGAGCTGGGGAGAGCGCGCGCTGGCCGAGCTGTTCGGCTCAGAGGTGCGCGCGGCCGTGCTGTCGCACATCTGCGCCCACCCGGATGAGCTGATCGTCGGGTCGAAGCTGGCGCGGGCGCTGGGTCTGTCGGCCAGCGCGGTCGGCACCGAGCTGGCGCGGCTCGAACGCCTCGGCATGCTGCAGGCCACCGAGCCCATCGGCGCCGCACGCCCCTACCGGGTGAATGAGGACTTCCCGCTGCTGCGCGGGCTGCAGTCGGTCTGCCTCTACGCGACCGGCATCGTGGCGGTGCTGCGCGAGCTGTTCGCGGACGCCGAGGGCGTCGAGGTCGCGGCCATCTTCGGCTCCCTCGCCCGCGGCGACGACCGCCCCCACAGCGACGTCGATGTGCTGGTGGTGGGGGAGATCGACGGCATCGAACTGGCGCACCTGGCGCGTGAGGCGTGGCACCGCACCGGGCGTGATGTGATGACCGTCCACTACTCGGCTGAGGAGCTCGCTGAGAAGGCCTCCGAGCCAGGCGCCTTCGTTGACCGCGTGCTGTCCGGGCAACTGACCTTCGTCAGGGGAGACCAGGATGACCTACGAGGAGTTGTTGAGCGACGGGAGGATCCGGCGCTTCAGCCCCACCCCGCGTGAGATCAGCGGGCTTCTGGGCGTTGGGCGGGTGCGCCTGCGCCACCTCCAGGAGCACCCCGGTGAGGCCGACGTCCGTCTGGAACTCGCCTACGACGTCGCCCGCGCTGCGGCTGAAGCAGTGATGGCGGCTGAAGGCTATCGGCCCACCAGCGCCGAGAACCATCGCACGATCTTTGCCTTCCTGGCGCTCGTGGACGGTGGACGATGGGCAGAGGAAGCATCCTTCTTCGACCGATCCCGCTCTCTCCGCCACCTGTCCGTGTACGCCCAGAATGGCGCAATCTCCGACACCGAAGCGGATGAGCTCCTGGAGCGTGCCCGCGGCTTCTGGAACGAAGTGGCCAAGTGGATCGCTGAGCAGGAGGTCTGACCGCCCACCGCGGAACGCGCACCACTCCGCCGACGTTGACTCCTGCGGGGGCGCGGGGGCCGGGTGTGCGAGATTGTGCACCTCTTGAGCACCCTCCCCTCTTCGTGGCATTATGGAGCCCGGACGTCTCACGTCGGAGCAGCGAGTCGGATGGGAGGGCCGGTACATGGGGGCACAGAGCCACGATCCCGACGAAGGACCGCGCGGCCCCATGCCGTTGGCGGGCAAGTTATGGCTGGCGGGTCTCGGTCTGATGATCCTGGCCTCGGTCACACACATCGCCGTCGCAGTGACGTACGATGCCCCCATGGAGACCGTCGCCATCGGCTCCATCGCCGGCGTTGAGCGCCTCGGCGGCATCGATATCCCAGATGGCGCGCGGCTGGTCAATGCCCGCCTGCGCGCCTCGATAGCTGATCTTGACCCGATCGCCTGGGCGATCATCGACATGCCCCGGGCCGATGCGCGCGCCATGCTCAGGCGGCCGCCGCTCGTGGACCCCGGCGGCGACAGTGCGAAGCTGTCGGACGACTGGGGGCGGTTTGGCGCCAAGCGTATCGAAGCATGGCGCCCGGATGCGGCCGACGAATGGATGTGCGCGTGGGTCGGCGAGGAGCGGCGGGAGTTCTGGCACGTGAACGCCCTTGCCGATCTCGATCAGGAGCCGGCGCGCGTCTATCTGCTGCTGGAGAGGTGAACCGCGGTGGTGCGCTTCCGCACGGAATACAACACGCTGTTCGCGTTGGGGCTGGCGCTGATCATCGGCACGGCCATGCTGGCACCGGTGATGAACGCGGGGCTGATCATCCAGCGGCCGTGGAAGCCCGGCTACATCGAGAAGTATGACCTCCGGCCGGAGGCGGGTATGCTCATCGTGTTGAACGTAGGTCACTGGTCGGCAGTGGCCGCCGGCTGCCTGGGAGTGCTGCTGATCCTCGTTGCGGCGACCGCGCTGCCATGGTACGCCGGCGTCCCGCTCTGCTTCGTGGGTCTATGCCTTGGCCTGTGGAACTGGGTGTCGCTGAGCAGCCGCATGTGGTGAAGCGGGCGCCGTGAAGTCAGTCGGGCGGTGAGGAGTTGACGACGGTGGCCGATGTCGCGGGACTCGGGCGCAGAATCATCGAGAACATCGAGAAGGTCATCGTCGGCAAGCGCCGGCCGGTGCGCCTCACACTCATCGCCCTGCTGTGCGAAGGCCATGTGCTGCTTGAGGATGTGCCCGGGGTCGCCAAGACCATGCTCGCGCGCTCGCTGGCGAAGTCGCTGGGCTGCTCGTTTGCGCGCGTGCAATGCACTCCCGACCTGCTGCCCTCCGATATCACCGGCGTCTCGGTCTTCAACCAGAAGACTGTGCAGTTCGAGTACCAACCCGGGCCGATCCTCAACCAGGTGGTGCTCGCCGATGAGCTGAATCGCGCCACCCCGCGCGCGCAGGCGGCGCTGCTCGAGGCCATGGCCGAGCGCCAGGTGACGGTGGACGGGGTCACGCGCGCGCTGCCTGAGCCGTTCTTTGTCATCGCCACCCAGAACCCGATCGAGCATGAGGGCACCTTCCCGCTGCCCGAGGCTCAGCTCGACCGCTTCCTCATGCGCCTGTCCATCGGCTACCCGTCGTTTACCGACGAGAACGAGCTGCTCGAGCGCATCCGGCTGTCGCACCCGCTGAGCGACCTCGAGCAGGTCGCAACCGCCGACGAAATCGTGGCCGCCCAGCGCGCGCTGCGCGAGGTGTTCGTGCACGAGAAGGTGCGTCAGTATCTGGTGCGCATCGTCCACGCCACGCGCCGCCACGATGAGCTGGCCCTGGGCGCCTCGCCGCGCGCCTCCATCGCGCTCTACCGCACCTCGCAGTGCCTGGCCGCGCTCGAGGGCCGCGAGTTCGTCATCCCGGACGACGTGAAGTACGTGGCCGAGCCGATTCTGGCGCACCGCGTGATCCTCTCCAGCGAAGCGCGCCTGCACGGGCGCCTGGTCGAGGACATCATCGACGACATCGTCGCCGGCATCCCCGCGCCGGTCGAGCGGGCGTAAGAGGCGGTCGCA
>CAZTZN010000130.1:0-7183 GCA_964617715.1 uncultured Armatimonadia bacterium | reverse complement strand
GTCGCAGGTCGCAGGCAACAGCGACGGCGGCGACGCGTTCAAGGCCGCAGTCCGCGACTGACCGCATCCGCGGCGGGGAGAGAGCAGGTCGTTCGAGGGGCGGCCCAACGTGGTCCGCGGTTGCCTGCGACCTGTGATTCGCGACTGATGGCTCCACGCCGGTAGCTGAAAGCTGATGGCCGGTAGCTTCACGTGGCAACGGATCGTGCTGCTGGTCGCCGCGGTGGGCTTCCTGTTCGCCGCCGTGGTGCTGCGGCTGAGCTTCTTCGCCTTCGCCGCCTGGGCGCTGGGCGCGGTCAGTCTGGTCGCGTACCTGATGACCTGGTCGGCGCTGGACCGTATCGAGACCGAGCGACACATCACCGCCCGCGACGCCGAGATCGGCGACGACCTGGTGGTCACCGTTGCGGTGCGCAACAACAAGGCCGTGCCCACCATCTGGCTGGTCGCCGAGGACATGATCCCGCGCGGGCTCGAGGTCGCGGGGACCTGGGCGCGCGCAGTGTTGCTGCTGCCCTTCGCCTCCACCCGCCTGCAGTACCGCCTCAACTGCGCGCGCCGCGGCTACTTCCGCATCGGCCCGGTGCTGTTCGAGACCGGCGACTTCTTCGGCCTCAACCGCCGCTTCGCCACCGGCCAGAGCGCGCACTTCGTCACCGTCTACCCGCGCGTGGTGCCGCTGGAGGGCTACGGCATCCCCACCTCGCGGCCGATGGGAGAGACCGTGGTCAAGCGCCGCCTGGTCGAGGACCCGACGCTGCTCGCAGGGGTGCGCGAGTATCGCACCGGCGACCCGCTGCGCCGCATCCACTGGAAGGCCTCGGCACGCACCGGCACCTTGCACTCGCGGGTCTACGAGTACTCGACGCTCATCGGCGCCAATATCGTGCTCGACTTCGGCGCCGAGAGTTGGGAGGGCGACGGCGAGCGCGCCGAGCTGGCGGTGACCGCCGCGGCGTCCATCGCCGCACACCTGTGCGACCGCAAGCAGCAGGTGGGCCTGGTGACCAACGGGGGCGACGCCTCGGACATCATGCCGCGCGAGACCGAGCGCCTCACCGCGCCTACGCGCCAGCGCATCTTCCAGATGCTCGCCGACCGCGAACGGACCGACCGCCTCACCCCCGTGCGCATTCCCGTCGGTCGCGGCGAGCACAATCTGCACCTGATCATGCGCTCGCTGGCCCGGCTGCGGCTGACCGAGGCGCTGACCTTCGAGCGCCTGCTCGAGGAGGAGTACGAGGGCTGGCCGCGCGAGGCCACGGTGCTCGCCATCGTGCCGAGCGTGTCGCGGAAGCGGTTCGCGCGGCTGGCGCAGTTGCGCAACTCCGGATTCACCGTGGCCGTCATGATTATCGACAACGATCGTAACTACGCGCGCGTGCAGGGGATGCTCGAGGCCGAGGGCATTCGCCCCATGCACGTGCGCAGCGAGGTGGAGCTGGGTGCCGTCGGCCTCTGAGATGCAACCGGACGCGCCCGTCGAGCCGGCCGGGCCCGCGGTCGAGAACGGGTTGGCGCGCGCCCCCGACTTCGACTGGCTCACCGAGGTCGCCATCCCGGTGTGCGTCTTCGGCCTGCTCGGGAGCCTGCTCTACTACCTCATCGAGGTGCGGGCGACCCTCGCCGGCGAACTCTCCGTCGGCCCGCTGCGCTGGGTGGTATTCTGGTTCCTGCTCGCCTGCATCGGCATCGCGCGCATCCGCACCAAGTACGGTGGCGCGGCCATCGCCGGCTACTACTCGGCGCTGCTGGCGGGAGCCATCATCCTGTTCGTCTGGGTGTACACCACGCGCCTGGGCGCGTTCTACGGTGGGGCCAACCAGGGGCGAGTGATGGCGCTGCTGTTCAACTGGTCACTGGTCGGCGTGGTGTGGTGGGCGGCCAGCGCGGTCACGCGCGAGGCCACGCTCGAGGAGAACGTCGAGACCCAGCTCGAGGGCGGACTGTGGACGCTGCTGGCCGAGGAGTGGCAGTACCCGGATCCGCAGGACCGCGCGCCCGACTCCGAGGTCGATCATGCGAAAGTCCGCCCGCGCCACCCGGGTCGGCTGGTGCTGTGGGTGTCGCTGGCCGCGCTGGTGCTGTTCGCGGTCGGCCAGCGCACCATCGGCGGCGAGGGCGAGCACGCCCGGACCAGTTTCTGGTGCATGTCCGCCTACGTGCTCTTCGCGCTGCTGCTGCTGGCGCTGACCAACCTGTCGGCGCTGCGCATCCAGGTGCGCCGCCGGGGCATCTCGCTCGCTCCGGCGGTGTCGCCGGCGTGGATGACCGCCAGCGCGCTGGTGGTCATCGCCATCGTCATCTTCTCCGCCGCCATGCCGCGCTCGCCCACGCCCGAGGGGCAGCCGCGCCCGCTGGTCGTGCCCCAGTGGCTGACCGATTCGCGTCGTCCGGGCATGGAGCAGGGCCCGGCGCAGGGCATGGGACCGCAGGGGCGGCGGCCCGGTGGCGAGCAAGAGGGGGCTGCCGATCGCGGCGACGACCGGCGCGCCACCGCTGAGGAAGGCGCGCGGACGGAGCGCACCGCGCAGGGCGATGAGGGCACCGGTGGCCGGATGGTCGGTCGCGAAGGCGAGGGCGGTGGCGGCCGGGGCCGGGGCAGCGGCGAGGGCGAGGGCGAGGCCCGCGAGACGCGCTCGGGCGAGCCGCAGCCGCAGCCTCGACCGCGCCCCGAGATGCCCGACCTCGCCCGCCTGCTGCTGTGGCTCCTGCTCATCGCGGCCGCCGGCGCAGTGCTCTACTTCCTGTGGGTACACCGCAGGTCCGTGCGCGAAGGCGTGCGCGGACTCGCGCGCATCCCGGCGTACCTGGCGGAGCGCCTCGCGCGTCTGTGGCGGCGGCTGCTGGCGTGGTTGTCACGCCTGGGCCTGCCGGTGCGCGCGGCGACCGAGGGGAACCTTCCCGAGGATCCGTTCGTCGATATCTTCGCGCGCGGCCTCGACGCAACCCTCAGGCCGTCAGAGGTGGTGCGTTATGTGTACCGCGCCTTCCAGGTGTGGGCCGCGCGCGGCGGACATGCGCGCCGTGACGACCAGACCGCGCTCGAGTTCCTGCACTCGCTCCCACCGCGCCTGCACCTGCCCGACCAGGCGGCCGAGCGGCTGACGCGCGCCTACGTGCTGGCCAGCTACAGCCCGCACGAGGTCACTGAGGCTCAGGTGCGTGGTGCCCGTGAGACGTGGGTAATGATGAAGCAGACGCTTGATGAGGTCGCCGCCGGCGCCGATGAGCCCGCGGCCACCAGGTGAGGTGATGATGATGGTGCGCATCGCCCGTGCGCTGTCGCTCCTACCGTGTCTGATCGCGTTGCTCGCCCTGCCACTGCTCGCCGCCGCTCAGGAGGCCGAGGCCCCGGGGGCGGACGCCGCTGAGGAGCAGCAGCCGGCCGCCGAGCCGGTGCTGCTGCACATGGATTACGAAGCGGGGGAGACCCTCACCTACCGCATGGAACTCAACGGTCTGGGCTCGGTGCACGTGGCCGGGGCCGCGCAGGCGGTTGCGGTCAGTGGCACCATGGACATGACGCTCACGGTAGAAGAGATCGATGAGGCGGGCAACTACGTGATCCTGACCAGCATCGACACCACGGACCTGGACGTGACCGTAGAGGGCCAGCCGGTGCTCGTGACCCCGCTGCTCCCGAAGATGCGCACCACCATCTCGCCGCGCGGCGAGACCGTGGCCTTCGAACTCATCGGCGGGCGCCAGCAGACCGGCATGGAGGGACAGATCGGGCAACTGCTGGCGGGCGAGAACTTCAAGCACCTGATGGCGCTGCAGAAGCTGGCGGCCTTCCCGGAGGAACCGGTGGCGCCGGGCGCGCAGTGGGGCGGGGCGCCGCCCGAAGAGGAGCAGGCGGCCGGGGAGGGCGCGGACGAACCGACCACCGAGATCACCACGGTCTACATCACGAATCAGGAGTTCGACGGCGTGATGTGCGCCCGCCTCGAGAGCGACGCGGTGATCCCTGCCGGGGCGCTCGGTGGGGTCGCCACCATGCTCGACATGTCGGGCGTGACCACCACGCACTCCACCACCTGGTTCGACTACGCCGCCGGACACGTGCGCGCCTCCCGTGAGAACGCGGAGGTCAACATCGAGCTGACCATGCCTGCGACCATGACCCAGGGTCAGGGCGAAGTCAGCATTTTCATGGAGATGGTCATCGACACCGACACCTGGCTGCTTCCGCCCGCTGAGGGGTAGTCGGCATCGACGGAGCGTACAGGCTGCGGGGCCGGGCATCGCGATGCCCGGCCCCGCTCAGGTCATCCTCGCAACGCTTCACCCCGCGATGTTGACGCGCCCCTGGCCCGTGTAGCTGACCGAGCCCTGCGCCTCCACAAAGCCCGCGATGAGATTGGCCATCTGCATATCGGCGCCCGAGCCACTGCGCGTGATGTCCTGCTCGCCGAAGATGGTGAAGTAGCCCGAACCGCCCTTCGCCAGCGACAGCGGCATGGCGACTTCGTAGAGTGCGTCCGGCTGCACCTGTGCGCCGCTCACGGTCAGCGACACGATGCGCGCATTGCGCGGCGCGGCCGGGTCGTAGGTGAGCGTGATACCCGACACCTGCAGGAACCCCGCGTTCGGCTGGGGCGCCCGCGATACGCTGCGCTCGAGCATCTCGCGCAGCTTGACGCCGGTCAGGGGTACCACCGCCCAGGTCTCGTTGGGTTGTGTGAGCAGCCCGCGCACTGCGGCGGCCGTCACTTCGCCGGGCGCGATGGTGCCACTCTTGAACGAGACCGCAGGCGCCACCGCGATGGTCGTGCCGGCGGCGGCCGCCAGGGCGTCGGTGGTGAGGTCGCCGAACGAGGTCTCCTCGCGCTGCGCGTTGGCGCTGGTCAGTTCGGTCTCAGTGGTGCCCGCCAGCACCACCCCGGCGACCAGCACCATGGCCATCAGGCTTGCTGTGATCCTCATTCTTCATCACCTCTCCGCCCGGCGAACTCGAGAAGGTAGGGGCGGATGAACTGATCGAGTTCGCCGTGCAGCACGGCATCAACGTCGCCCGTCTCCACGTCCGTCCGATGATCCTTCACCATACGATACGGCTGCATTACGTACGATCGGATCTGGCTGCCGAAATCGATCTCCTTGCGCTCACCGCGCAACGCCGCGACCTGCTCCTGTCGCTTCTTGCGCTCCAGCTCATACAGGCGCGCGCGCAGCAGGTTCATGGCCGTGCGTCGGTTCGCGTGCTGACTGCGCTCATTCTGGCACTGCACCACGATCCCGCTGGGCAGGTGCGTGATACGCACCGCCGAATCGGTCTTGTTCACGTGCTGGCCGCCGGCGCCCGATGAGCGATAGGTGTCGATCCTCAGATCCGCCGGATCGATCTCCACGTCCGCGTCTTCGCCCACGTCGGGCATTACGTCCACCGACGCGAAACTCGTGTGTCTGCGCTTGCTCGCGTCGAAGGGCGAGATACGCACCAGCCGGTGCACACCCGCCTCGGCGCGCAGGTAGCCGTAGGCCCACGGTCCGGACACCTGAAAGGTCACATTGCGGTAACCCGCCTGGTCGCCGTCCACCGCCGAGAGCACATCGAACTTGTAGCCGTGCGCCTCGGCGTAGAACTTGTACATAGCCAGCAGCATCGCGGCCCAGTCGCACGCCTCGGTGCCGCCCGCGCCCGCCGTGATCATCACGATCGCGTCCGACGAGTCGTACGGCCCCGACAGCATCGCCAGCAGCTCCAGGCGCTCGAGGCTGGTCCGCGCCTCCCGCAGGCCGCGGACGATCTCGTCCGCGACGCTCTCGTCCCCCTCCTCGACGCCCAACTCGGCCAGCGTCGCCAGGTCGTCCACCTCACTCCGAAGCCGCCGCCACGGCTCAACGACCTCTCGCATCGCCGTGATGCGTTGCATATGCTTCTGGGCGGCCTCGGGGTCGTCCCAGAACTTCGGGTCCTCGGTCTGCGTCACCAGCTCTGCGAGTTCGTCCTCGCGCCGGGACAGGTCAAAGGCGATCCCACGCTTGCTCTACTGTGTCTCTTAGACTCCGCGCGTCCTCCTGCAGTTCCGACAGCAACACAATATTGCCCTCCGTTTCGCCACGGCACCCGAGTCGGGCGCTACTTGCCCAGACAGCAGTGCTTGTACTTCTTGCCGCTCCCACACGGGCACGGGTCATTGCGCCCGGGCTCGCGGGCGGCGACGTAGGTCCGCCCCTTCTCGGTCATCTCCTGCGCGGCCTCGGTCATGGGGGTCTCAACCTCGTCGGCCGCGGCCTGCGCCTGGGCGCGCGCCTCCGCCTCCGCCGCGTCCGGCACCTCCGCCTGCCCCGTCTCCATCTCGCGCACGGCCACGTCCTGCTGCTGCGCCGCCACCTCAGTGAGCAACACCGCCCGCGTCATGTCCTCGGCGATGCCCTGCAGCAGCGACTGGAACAACGCGTGCGCCTCCCTGGTATACTCCAGCAACGGATCGCGCTGGCCGTAGGCGCGCAGGTAGATGCCCTCGCGCAGGAAGTCCATGTCCTTGAGGTGCTGCATCCAGCGCATGTCGATGATGCGTAGCAGCCAGCTCCGCTCGATCTGCCGCATCAGCTCCGAGCCCACCGTCTGCTCCTTGCGCGCATACAGCTCGCGCGCCCGCTGCTTGAGCATCTCTGCCTGCATCTCACGATCGCCCTGCTCCAGCTCATCCAACTCCACCAGCTCGCCCAGCCCCGGCACCGCCTCGTCCAGCGACGAGTGGTAGCGGCGCAGCCAGATCTGATGGCACACATCCTCCACGACAGCTCGTCGCTCGAACGGGTCGAGGCGCAGCAGCTCCGCCGCCGACAGCACTCCCTCGATCCCCGGCACCTGCGATGCCTGCAGCGCCGCCCTGGCCGCCTCCTCGGTCAGCTCGTCCTGCCGCTCGACCTCATTCACGGCGGTCATGACCTGCTCGGCCCAGCGCGCGGGCAGCTCGGGGTCACCGAAGGTGTTCACCCGCTCCTGCACGCTCTGCTCGACCATCCCGAGCACGGCCTCTTCGATGTCCTCGCCCTCGAGCACGCGCCGGCGCTGCTCGTAGATCAGCGAGCGCTGCACGTTCATCACGTCGTCGTACTTGAGGGTGTTCTTGCGGATGTCGAAGTTGCGCGACTCCACCTTCTCCTGGGCCCGCTCGATCGAGCGCGACACCAGCCGCGCCTCGATCGCCTCCTCCTCCGGCCACCCGCC
>CAZTZN010000129.1:0-13561 GCA_964617715.1 uncultured Armatimonadia bacterium | reverse complement strand
GAGCTGCCGCTCGGCGAGGCGCCGGCGGGGCAGGTCATCTACCTCCAGGGCGGCCCCCACCGCACCGCCTACCATGTGGCCGAAGTGCTGGACCCCGGGAATGTGGTGCGGCTGGACCTCAACTCGATCATCTTCCGCTCGAAGGTGGAGAGCTTTGCCGATGACGGCAGCCACCTGGTCTCCGAGCTGCCGCCCTCGATCGAGGCGAGTCGCGGCTTCAAGCCCGGCTACTACGATGGCGCGGTGATCACCGGCGAGGACCTGCGCGCGCGCTACCGGGTGGACCATGTCGAGGGCGAGGCGGTCTTCGCCGACCGGCCGCTGGACCCGGCCGACTTCCCCGACGCCGACGGCGACGGCCGCGTGACCTTCCGCATCTACGACCACGGCCCGGGCGACACCGCCACCATCGTCGCGTCGGCCTTCCGGCGGTGGGAGTGAGGCTCCGGGGCGCCGGACTGCGCCGGGCCGAGCGGGGTATGCTCTGTGTGCCCGCCGAGTTCGGTAAACGGGCGTGAATCCCATGGCAACCGGATCGACGTCTGTGGCTGGTAACGGGCCATCTGGCGAGGCGCCGGAGCACCGCCCCCCGGAGGAGCGTCGTGCGCGCGTGCAGGAGTGGCTCGCGCAATGTGATGACCTGCGCGAGCGGATCCTCGCGCCCGGGGGCGAACCCGTGCCTGCGGGGCTCCTGCCCCGGGCAGTCAAAGGGGATCGACCGTGACCCCGGCTCGCCCTACGCCCCCGCCACCAGCTCCTGCACGAACGCCTCGACCTTCGCGCCGAACTTCTCCGGGTCATCGGACCGGATGGCCTTATCGATGAGCGTCAGCGTCGCCAGCGGCGCCCTGCCACACAGCTCTTCCATCGCCTCGTAGGCCCCGGTGTCGCCGCGCCCGCCCATGGTCGCGACGAAGGCCACGCGCTCAAGCTCGCCCGCGAACTGCTCGCAGAAGGCCCGCACCGCCGGCGCGCAGGTGAACGCCCACACCGGCGTGCCGATCACCACCAGGTCGAAGGCGCCGACATCCGCCTGCACCGGCTCGATCTCCGTCGCGACCTTGCGCATCGCGTCGCGGCCCCCGCCCAGCCAGCCCATCATGCCCTCGCGGTTGGCTTTGTCGATCAGCTCTTCGGTTACCGCCTCATGGCCCGCGGCGGTGAGCCCCGCCGCGATCGCCTCGCACGCCTTCTTCGTCATCCCGGAACGAGAGTAGTACACCACCAGCACTCGCATCCGCGCCACCTCCGCGGCCTTGCGACCGGGCATCGGCTGTGTCTGAGGGGGGCCTTCCGCATCCTCGGGTCGCGCTCCTGCCGCGCAGCGAGGAGTTGCGGCGCCGCGCAGTGAATACCCCCGTGTCGAGATCACGCCGACGTGGAGCGAATCGATGACCGAGATCGCAGGCTTCCCGGCCGATGACGTGCGCATTGTGCGCGACCTGGCCGCGCGCGTGATGGAGCTGGCGCTGAGCGAGGAGTACGAGCGTCGCCGGCGGCGATGGCGTGACGTCAACGAGCTGCGCAAACCCGACCGCGCGCCGGTCTGGTGCCGGATCGCGCTGGCTCGCCGCGAGGTTCTGCCCGACAGCGAGCTGCAGTGCGAGGACCCGACCTGCCGGAGTATGGAGAAGTCGCTGCGCTACGACCTCTACAAGGCGTGGGTCGGAGATGACGAGATCCGGGCGCCGTGGTGGAGTGTGCGCGCGATCATCCGCCCCGAGGAGGCACCCGTCTGGGGCTTGCAGACCGGGCAATCGATCGGCTCCACCGAACAGGGCGGCTTCAGGTACTACCACCCGATACAGACCCCCGATGACTACGAGAAGCTGCGCGTGCCACGCTTCTACTACGACCGCGACGCCACCGAGCAGGCCGCCGCCCGCATGACCGACCTGCTCGGCGACGCCATGCCCGTGCGCGTCGAAGGCTATCCGCCGCTGATCCCCATGCAGCAGTACTATCTCGAGAATCTGCGCGGCATGGGCCCCATGATGGAGGACCTGGCCTTCCGCCCCCACCTCGTGCACCGGGCAATGGCCAGGCTCACCGAGGGCATCCTGAACGGCATGCGCGTGGCCGAGGAGGCCGAGGTGCTCACCACCAACCACCACGAGCCGATGTTCTGCTCGGACCCGGTCAATGACCCGCCCGCCGAGGGGCCGGTGGGGCTGCACAACCTGTGGGTGGCGGCCAACTCCCAGGAGTTCGACACCGTCGGGCCGGCCATGCACGAGGAGTTCCTGCTCAGCTACCAGAAGGTCTGCTTTCAGAGCTTCGGGCGCGTGCAGTACGGCTGCTGCGAGAGTCTCTCACACAAGACCGACATCGTCCTGGGCATCCCGAACCTGCGCATCTTCGTGTCCAGCTTCTGGAGCGACCTCGACGAAGTCATCGAGGCCTGCGGCAAGCGCTACTGCATCATGTGGCGGCAGTCGGCGGCGCAGGTGACGCTACCCGACACGCTTGAGGACCACCGCGCGCACCTTGAGTCGGGCCTGTCGCGCCTGCAGGGCCACTACTACCAGGTGGTGCTGCGCGAGCTGGAGACACTCCACGGGCACCCGAATCGACTGCGCGAGTGGGCGCGCCTCGCGATCGAGATGGCCGAGAAGTACGCCTGACACCATCCATCGTGGATGGCGGACGCCCCCGCCCGCCACATTGACGATGGCGACGAGACCGACCGATGGGGGCGATGGAGCATGCGGCGACGCGCACACTACGCACACGCGAGCGGGCGGCACGGCTTCCGGCTGGACCTGGTGCTGGAGTTCGAAGAGCCGGTGCGCCCGGGCGATGCCGGCCGGGTCGCGCGGCGGGTGATCGAGGCGCTGCAGGTGGCGATGCCCGAGATCCCCGGCGACCTCACCTCCTGCCGCCTGGTCTGCCACGAGTTGCGCGCGGATATCCTGCTGGTGCCCGAGGGTGGGTGACGGCGGCGGCGGTCTGTCCGCGTGCCCCGCGGAGGGGGGCGTGGGATGGGGGCGCCGGCGGCCGTGAGCCGTGCGGAGGGGCGGCGTGTGATCGTGGGGCGCGTAACCGTGTGTCGCACGGAGGGGCCGCTCCGAAGGGCGACCCCGTAGGGGTCGCAACGAGGAGTGCGCGGGGCGGAGCATGGCGACGCGCCGTGCAGTCGCCTGACCGGCCCGCCGTTCTCGCGGCCGTGAAGGCCTGCCGCACCGGAAGCGCTCGACCGCAACGGCGCCCGGGCAGGAGTGCCCGGGCCACGGAACGGCAACGACGCGGGCGCGCGCGACTGCGCGAAGGCGCCCAACCGAGGGTTGACATGCCCAGCAACCTGCATCGAGCCCTGCAGCGCTTCTACGCGGGCAATGATGGTCGTATCGAGGTGGAGATGGATGGCTACCGCGCCGACGTGCTGCGCGGCGAGGTCGTCTACGAGATCCAGACCGGCTCCTTCATCGCCATCCGCGACAAGCTGCGCGTGCTCGCGCGTGAGCATCCGGTAGTGCTGGTGCACTGCATCCCGCGCTACAAGTTCATAGTGCACATCGCTCGCGACACCGGCGCTCAGCTATCGTGTCGGCGCTCGCCCAAGCAGGCGCAGGCGGTGGAGGTCTTCGGCGAGCTGGTCTATGCCCCCGACCTGCTGCGTCGCGAGAACCTGTCGCTGGAGATCGTGATCACCGCCGAACGCGAGGTGCGCTGCGATGATGGCGCCGGGAGCTGGCGGCGCCGGGGCGTGTCCATCGTCGGCCGCGAGCTGATGGCGATCCTCGAGATCCTGCGCTTCGAGCGCCCGGCGGACCTGGCCCGGCTGCTGCCCGAGGGCCTGCCTGAGCCGTTCACCGCCACCGACCTGGCCCGGCTGGGCAAGATGCGCAGGCGCCTCGCGGGCCGCATGGCCTACGCCCTGCGTGAGGCCGGCGCCGTCGAGCAGGTGGGCAGACGTGGCAACGCCTACCTCTACCGACGCACCGGAGACGCCCGATGACCTCAAAGCAGCGCGTGCTCACCGCCTGCCGCCACGAGCAGCCCGACCGCGTGCCGTTGCAGGTCTACCTGACCCCCGAGATCCGCGGGCGGCTGCAGGCCCACTTCGGCGGCGATGTGCTCGAGGCGCTGGGCATCGACTTCCGCGGTGTGGGCGCGCCCTACTGCGGCGAGCTGCGGCCCGGGCCCGGCCTGCCCGGCGAGGCCGACCACTACGACATCTGGGGCACCGGCTACACCATGACGCGCTACCAGGGGGGCGCCTACCCCGAGGCCACCGAGCTGCCCTTTGCGGCCATCGACAGCATGGATCAGGTCGAGGCCTACCCGTGGCCGAGCCCGGACGATTACGATTATTCGCAACTGCGCGCGCAGGCTGAGGCGCTGAGCGAGTACGCGGTGATCTTCGGCGGCGCCGGCATCCCCGACATCGTCAACGGCGTCTCGCGCGGCCGTGGCATGGAGCGCGTGCTCATCGACATACAGACCCGCGACCCGGTGGGCATCGCCATCATCGACCGACGCGTTGAGCACTACTACCGGTACTGCCGACGCGGGCTCGAGGCCGGGGGCGGGGCCATCGACATCCTGGCGCTGGGCGAGGACTGTGGCGATCAGCGCGGGCGGCTGTTCCCGCCGCAGGTCTTCGACGAGTTCTTCCTCCCCCGCATCCAGCCGTTCATCGATCTCGCCCACGAGTTCGGCGCGCTGGCCATGCTGCACTCCTGCGGCGATACCCACGACATCATGCCCACCTTCATCGAGATGGGCCTCGACATCCTCGACGCCATGCAGCCCGAACCGGAGGGCATGGACCCGCCCACCATCAAGCGCCGGCACGGGGACCGCCTGACCTTCTGCGGCCTGATCAGCACTCAGCGCACCCTGCCTCAGGGCAGCGAAGAGGACGTGCGTCGCGAGGTGCGCGAGCGCATCGAAGTCATGGGCGCGGGTGGCGGATACATTTGCGCGCCCGCCCACTGCATCCAGCCCGACACGCCGCTCGAGAACGTGCTGGCACTGTATGACGAGGCGCTGAGCTACCGTCCCTGAGCTGAGGACATCGAAGGGTATCATCGGTGCGAGGTGAGCGAGATGCGCATGGTGCTGACCATGGTCGTGCCGGCGTGCATGTGCCTGTTGCCGATGGCGTGGGCGCAGGCGCCGGCGGGGTCCCCCGAGGACGCGTCACCGCCCGCGGCCGTCGAGGCCGCACCTCTGCCGGACGGCTTCGAGCCGCCGCCGGCGAGCCAGCAACCGGAGGAAGCGCAGCCGCGCGGGCCGTACATCTGGCCGGAGCAGGCTCAGACGGCCCCGCCCGCGCCGGAGAGTCTGGTGGAGCGGGCGGCCGCCTACTACGAGCGCCTCGAGAACGCCCCGCCGGAAGTGGCCGCGTTCCTGGCCGAGTACCCTGCGGTGGGGCTGGTGATGTACATCATCCGCAAGCTTGCCAAGCCGCTGATCTTCGTCTGCCTGCTGCTGCTGGTGGGCTACGGTGGCCGCGGCCTGCTGCGACCGCTGTTCGGCGTGCGCTCGCCCCCGGATGAGCAGCGGCGCTACTCAGGCGAGACTCAGCCCGAGAGCGCCGCGTGGCGTCCGGCGGCCGCCGATCTGCTGGCGTGGACGGCGGCGCTGACCATCGCGTGCGAGGCGGTCCAACTTTCCTGGGTGGGCAATCTGGTGAGCGCATTGCTCGGCCTTGTGGGCATGCTGGTCAATGCCGTGGTCTGGTCCGTCCTGGTGTGCACGGTGGCAATGCTGATCGCGTGGTCCTTCAGCGAGTCAGGTCGCCGGCTGATCCTCTCGCTGGTGGGATACCTCTACCTCAACCGTGACCCCAACCGCCCGCCGCCGGGGCATCGGTTCGCGCTGGCCGACGGTCGGCAGGCAACCATCGTGCGCACCGACCCGCTGCACAGCGCCATGCAGCCGGTGGGTGGCGGCGACATCGTGCTCGTCCCCAACGCCGACATCATGCGCCAGTACTACAACTGGGCCGCCAAGGCAGAGAAGAGCGCCGCCGGCCCGGCGTAGCCTCCTCACGCTCGCCCGAGGCGACGGCCGGGCCTCCCTCGTCGCAGGTCGCGAGGGTCGGTGCCCGCGCGCGCCTCCCCGACGAAGGCCGTCGGGTGCGGACGGCGAACCCTCGTGGGGCGGGCACAGGCCCTCTCCGGTATGCGTCTGCGCGGTCTCCGCGCACCAGGATGAGCTGGAACGCACGCCGGGGGCTTGCCGCTTGCCGACTGCCGCTTGCCGACTGCCGCTTGCCGACTGCCGACTGCCGACTGCCGATTGCCGCCGTTCCCGAAGGAGGGCGTCAGGCATGCACATCTTCGACCGCATCATGGTCTGGGGTGCGCACCCCGACGACGAGATCCTCATGGGCGGCACCATCGCCGCGCAGGCCGATGCCGGCTGCGAGGTGGTGGTGGTCACCATCTCGCGCGGCGACGCGGGCTACTGCCGCGCCGAGTGGGCCGCAACCATCGCCGACCAGCGCCGCGAGGAGGCCGCCGCCTGCGACCGCATCCTCGGCATCTCCGAGCGCGTCTTTCTCGGCTGGCCCGACCAGGGCGTGCGCCATGACTGGAAGCTGACCCGCCGGCTCATTGAGCAGATCCGCAGGCACCGTCCGCAGGCGCTGTTCACGCTGGGCCCCGACGACCGCAACCGCGACCACTGCGCGGTCCACGAGATGACCGACGAGATCGTCTGGCAGGCGGGCGAGAACATCCTCGCCGACCACGGCGAGCCGTGCACCGTGCCGCTGGTCTTCATCTACCACGGCCATGAGCGCATGGGCCCGTCGATCGAGGTGGACGTGACCCCGTGGGCCGCGCGCAAGGCCGAGGCGTGGCTGAATCAGACCACGCAGGTCGAGATGCTCCCACGCATCCGCGAGCGCATGGCGAAGCTCGCCCGACTGCAGGAGCAGGGCGGCGCTGAGACCGAGCGCTTCGTCATCTACCCGCGCGTGACCCTGACCGACTTCCCCGTGCCGCCCGGAGGAGCTGACGCGTGATGCGCATCACCGTCGCCGCGATCGTCGGCCTGCTGCTGATAGCGGGTGCCGCGCCGGGCGCCGACTACGTCGCCGACCCGGGCTTTGAGACCGAGGACGCGTGGACCGGCTACGTCGGCGCCGCCGACCCCTTCGTCTTCGATCGCGAGGTGAAGCACTCCGGCGAGCAGGCCATCCGCGTGCACAACGACTCGCCCGACGACGCGCGCGGGGCGATGCAGCGCATCACCGTGGACGAGCAGAACATCGTGCCCATCGAGGTGGTCGGCTGGAGTCGCGCGGAGAACGTATCGGGGCCGCGCAACAACAACTACGGCATCTGGATGGACATCGAGTACGTCGATGACACCCGCCCCGGCCGGGTCGATGACTGGGTGCAGCTCCCCTTTGAGGTCGGCACTCACGGCTGGCAGCGCGTCGAGACCATCTTCACGCCCGTGCGCCCCATCAAGTACTTCACCATCTACGCCCTCTTCCGCCGTCACTCCGGCACCGTCTGGTTCGACGATGTGAGCGTCAGGCCGCTGCTGAGCACGCGCATCAGTGGCGGCCCCGAGGACTTCACCGAGCCGCCCGAGGGCATCGTGCCCGGCGAGTTCGCCGACGCGGTCGCCGCCGCCGACCCGGACGAGACCGTCGTGATGGTCATCCGCGAACAGCTCCAGGACTACCACCTCGACACGCCCGCGGCCTTCGTAGATGGCGAGGCGCTCACCTTCGAGGGCGACCGCGCACTGTGGCACGGCCGGCTCAGCTTCGACCGGTCCGCGCTCATCGCCGATGACGGGCCCACCGTGCCCGGTCTGCACGTGCGCTCGCTGGTGGGGCGCTGGAGCGAGACCGAGCTGGCGGTCACCGCGGTCGGCGCGCAGGGCAATGCCTACCGCGTGCTCATCGCGCTGCCCTCGGGCGGATCGCTGCGCACGGTGCGCTTTGCCGAGTGGGAGCCCACCTTCGACTCCGCCGCGGCCCATCGCATCGGCGACCGCGTGCTGCTGATGAACCTGCTGGAGGTCATGTCCGGCCGCGACACCTGCCGCTGGTTGCTGCCCGGCGAAGACCTGCTCGCGGGCATCACCATCCCCGAGCGCAATCCGGCGACCGAGGTGACGCTGGCGGCGGGCGAGGACCTGGCCCTGCACTTCAGCGCCACCGGCGCACTCGCCGCGATCGAGACCCGTGGGCGGGAGCTGGCCCTTCAGCCCGGCCCCGCCTCCGGCGGCTGGTTGGCGGGTGAGGCCGGGCTCTACGTCGGCGACCTGTTCGCGGGCAAGCTGCTGCGCGTCTCCGGCGCGCCCCAGGCGGGCGAGGGGCAGGTGACCATCGCCGGGACCGTGGATGAGCTGGAGCTGGCGGCCAGCGCGACCTTCCGCGCGGCCCGCGGCTCGGTGCTGGTCGAGGGCGAGGTGCGCGACCTGCGCGGCGAGCAGCGCGCCATCGACCTGGTGCTCAAGCTCCCCGTGCGCCTCGCCGGCGATGACCTCATCTGGCGCGACATCACCACCGGAGTGCCACTCGCCGACAGCGGCCGTGTCGAGATGACCTCGTACCCGTGGCTGTCGGTCACCGGTGGCGACTGGGGCCTGGGCCTGGGCATCGACGGCCACTATCCCGCCCGCCAGTCGATCCTCTACGACCCCGACGAGGGCCTGCTGCACGCGCGCATCAAGCTGGGCATCATCCACGAAGCCAGGCCGCACCTGCAGGGCCGCGTGCCCTTCGGCTTCACCATCATGCCCGTTGATCCTGCCTGGGGCGGGCGCGATGCCGCCGCGCGCTACCATGCCGCCTACCCCGACCTGTTCGAGGCTCGCCCCCACCGCGAGGGCCTGTGGATGTTCGGCGGCAACCGCGTCGAGCGTGTGCCCAACGTCGAGGACTTCAGCTACTACGAGGGCCCGTCTACGCTGCCCGCCTACATGCGCGCAGCCGGCGTGCTGGCCGCGCCCTACATCATCCCCAACCAGCGCGCCCTCACTCACCTGCTCAGGCTCCCCGCCAACTATGAGGAGGCGATGGCCCTGCTCGCCTCCACCGACCCGGAGGCCGATGGCTGGGGCGGCAGGGGCAGCCGCGAGATCATCCGCGCTTCCGCCATCGTCGGCGCCGACGGGCAGTTCCCGATCACCATCCGCGACGACATCGGCGCCGATTTCAAGCCCGATCCGCCCATCTACAACGTGGTCTTCCCGGTCAACCCCGACCCCGACCTGCCCTCCGGCGCCGATGAGATGGCGCGCATCCGCACGCTCGCGGAGATGCCCGACGTGGGAGCCGTCTACACCGACTCGGGCTCGGCGTGGTCGGCACGCTACCTCAACTTCCGCGCCGATCACTTCCCCTACGCCGACCTGCCGCTGACCTACGATGACGAGACCGGCCGCGTGGCGATCTTCGGCAAGTCGCCGCCGGTCGAGCACTGGCGGGCGATGGGGGAGATCCTGCACCCCGTCGGCAAGTTGATCTTCCCCAACCTGGGCCACGCCATGGCCGACCCGTGGTCCTGGTTCGCGGTGGACATCTGCGGCTGCGAGCAGGGCAGCACGCATACGCAGTTCCTCAACTACTCGCGCACCCTCGCCTACCACAAGCCTGTGCTCTTCCTGGGCTATCTGCAGCTCAGGGGGCGCGACACCTTCCTGGCCGAACGCGAGGGCTTCCTGAACCACGTGCGGCGCTGCGCGCTCATGGGCATCATGCCCTCGATCGCCATCCGCGAGGGCTACCTTGAGTTCTACGAGCGCGACGGCGACATCTACCGGCTCTACATCCCGATCATCAAGCGCCTGTCCGCGGCGGGGTGGGAGCCGGTGACGCACGCCACCGTGGAGGCCGAGAACGTGCGCGTCGAGCGCTTCGGCCCGTCCGAGGGCATGGTCTTCTTCACCGTGCTCAATGAGGGAGCGGAGGCGGCCGACTGCACGCTGAGCATGGACCTGCCGGCGCTGGGCGGGGCGGGCGTGGGCGCGGTCACCGAGCTGGTCACGGGCGAGCCGCTTCCGTCGCGGAGCGGGATTCCGCTGCACCTCGACGCGGGCGAGCTGGCGGTGGTGGCGGTGGAGCTGGCCGAGTAGGCGCGCCCGCGCCCGCTCGCGACTACTGCGGCATCGTCATCTCGTCGCCGGGGGCGAGCACCACGATCTCGTGGGCATAGGTGCGCTTGGCCTGACCTTCACTGACGCTGCTCCAGTTGCGGCGCGTCACGGTGTCGATGTACGACGCCTCCGCCTCATCGAAGGCCGACAGGTCGAACTCGTCGGGCAGGGGCATCACCCGGTCGTTGTCCGCGCAGATGGTGACATCGAAGCCCGAGGCGAGCAGCTCCGGCGGCCAGAAGCCCTCTTCGCCCCAGCGGTCGCCGGGCAGCGATATCTCCATCTCCTTGCCCAGGTGCAACATGCGGAAGCCGGGGTGGTCGATGCCCAGCGCGGGCAGGTCCACGTGCAGCGTGGCCACGCTCGGCACCTCGTCCGGATACAGCGCCACACCCACCCAGTCGCCCTTGCGCAGCGCGCTCATCACCCGGAAGCCGGAGCCCTCGGCGTAGACCTCGGGCGCGGACAGCTCGCGCACCAGCGCCGACAGCCAGTCGGCCAGCTCGGGCGTGTCGCCCCTCTCCAGCTCGGTCAGCACATCGAGATGCACCGCGATCACCCGGCCCTGTCCGATGCTGTGCGCGGTCACGGCGGGCGAGCCATCCTCCTCAAGGGTGGCGAGCACTTCGGTGCCCTCCAGCACCTCGACCGGCCGCCGCCCGGTGTCCGAGGGGAGGGCGACCCGGACGCCATTCGCGGTGAAGGTGGCGGTAGTGTCGGGCGCGTCCGCGGGCGCCTGGCCGTAGCCTACGCCCAGCATCTGCGCCGACACGTCACGTTCGCCGGTGAGGTCCGCGTTGGCGACGGTCCAGTTCCCGCCGAGTGACAGGATGGTTCCGCCCGCCTCGACGAAGCCGCGCAGCGAGTCCATGACCTCCTGCGACAGCCCGCGCACTGAGTAGGGCGCGGCGATGAGCAGCCGGTAGCGGTCGTGCAGCTCGGTGGCGCGCGCGAAGATCACCTCGATCGGCTGGTGGCGCGAGATGGCCTGGACGACGGACTGCTCACGGTTGATCTCCGGTCGCGGGTCGGCGAGGAGCATCTGCAGGGCGTTCTGATGGTGCAGCAGCGCGACACACGCGAGCGAGGTGGCGCCGGCCCAGGAGCGCTGATTGTGGATGTGGCGCTCGGCCTGTGCGCGCACCTTCGGGTTGTTGCCGTACATGATCATGCGCCAGAGTTGATTGAAGGTGAACCAGATGCCGCCGGGACTGTCGGCGCGCAGGCACGCGGTGTTGTAGATGCCCCAGCCATCGTGGGCGTGCGCCCAGCGGACGGTATTCGGGTAGTAGGATTCGGCGCTGGAACGCGGGCTGCAGATCAGGAAATCGGCGCCCAGGCGCGCAAGCCGCACACTGTCCATGCCCCAGCACCAGCCGGAGGAGTAGTGGGCCGTCGCCAGGATCTCCAGCCCGTACTGCAGGCCCCTGCTGTGGCAGTAGTCGATCAGGTCCTTCACGTAGTCGGTGATCGCCCACTGCTTGAACAGGATGTAGCGCCGCCGCCAGACATCCTCGGTGTCATCCCAGCTTCGCCCCAACGCAAGTTTCTCCCCGATGTCGGCGGGCAGCCCCTCGCCGAACTGCTCGCGGCTGAAGGCGTCGAACGCATCGAGGTCGTCGCCGTGGAAGTCGGCGTAGGTGAACCACAGCTCGTCGTAACAGCCCAGGCCCTGGAAGCTCTCATAGCCGCCGTAGCGCTCGGCGTACTCATCGATGATCGCATGGCAGCGCTCGCGCCAGGCGGGGCTGAGCACATCCTCGGGGTAGGCCCGCGAACCGTACATGTAGAGATTGCCCTCGGCGTCCTTCGCGCAGTACTTCTGCGCGAACTCCTCCGAGCGTGCGGTCGAGTGCCAGGCGGCCCAAACGCGCATGCCCTCGGCGTCCGCGATCTCGCACAGCATCGCCAGCGGGTCGTAGCCGGGCACGCGCACCGCCGACTCGGGTACGTCGGTGTTGTGCATGACCCGCTCGCCGGAGACGTCGGTCCAGTAGATAATGTCGGTCACGCCCATCCACTTGAGCTGCAGCACGTCCGCCCGGAAGCGGTTGCGGACGAAGTCGAGTTGCTCGGGGGTGCGCGCCCCGCGCATGGCGTAGCCGCGCCAGGTCATCGAGTCGTAGGTGATGAAGAACCGCCCGCCCAGCTCGGTCACCGGCCGCCGCGGCAGGTAGCTGCCGCGCAGCATCTCCTCGCCGAACCAGGCATCGGTGGGCAGCAGCGAGCGCAGCTCGTCGAGCTGCAGGTCGCGCTCGATGCCGGCGCGTGCCGCGATGACCTCGGCGGCGGGGCGCTGGGTCAGGCGCTGCTCGCCGGCCGCCCAGGTGAGCGCGTTGACGACGAGCTGCAACTCCGCGCCCTCCGGCGGGCGCTCGCCCTGGGCGTAGGTGGCGGGGTCATAGTGATACCCGGGGACCATGCCGAGGAAGACCACGCGCCCGGGCGCGGCCTCGCCCGCGACCACCACCGGGGCGTCCGAGCGGTCGCGGATGACCACCGTGCCCGCCGCACCGGGCTCGAGCAGCAGGTGGTCGAAGTAGGCGTGCTCGAACTCGGCGGGCAGGCCCGCGGCCAGCGGATGCTCGGGCGCGACGACGCGCACCAGAGTGTCCTCGCGGCGGCCGGAGATGCGGGCGGCAATCACGGGATAAGGCGTCTGCGGGCGATCGCGACCACAGGCGGAATGCGCCAGCACCAGGCCGCCGCCCACGCCGACGAAGACGCGGATCGCCTGCAGCGCCTGCGGTTGGTCGAGGCGCGTCGAGCCGACGTAGAGCACGTCATACGCGAGCAGAGCGTCGGCGGTCAGCTCGGAGATGACGGTCGTCTCGATCCCGGGGTTGCCGGCAAGCGCCTCCGCCACCGCCTTGCCGCCGAGGCCCTCATTGTAGATGGCGACCTTGAGTGGCTGCGCACCGGCGAACGCCCCGCGGACGAGGGTGAGGGTGGCGATGATGGCGATGGTGCGCATACGCATGACGGGACCTCCTCGCAGTCGTCCGGAGGGGCGGCGTTCCCACGCCGCCCGGCCGTTGTCGTTGGCGAAGCGACGGTTCGAATGACCCACGGGCGAGGCGCGCGTGCCGCGAAACGAAGCGGCAACGGCGAACGGCCGACGCATCTGAAGATGCGTCGCTCCGGACGGCAACGGCACGGCCGACGGCGAGGCGAGCATGTGCCCTGCGCCATCCCTCCGTTGCCAGCGTGATGATGGACGAGGTGAGGGATGATTCCTCGTGTGTGGGCGGGTGGCCTTCACGGGCATGAGGTGATCGCGCAGGCAGGCAGAGAGGCCCGCGAGGGCGAACAGGCCGCGGGACGCATCGACCACCGTTCAACGGGAGGGCCCCGCCATGGCCGAGCCACGGGTGCATGAACTGCGACCGGAGCGCTATCACACCACTTTCGGGCCACATGAGCCGGCGCTGACCGTGCAGCCGGGCGACGAAGTGATCGCCTGGTGCGCCGACGCGCGTGGCCTCGA
>CAZTZN010000128.1:0-13599 GCA_964617715.1 uncultured Armatimonadia bacterium | reverse complement strand
CACCATGCCCGACACACTCGGCGTAGGCATCATCGGCATGCACATGGGGGCGGGGCAACTGCGGCAGATCGCCAACGTCCCCGGCCTCAAGCTCGCCGCCATCTGTGACCTCGACGAAGACCTGCTCAAGGGCATCCAGCAGGAGTTCGACATCCCCTTCGCCACCACCAGGTACGAGGAGCTGTGCGCGCGCGAGGACGTGGACATCGTCTCCGTGGCCGCGCCCGACTACCTGCACCTGGAGATGGCCGAAGCCGCCTTTGCCTCGGGCAAGCACGTAATGATGGAGAAGCCGCTGGCGCGCACGGTCGATGAGTGCCAGCGCATGATCGACGCCCAGCGCGCCGCCGGCGTCAAGCTCATGACCGCGCATGTCGCCCGCTTCTACGACGTCTTCCAGAAGGTCAAGGCGTGGACCCAGGACGGGACGCTGGGCGAGACCTACAATCTCTACACCAGCTACATCCACAACTACGAGACCATCCCCGGCTTCAACCGCTGGCGCTTCGACCCCGAGCTGCGCCACCAGCTCATCGGCGGCGGCTGCCACGCGCTCGACCTGGCGCGCTGGATCGGCGGCGAGGTCGCCGAAGTCTCGTGCTACGCCAATCACTTCAACATCCCGCAGCTCCAGACCGACGATCACTTCAATGTCAACGTCAAGTTCGAGTCGGGCGCGGTGGGCATCGTGGTCGGCTCCTTCGGCTGCGCGCACCCCTACAACATCGACCTGCACGTGTGGGGCACCAAGGGCACGGTCATCGCCACCAATACCACACCGACCGCGAAGATCTGCCTGCGCACCATCGACCGCCACAAGTGGCTGGACATGCCCGCCGGCGCGGCGCCCAAGGGCCTCGCAGCGGAATTCCAGGTGCTGGCCAACGCCATCCGCAATGACGAGGACCCCGACAGCGACGGCGTATCCGGCGCGCGCACCGTGGCCCTGGGCTGGGCGGCCATCGAGTCCTCCCAGGAGGGCCGGCCGGTCGTCCCCAAGAAGGACTTCTGAGCCGCGCGCGAGCCTTGGCTTCGCGGCAGGACATGCGCCGGGCGGTCGAATTCGACGGCCCGGCGCGTTCATTCGGACACGCCCCGGCACGATTCTCCTGTTCACGGGAGGACGGCGCCCGGTCCGCGGTCAATTCTACCGGTGCGTGATCGCATCGCCGCCGAACACGGAGTCACGGTCATGCCCTGCGATGGGATGGACGTCCGCCAACTCCTGCTGGCCGGGGTCGCCCTGCTGCTGATACTCGTTCACCTGTTCGCTCCGAACGCGGGCGTGGATGACACGTCAATACTGCTGCTCATCATCCTCGCCATCGCGCTCTACGGCGGCGAGTTGACGGCATGGCTGGCCGCCATGCGCGACCTCGCCGCCGACCCGCCGCGCTCCCGGCCCAGGGGCGAGCGCCCCGCACCTGCCCGGCCCACCCCGTCGGATCCGGCGGATCCGGCACCGGCCGGGCCAGCGCCCGCGGAGCCGCGGCCGTCCGCCTCGTCAGAGCTGTCGTCGCGCATCCGTCAGGTCTCGTACATGGTCGAGCACGCGCGCGTGGCCGCCGCCACCGAGGAGCTGCCCGTGGGCCACGCCCGCTGGGAGACCATCACCACCATCATGGAGGCGTCGGCGGGGCAGCCGCGCGCCGCCCTGCTGATGATCTGGAGCGCGCTCGATGAGCGCCTGCGCGCCAGCACCGGCGCCCGCGACGGCGTCGCCGCCACGCGCACGCTCGTGGATGGTGGCGTGCTGCCCGCGCAGTTCGCCGATGCCTTCGAGGCCTTCCGCAAGTTGCGCATGCAGATCGTCCAGCAGGCTGACGGCGAGGTCTCCGAGGCCTTCATCTGGAGCATGGTGGATATCGGCGCCTCCCTGCTGGCGCTGATTCCGCCCCGACCCGAAACGACCTGAACGTCCGCTGCGCCCACCGGAGAGAGCGCCATGACCGCGAAGCAGGTCGAGGCCGTCGTGCTGGAGATCGCTCCGCTGGAGAACGGCTTCGAGGGCGACCCCAACGGATTGCTCTACGGCGACCCGCAAACCGAGGTAACCGGCATCGCCGTCACCTGGACGCCCACGGTCCGGGTCCTGCGCGAGGCCGCGTGCGACGCCCTCAACTTCGTGCTCACCCACGAGATCCCGTTCTTCTCGGGCGCTCAGTCGAGCTGGTTCCGCACGCTGCCCGAGGAGGAGAAGCCGCACAACATCGCGCGTCGCCGGATCCTCGACGCCCACGGCATGGTCGTGTGCCGCTGCCACTCCAACTGGGACGGCACCCCCGGCGGCGTGATGGACTCGTGCGCCCAGGCCCTCGGCTTCACCGAGCACGCTCATCGGGGCCGGCACTGCTGCACCTACGATATCGAGCCGGTCACGCTCGCGGAACTGGCCGACCATGCCCGGCTGGCGCTGGGCGTCCCCGGCGTGCGCGTAGCCGGAGACACCGGCCGCATCGTCCGGCGCGTGACCGTCATGTACGGCGGGCTGCTGCAGTTCTTCCACGGCGTGGACGAGGCGGTCATCGCCGGCGCCGACGCCATCATCTGCGGTGAAGCGCTCGATTACAGCTTCCGCGCCGCCATCGACGCCGAGGTCGCGCTCATCGAGACCTCACACGTGAACTCGGAGAACCCCGGGATGCGCGAGTTCGCCCGCCTGCTCGGCGAGCGCCTGCCCGACATCCCGGTTCGTTTCATCGACGCGGGCATGCCCTGGGTGCAGATGTAGCTCCGGGGCGGATCAACAACGACAATCGGAGGTGCTGATTGATGGCAATCGGATGGGGAGTCATCGGATGTGGCGGGATCGCCGACCGCCGCACCATCCCGGAGGGGATTATCCCGGCCGCGGGTGCTGAGCTGGTGGCGGTGCAGGACATCGCGGAGGACCGTGTCGCGGAGGTAGCGGCGAAGTACGACGTCCGCGCCTACACCGCCGTCGAGGAGCTGCTGGCCGACGACAACGTGGACGCGGTGTATATCGCCACGCCGACCTTCGTGCACCATGAGCAGACCGTGGCCGCCGCCAGGGCCGGCAAGCACGTGCTGTGCGAGAAGCCGCTCGCCATGACCGAGCAGGAGTGCGAGGACTCGATACTGGTGTGCGAGGAGGAGGGCGTCAAGTTCGGCACCAACTTCATGATGCGCTTCCACGCCTGCCACGTGGCGATGCGTGAGATGATCGCCGCGGGCGATCTGGGCACGCCGGTGTTCGGCCGCGCCGAGCTGACCTGCTGGTACCCACCCATCGAGGGGGCGTTCCGTCAGAGTCAGAAACTCGGCGGCGGGGGCGCGCTCATCGACATGGGCAATCACTGCATCGACCTGCTCGAGTTCCTCTTCGGCAGCAAGGTCGAGCGCGTCGCGTGCTTCACCGGCCACCTGGTGCAGGACTATGAGACCGAGGACACCGCGGTGGCCACCCTGCACTTCGCGAACGGCGCGGTCGGAGTCGTGGACAATCTGTTCAATGTGCCCGATGCGGCGGCGCGCAACATGCTCGAGGTCTACGGCTCACGCGGCAGCATGGTCACGCGGGGCACCATCGGCCAGGACTCGACCGGCTCCATCTCGGCGATCCTCGAGGGGGAGGCCAAGGGCTACGACGCCCAGCAGGCGCGCGACGCCGGCGCCGCCGAGCAGATCATCGAGCCCGAGGTGGTCAACATGTACCAGGCGGCCATCGAGGGCTTCTGCGACGCCATCGTCAACGACACCGAACCGCCGGTCTCCGCCGCGGATGGCCTGTGGAGCCACAAGGTCATCGAAGCCTGCTACGAGTCGGCGCGCACCGGCCAGATCGTGGTCGTTGAGTAGCTGTGCCGGCCGGCTCCCGGTACACAGCAAAGCGGCGGATCGCCCGCAGGCGGTCCGCCGCTATCAGTTGTGTACTCAGTCGCCGGCGCCTGCTACTGCTCTCCGTCCGCCTCGGCGTCTACCTCTGCCTCTACCTCGACTTCGGCCTCGGCATCACCGGCTTCGGCCGCGGTTTCATCCTCGGAGTCGGCGTCCTCGCCGGTCAGCGCCTGCTCAAACTCGATGGTCTCTTCCTCAGCGGCCTTCTCAGCCGCCTCCTGGGCCGCCAGGTCCTCCTGCTCATAGGGATCGACGATCTCGCGCCCGATCAGCTCCTGCACTGTCGTCTCGCGTCGCTGCGCGACGATGTTGGGCTGATAGAGCGCCTTGAGCGCCGCGAAGCAGGCCATGGCGCGATTGAAGACGTTGCCGCTGCCCAGCGACTTGGTCAGGATGTCGCGGATGCCGCTGACCTCTACGATCTGGCGCACCGCACCGCCGGCGATGATGCCGGTGCCGCGCGAGGCGGGCTTGAGCAGGATGACCGCGCCTCCGACCTTCGCCTGCACGGTGTGCGGGATGGTGTAGCCATCCAGGGGCACGCGGATCATGTTGTTGCGGGCGTCCTTCATGCCCTTCTCGATAGCCGCGGGGACATCGCGCGCTTTGCCGATGCCCACGCCGACGTTGCCACGTCCGTCGCCGACGGCGCACACTACACGCGCGCTGGAGATGCGGCCTCCCTTTACGGTCTTACGCGTGCGGTCCACACGCACGACGCGCTCTTCAAGTTCCTCTGCTGTGTCAAACCGCGATCTTCTTGCCATCGGAACGGCTGTCCCTTCACCAGACGAGAATCACGCCCCCGACGGAGAGCCCGGGGGCTGGGCGGGTAACGTAGCACAAATGCCCGGCACTGTCAAGTTTGTGTGACCCGCGCTCCGGCACTCCGCGCGGCCTGCGTCGAGGCCCGCGGCCCACTGCCGTGAGTCGGACCGAGCGCGCGGCGTCCGACGCGCCTGCGTCACTGCGACCGGCCGCCGGCACACCCTCAACCCAACCCCGGCAGGTCGAGCTGTCCGCTGTCGCCCGGCGCCGCCTTCCCGTAATGCCCGCCGCCGCCCGCCTGGAGCGGCAGCGTCCCCTCGCGCGCGAGCACGATCAGCTCCGCGATCTTCTGCCCCACCGTCTGCCCCAGCTCCATCCGCGTCGCCTCATGCAGCACCGCCATCTCCGACCCGAACCGGTTGATCAGCCGGTTCAGAGTCACCGTGCCCACGCCGGGCACGAACTCCAGCGGCACCTGGTACCGGTAGGGCGGCCGGTGCGCCGGCGGCCGCGGCTCTTCGTAGTCGGCGATCTGCACGATGCGGTCGCGCACCCCGCGTGTCACCTTCGCCGAGCCGCAAGCCTCGCAGACCAGCACCGGCGGCGTGCCGCGCGCAATGCGCTCACAGTCCTCGCAGAACGTCCGGTGGTACTTCCCCAACCGCGGGTCGAGGCCGAAGTTGGCCACGACGCCCCGACCATCCTCGCGCCGCAGCGCTCTCCGCAACTCCTCGAACGTCGGCGCCTGCATCTCGATGATGTTGTACTCGCGCCCGATCTTGGGCAGCGAATGCGCATCCGAGTTCGACAGGAAGCTTTTCTCCGCCAGCTCACCTATGCGGTCGGCCATGTCGCTGTCGGCCGACAGCCCCAGCTCGATCGCAGGCACGCGCTCCCAGGCCGCGCCGAACATCTCCGCCATGCGCTCGACGCACGAACCGTAGGGGCTGCGATGCGGCGTGAAGCAGTGAGCGGGCACGAAGAGCGCGCCGAACTGCTCCGCTATCGTCAGCAGCTCCGCCGCGGACATCCGGCACGCCTGAGAACTCAGCTCCAGGTTCCTGACATGCCGCGCCATCTCCGCCGAGAAGCCCTGCAGCGCCGCCAGCGTCGGGAAGTAGCTCACATGGTGCGACTGCCCGCCGCCCGGCTCATGAGTCTCAATCTCCGCGGCGAGGATCACCGTCACTTCGTCGCGATAGCGCAGGCCTCCGCCGGGCTGCTCGACCATCTCCCCCGCCTCGACCAGCGCCACGATGTCCTCAAGCACCGGCGGCGAGGCGCAGTCCACCACGCCCACCACTCCGATGCCCTTGCGTCGGGCGCACTCGATGGCGATGTTCTCGAAGGTCAGGTCGCGCGCGGCGGTGATCTTCACCGGCCGCCCGGAGCCGGACCGGCCGATATGTACGTGCAGGTCGCATACATGCAGCATGGTCTCGGATGCGCCGCGCCGGGGCGCCGCCTCACTCACTCATGTCGGGGTCTGATCGTGCACGTCGGGCACATCTGCCGGCACAGCTCGTACGTGACGTCCACCATGTCGCGACCGAGCATCAGCATCACGTGGGCCTCGCCGATGCGCGTGTCCCGGATGAGGCTCCGCCGCCGCAGCTCCCCCTCAATCGCCTGCCACTCGATCTTGCACTTCCCGGGCCCGCGCCAGAGCACCCCCCACGCCTCGATCACGCTGCCGTCCTCCAGCCGCACCAGCCGCCGGTTCCGCCGATAGCCCATGCACGGGACGTTGGCCTTCGTCTCCGCCACGTGCGCGGCGGTGTTCGAGTTCATCCCCACCCCGAGCAGCACGATCTTGCCGCCCGCGGCCACCAGCTTGCCCAGCGGGCTGCGCTCGTCGAAGGTCTTCAGCATCAGATGCTCGCTGGTGAGCCACTGCGCGCGCGGGCCGATGGCGGCATAGGGGTGAGTGGGGTGCATCGACCGGTGCGCCTCCGGGCGCAGTCGCACCGCCTCGGTGATCGCGCCGTTGATCGAGCGCGTGGTGCGCACATCGAAGATCTCATCCGAGCCGTCGAAGGCCTCGCGCGCCATGTGGTTGAAGGTCGGCACCATCAGCGTGCCCTCGGGCCCCACCGCCTCGAGCAGCGCATCGACCACCGCCTCGGCACCGCCCTCGACATAGCCGAAGCTCGAGAGCGAGCTGTGCACCTGCACGAGGTCGCCGGGCTGCAGCCCCACCTCCCGGAGCCCGGCGACGATCTCGGCGCGCGTCACCCGCGTGTGTCCGGCCGCGTCGTAGCTCGATGACATGCTCGGTCAGGGCATCTCCGAAAGCCCGGTGGCGCCCGGGTAGCGCGCCCGGATCAGCAGCGCCTCGAGCACCCCGCGGTTCTCCGCCGGGTTCTCGACGCATTCGACGATGCGCGCATGATCGAGGCCGTTGATGCGCTCGTTCATCGCCTTGAGCATGTCCATGCAGTTGGTCAGCGCGCGCTCCACCGGCATGCGCTCGGGGTTGATGTCAATGCCGAAGTGCTGATCGTAGCCGCACATCTTCAGCACATACAGCGCCGCCTCGGTCTGCTCGGGATAGACCACACCCACGTTCAGGTCCTGATCGTAGTTGCCCAGCGGCTGCGAGTTCCAGTGCGTGTGCCCCAGCCGCCCGTACTCGCACACCAGGCTGAAGGCGTACGCCAGGTCCTCGAAGGCCATCAGCACATGCCCGACCTCGGGATTCAACCCCAGTAGCGCCGTGCCCGCGGCCAGCCGGTCGGTGTTCTCACTGTTACCCAGCAGGCCCTCCACCTTCTCGCACAGCAACAACGCCTCGGCGGTGGTCCCGTACATGATGGTCGGCCGCGGCTCGTAGGGCTTGGGCTCGATGACGATGCGCACGCCCGGAACCGCGTCCATCGCCTCCGCCAGCCCCTCGGCGAAGCGGTCGCGCGCCGCCACGTGGTTCTGGCCGAAGGTGTTGTCGAAGCCGTCGATGCCCGGCCACACGATCGCGAAGTCCGTCTCCAGCTCAAGGTTGAGCTGCAGTGTCGTGATGGTGCGTTCGATGGCCATGCGCCGGGCCGACTCAATCGGCGAAGACAGCGAGCCGAACTCGAACTCGGCGCCGTAGAACAGGTTGGGCACCAGCGTCACCAGACGCAGACCGGTGTCCTTGCGCAGGGCCTTGAACATGTCGAGGTTGTCTTCGTTGACCTCGTTGGGATAGTGCGCCTCGAGCCCCACCAGGCCCTGATCCATCAGTCCCACAGCGATCTCCAGGCGTTGCTCCATGGGCATGTCAGGCACGTAGCGGTCGTGGAACCGGCCGCCGCCCGGGGCGAAGAACCACACGCCCGCCGTGAACTTGAGATCCAACTCAAAACTCTCGAGGTGCTTCACCAGCTCCTCGCCACTGCGCCGCACCTTCTGGCCGGATAGGTCCTGAATCGGCATGGCAATCACCCTGTCGAAGTGATCTCATGTGCGCTGCCCCCCACCGGGGCGTGCGATCGGCCCACTCCCGCCCCACCTCCCCGTCGCCTGTCGGGCTTTCGCCACCCAAGGCGTGTTACCTCCTCCGACCGACCGCGCATGGCCTGCCGTCGCGGTGTCAGCGCCTGCGGGCGCGCCCCGGCGCCACGGTTTCCTGCAAGCCGTCTCGTGCGCGAGCAGCCGCCCGCACCATCGCGACGTCCCCGTGCGCCAGTTGAAGTTCTTTGAGGAGGGGGAGACCGCGCAGCGGTCGGGGGAGGGGCTTTCTTGCAAGAAAGCCCCTCCCACACGCCTTTGCCGTTACTGTTGCTGTCGCAGGCCGTACGCGCCTCGGCGGAGAATATATCCCCGGACACCACGGACGAAGCAGGGAGGAAGCCCCAGTGGCACGCCGCGAGGAGAGTTACACCGTCGAAGAGCACACGCGTGTGCGCAAGGCCATCGGCGAGCGCACGCTCAGCAGCGTCAACCAGATTCCGCAGTTCCACTTGCGCACGCTGGTGGACACGGAGCCGATGGTGGCCTTCCGCAACGCGCTGAAGCAGGCGGGCGGCCCGGTGCCCACCTACAATGACCTGTTCATCAAGGCCGTTGCGCTTGCATTGCGGGAATACCCACGGCTCAACGCATGGTGCGATGACGACAAGCTCATGATCCTCGACAGCGTAAACGTCGGCTTCGCGGTTGGTACCGACCAGGGCGTGCTGCTGCCCACGGTGCGTGACGCCGACACCAAGTCGCTCGCCGGGATCGCGGCGGAGACCGCCGAGATGGTCGCGATGGCACGCGCAGGCAAATTGCGCGCGTCGCTGCAGATGGGCGCTGGCTTCACCATCTCCAACCTCGGGCCGGTGGGCATCGACTCCTTCGCGCCCATCATCAGTCCGCCGCAGGTCGGCATCCTCGGCATCGGCTCGATGCGCCCTCAGCCCATGGTCGTGGACGGGGATGTGGTGGCCCGCAATGCCGCGTGGCTGACACTCGTCGTGGATCACCGCGCGGTGGACGGCGCTGAGGGCGCGGTCTTCCTCGCGGCGCTCGCCAGGCTGCTCATCAACCCTGAACGCCTCGGCGAGGCCTGAGCCGCGATGACCGCTCAGTGCGATGTCGTCGTCATCGGCTCCGCCATGGTCGAGATCGTCCCCGCACAGATGGGACAGCCGCTGTCACGCGTCGAGACGATGGTGCCCCTCCCCTCTGGAGCGGCGGCGAACTTCGCAGCGTCGCTTGCGGCCCTGGGCGCCTCGGTGCGCCTGCTGACGCGCGTGGGCGATGATGAGCTGGGTGAGTGGCTGGTGGCGGCGCTGGCCCGACGCGGGATCGGCACCGACTTCATCGCCCCCGCCCCCGGTCGGCTCACGCCGGTCTCCTTCGCGTGGATGGACCAGGATGGGGCGAAGACCTTCTACTTCTACCGCTTTCCCGGCTGGTGCGACCCCATGGGCGAGCTGACCGCGGCGGCTATCAACCCCGCGCAGGTGATCGCGGGCCGCCTGTTCGACTTCACCGAAGCGACGGTTCGCAACGAACCGCTACGTTCGGCCGCACTCGAGGCCGCGCGCCTGGCGCGCGAGGCCGGCCGCGAGGTGTGCTATGCGGTCAACTACCGTCCCGACGCGTGGCGCGGGCAGACTCGCGACGAGATCGTGGCGGTGCAGCGCCGTGCCTGCGCGGCCGCCGACATCGTGCTCATGAACAGCGTGGAGGCGCAACTCGTCACAACCGAGGATGGACCCGATGCCGCGATCGCAGCCGCAGCCGGTCTGGGCCCGTCGATCGTGGTCATCACCTTCGGCGAGGAGGGGGCGGTCGTTCTCTCGGATGGTCGGACCCATCATATCCCGGCGCGGCGTGTGCCGGTGGTATATGACATAGGCGCCGGTGATACCTTCCACGCCGGCTTCGTAGCCGCTCACCTGGCGGGCATGCCCCCCGAGCGCGCCGCGCGCTTCGCCTCGGATGCCGCGGCACTACGCATCAGCCGTGACGTATCTCAGCCCGGCCCTGACTTCGATGAGGTGGCCGCTCTCGCCGAACGTCCCTGCTGAGCCCCCGGCAGAGCCTTGTGGCGGCGCGACGGACCGGTCGGGGTGCCCGCGCGACCAGATACCCGCAAGTTTCTGACGATATTGTCATCAGTTGAGCACACACGTTTGAGCAGCGCAGAAGTCGCGCACCGGACGAAATCATCGCCACACACCGCCTGCCTTCATGAGAGGCAGGATGCGGCTATCCGAGGAACCCGCCGCACGCAAGAATCGTTGCTGTCACGAAAGCTCGAAATGCTGTTGTGTTGCGCGACATCCCGTGATATGATAAGTTTCACAAATGCAGTGGCGAAGGCCATCAGTCGTGAACATGGTCGAGCGCCCTCAGCGGGGGAGGCCCCGAGTCTCTGGAGGTGGCGTATCTGGAACCCAGAAGAGTTGTCATTATTGAGGACGACCCACAGTGCAGCAAGCTGGTAGCGACCAAGCTTGAGGCCGAAGGCTTCGATGTTCAAGTCGCCGAGACCGGAGAGGACGGGCTCGAACTGATCGAGAGCGACATGCCCGACCTGCTCCTCCTGGATCTGATCCTGCCCGGCATCGACGGCCTGGAAGTGTGCCGCCGTATTCGGCGCAAGTACGATCTGCCGATCATCATGCTCACCGCAAAAAGCGACGAGATCGACGCGGTGATCGGGTTGGAGGTGGGGGCCGACGACTACATCACCAAGCCCTTCGGCACCCGCGAGCTGGTCGCGCGGGTGCGCGCCATGTTGCGGCGGGTGAAGATCAACCGTGAGCACACCGAGCCGTTGGAGCACCTGAGCTTCCCGGACCTCGAGATCGACATCCCCAAGCGCAGCGTGACCGTCCAGGGCGAGGTCCAGCACCTCACCCCCAAGGAGTTCGGGCTGCTGGTCTACCTCGCATCCAAGCCCAACGTGGTCTTCGAGCGCGAGGAGATCATTCGCGACATCTGGGGGCGCAGCGACGGCGGCGGTGACCTGCGCACCGTGGACACGCACATCAAGCGCCTGCGCCGCAAGATCGAGGAAGGCCGCGCGGTGCCGTGGAGCATCGCCACGGTCTGGGGCGTGGGCTACAAGTTCCAGCTCAACGAGTAGCGTCGTGCGCTCCGTCAACAGGGCACCGGCCCGCGACTGTGCTCGCGGGCCGGTGTCGGTTCTGCCCGTGCTCGGTACGGTCGAAGGGGGCGGACCGGCGCCTGCTGCAGGCCGGGCGAAGGCTGTTCGGTCACGCAGGGCGACGGCGACATCGGCCGCGAGGCGCCACCACAATCACTCAGCGCGGCGGGTCAGCACGTAGATCGTCGGGTACATCCCCGAGAGGCTCAGTGGATAGTGCGCGGTGAGCGACAGCGACCGGCTCTTCGCGAGCAGCCGGCCCATCAGGCGCTTCTCCTGGGTCAGCAGCACCGCGACGCCGCCGGGGCGCAGCACCCGGCCCAACTCGCGCACGAAGCCGGGATAGAGGTGCCGGTTGGCGCGATGTGAGCCGATACGCCGCCCCCACGGCAGGTTGCACACAACCGCGTCCACGGCGGCGCGCCGCAACGGCAGCCGGCGGGCGTCCCAGCGCAGCAGCCGGGCGTCAACCTGCGCGGCGACGAGGTTCTCGCGCGCAGCCGCCAGGGGCTGTTCGGCCAGCTCGCCCCCCACCAGCAGGTCGGCCGCCCCCAGCGCCGCCCGCTCCACGAGGATCGTCCCCGCTCCGCACATCGGATCCACGAACACCTGCTCAGGCGATGGCGTCGCCAGCCGACACATGGCGTGCGCGACCGTCGGGTTCAGCGACGCCGCCGCATGGCGCACACGCCCGCGGCGGTGCAGCGCCTGCTCAGACAGTCGCAGGCCCACCAGGGCGCTGTCGTCGGTTACGTACACCCGCACGTCGTAATCGTAGCGCGTGAGATCGACCGTCCAGCCGTAGCGCCGGTTGACCCCCGCGCCCGCCGCCGCCGCGATCTCCTGCGAGTTGTACTCGTGGTCGCCGGCGCGCTGGGCGGTGATGCGGAAGCTCGGACGCTCCGGCTCACCGTGGAGGCGGTGGAAGAGCGCCAGCGCCGCGTCCAGGTCGAGCGCCTGCAGCTTGCGCTCGATGACCTCCAACCCGTCACGCGAGGTCGGCAGGCCCTCAATCTCGCCCGCCCAGGCGAAGAGGTTCTCGATGGTACCCAGCTCAAGCACCGTCTCGGGCGGCTCCGGCGAGGCGAACACCAGCTTGCCGCGCAACACCGCGAGCACCCGGGCGGCGGGCAGCCGCTCGGCCAGATCGTCTGCCACGATCGGCTCCAGCCCGGCGATGAGCGTGACGAAGTACACCGGTGCGTCACCCGGCGCGGCCATCCCGCTCGGCGGCCGCCGGACCTCGCTCACGCGCGATCCCTCTCACTCCACGCCGACACCTGCGCGCGCAGCTCGTCCAGCGCATCGGCGGCGATGGCCGCGCGCACGCGCGCCAGCAGTTGCGTGTAAAAGCGCACGTTGTGCAGGCTCAGGAGCTGCCATCCCAGCGGCTCGCCGATACGAAAGAGGTGGCGCAGGTAGGCGCGTGACAGCCCCTGCGCGCACGCCGGACAGTCGCACTGCGCCGAGAGCGGCCGCGGATCGCGCTCGTGCTCGGCCGCGGCGATGCGGATCGCGCCCTCCCAGGTCATCACGCCCCCGTGGCGGGCGTTGCGCGTGGGCAACACGCAGTCGAACAGGTCCACGCCCTCGGCGGCGCAGTCCACGATGTCCAGCGGCGTGCCCACACCCATCAGGTGCACCGGCCGATCCTCGGGCAGCGCCGCCAACGCCGCGCGCAGCGCCACCAGCATTTCCTCGCGCCCCTCGCCCACCGACAGCCCGCCGATGGCGAAGCCCGGGAAGCCCAGGGCCACGGTCGCACGCGCGCTGCGCTCACGCAGATCCGGGTACACCCCGCCCTGCACGATGCCGAAGAGTTGCTGGTGATGGTGGCGGTGGGCGGCCAGCGAACGCTCGGCCCAGCGCAACGTGCGCTCCAGCGAGCGCTCCACGTAATCGCGCTCGGCCGGGCACGGGCAGCACTCGTCCAGCGGCATGGCGATGTCGCCGCCCAACTTCATCTGAATGTGCACCGACAACTCGGGGGTGAGCAGGATCTCACGGCCATCGACCGGCGAACGAAAGGTCACCCCCTCCTCGGTGATGTTGTTGCTATCCGCGAGCGAGAACACCTGGAAGCCGCCACTGTCGGTGAGGATGGGCCGCTCCCAGCCCATGAAGCGATGCAGCCCCCCGCAGGCCGCGACTACGTCCTCGCCCGGGCGCAAGTGCAGGTGGTAGGCGTTGGCCACCACGATCTGCACGCCCGCGGCGGCAATCTGGTCGGTGGGGCAGGCGCGCACCGCCGCCCGACTCGCGCACGGCATGTACGCCGGCGTGCGCACGCTCCCGTGCGCCAACTCCAGCATGCCGCTGCGCCCGCGCCCGCCCGCCGTCTGCTCCTCGATCGTGAAGCGCACGTTGCGCCCTCTCCTCTAGCGAAT
>CAZTZN010000127.1:8719-13601 GCA_964617715.1 uncultured Armatimonadia bacterium | reverse complement strand
GGCGCTGTCCCACCCGGACCTTGAGGTGCGACTGGTGGCGACCGAGACGCTGGCGGCCATCGGCGGCCCCGACGTGGTGGTGCCGCTGGCCAACGCGCTGAGTGACCCCGAGCCGAAGGTGCGGCGGGCGGCGGCGGATGCCCTGCGCAATCTCGCCGACGCCCGCGTACTCAAGCCCCTGGCCGCGGCGCTGGGTGACAGCGAGGCGGCCGTGTACTACGCCGCACGCGATGCGCTCGCCCGGCTCGGCGCGACGGCCATCCCCACGCTGATCTCGGCCCTGGCGAGCCCCAACACGCGCGTGGCGTACATGGCCCAGCAGGCGTTGACGCAGATCGGCACGCCGGCGGTGCAGCCGCTGATCGCCGACCTGGTGACCACGGGCGGCACGCAGGCGGGGCGCTGGGCGGCAATCGCGCTGGGCAAGATCGGCGACGAGGCGGTGGACCCGGCGGCGGCGCTGCTGGCCGACGAAAGCGCCCCGGCGCCGGCCCGGGCCGGAGCCGCGCGTGCCCTGGGTGTCACCGGCAGCTTCCGCGCCAGCGAGCCACTCAGCGCCGCGGCCGCGACCGGCCCGCCCATCGTGCGCGAGGCCGCGGTGCGCGCGCTGGGCGAGATCGAGGATCCGCAGACCACGCCGGCGCTGGTGAAGGCCCTCGCCGACGAGTCGCGCACTGTGCGTGAGATGGCGATGAAGGTGCTCGAGAGCTGGCGCCTGGGGGATGTGGACAAGCAACTGACGGCCCTGCTGGACGAGCACGATCCTGATGCAGCCAGGCGTGCGGCCATCGTCCTGGCGGACCACTCGCCCGCCGCCAGCGGCGAGCTGATCCGGGCGGTGGGCGCGGGCCAGGAGGAGGCCACCGGCGAGAGCGAACGCGTGCGTACCCTGCTGCGGGAGACCGTGACCGACGCCGGGGTGGGCGACGACCTGCGCTTCGCGGCCATCAACGCGCTGACCTACGTCGGCGATGAGGCGTCGCTGGGGACGCTGGAGCCGTTGCTGGCGGCGGGCAACCGCTTCGCCGGTGCGGCGGCGAAGGCGGTGGGGCGGATCGGCCAGCGCCTGGCCAAAGAGGTCGCCGAAGGCGAGGAGTCACCCGGGGCCACGCGCGCGACGCAACTGCTGCTGACGGTGTTCAGGACGGCGCGGGATGACGAGACGCGCCTGATCGCCGGCAGCGGCCTGGCGGTGATGGGCGAGGAGCCGGTCGCCGACCTCATCGAACAGATGAAGACGGCGGCGGACGACGTGCGGCCCTGGATCGCGGCCATCCTCGGCTGCATCGGCAAGCCCGCGAGCGATCCGCTGCTGGACGCGCGCGGTCGTGAGGAGGACCCGTATATCAAGAACTGGTACGCCGCCTCGCTTGAGCTGGTCGGCGATGCGCGGGCCCTGGACCTGATCGAGCGGCTTCCCGAAGAGGAGAAGCCTGACCCGCAGAAAGTCGCGGCAGGACGCCGCATCTTCATACGCCTGCAGGAGCTGCTCTAGCCCGCCGCGACAGCCTTCACGACGGAACGCGAGTTGATGCGTGTGAACAGGCGGACGGTAACGCTGATAGTGGTCGTGGCCATCGTCATCGCGGGCGTGTACGCGATCACCTGGTGGCAGCGAGCGCGCGAGACGCAGAGGCTCCTCGAGGATCTGCAGATGGCCGATCACGGTGTCGCCACCAAGGCCATGGAGGGGCTGCGCGATCGCGCGTCGGCGATCGGCGAGGAACTGACGCGAATCCTGCGCGAGGGCGGCAATCAGCAGCGCTGGCGCGCCGCGATGCTCCTCGGCGACGCCGCCGGGCCTGAGGTGCGCGCGGCGCTCATCGAGGCGCTCGGCGACCCCGTCCCCGACGTGCGCCTTGCCGCAGCCCTGTCGCTGGGCCGGCTGGGAGCCAGGGGGGCGGCCGACCGCATCGCCCACCTGGCCGCCGATCCCGATGAGGAGATCATTGTGCGGGCGGGAGCGGTGCGTACACTCGAACGCCTGCGTGCCGTCGAGCATTTCGCCGAGGTGGCGAAGATCGCCGCCGATCGCCCCGAACCACCGCCGCCTTCACCCGCGGAGGGCACCGAGGAGGCCGCCGACGCTGCCGAGGCCGAGGAGGCGCCACCTGATGACACCGCGCCCCTGCGCCTGGCCGCAGTGCATGCCGCGGCGGTGCTCGGGGGGGGGGCGCGCGCCGCGGGGGAGCCGGACGCCGAGGGCGGGCCCGCGCCCGCCCGCAAGGCGGCCGAGCTGCTGGTCGAGAGTTCGGTCGCCGCGAACGAACCCAACGCGACCGTCCGCCGGGCGGCCTGCTACGCACTCGCCGATCTCGCCACCCTGACGGTGGATCCGCAGATCAGGATGCAGGTGGTGCGCGCGCTGGCAGCGGCCGTCGGCAGCGACGAGGTGGCCGACGTACGCATCGCGGCCGCACACGGCCTGCGCATCATCAGCGCGCCACCCGAGGCCACTGAGATCGTGCGGCGCGCGCTCGACGAGGCGCAGTTCGACGACCACTACTGGGTGCGCGAGGCAGCCATGGAGGCGACGCATGGTGGCTAGGCGGAACGAGACGCGCGGGGGCATGGCATTGACAACAACGCGGCGCGCCACGCGCTGGCCGCACGCACTTCTGGCGGCCCTGATCGTTGCCGCGGTGGCGCTGGGCACCGGCTGCGCCATCGACCCGATGATTCGGCTCAATGAGGAGATCGAGGCCGAGGACCTGCAGGTGAGGCGCGAGGCGGTGCTGCGGCTGGCGAACCTGGATGACCCGCGCGCGGTGGTCGCGCTCAACGAGGTGTTTGAGGACGATCCCGAACTCAGGGACATGGCCGCGGTCGCGCTGGTCAAGAAGGGCCGCGAGCAGGTCACCGACCGCAAGCCCGACCCCATCATCGAGGGCATCGCAGCGCTGGCCAACAACGTGCACCTGAGCGAGATAGTGCGCGCGCGCGCCGCCTGGATCCTCGGCGAGATCGGCGACCGCGAGGCCATCCCTGCGCTCAAGACCGCCGCCGGTGCCAAGCTGGCCAGCGGCGCGGCGGCCACGCTGGTGCGCGAGCAGGCGACGCAGGCGCTGGAGAAACTGGGCTACAAGGAGGCGGGACGTCCGTTCGAGATCCCGATGGGCACGCTCGCCGACCAGGACATGGTCACCCTCATCGAGCCCGAGCCCATCGAGGTCGAGGCCGAAGCGCCGGCAGAAGCCACCTGAGCGCGCCGCTTCCGTCGGCACGGGAGAGTGATCCGCCGCCACCGGACGACCGGTGGCGGCTCGTTCGTACGGCGTACGGTCGGGCTCAGACCTCGCCGCAGCCGGCGTCCTCCGGCTCGCGGGCCAGGGCCGAGCTGACGCCCAGCACCAGCAGACCCAGGCCCGCCGCCGCCTCGACGGTGCCGATCATCGCATCGAGAGAGCGCTCGACCACGAGTGAGAGCAACCACAGCAGCACCGCGGCCGCGACCCCGAAGACGATGGCGAACACGGCGGCCATGACCGCTCGGGGCAGCCTGCCGCACCTCCTGCGCGCCACCGCCACCGTGACCACCGAGACCATCCCTACCGAGAGCGACAGCACGGCGGCGGCCAGAGCCGCGACCGGCGTGGTCCGCGTCGCCGCCCCGACGAACGCCGTTATCGCAAAGAGAGTTCCGGCCAGCAGCATGAACCCGATGGCCGTTGAGGTCAGCGCCACCTCGCTGCGACGCACCGTCTCCTCCCCGTGGTCGATGGGCAGCGACTGCCAGCCCGCCATCAACCCGGAGTTGGCCGCGATCATGGCCACACATGCGATGATCCCGAAGCCGGTCAGCGCGAGGGCCAGACTCTGGTAGCTGCCGGGGTAGCGCAGCGACCACGCCTGCAGCATCGCCCACGCGAACACCAGCATGTTCAGCGTCTGATGGGAGCGCAACAGGCTCTGAATGAGATTGCGGTTGAGCGCCACCATGGGGAGCGTCGCCAGCATCAGCCCCAGGCCGCTGAGCAGCACGAAGCCGAGCAGCGCCGCCTCGATGTACGGCCGCTCGAAGAACCACAGCGCCGCGGGCAGGTCGAGGAAGACGCGGGCGGCCACGCAGGCGAGTTGGCTGCCGGCCGCGCCGATCAGCCACCAGCAACTGCTGCGCAACATCAGCCGGCCGCTCAGCCCCACCTCGGTCTTGCCCGACAGCGGGAAAATGATCGCCGTGAACAGGACCGCGATGGCGGTGTCCGCCAGGGCGGGCAGCAGGGCGAAGTGGTCGGGGATGCGCTCGGTCACGATCGCCCAGTTGGCGAGGATGCGAATCACCGGGGACAGCACGCACAGCACGATGATGGTGGACACCAGCGGCCGCAGCCGTCGGAAGGCGGGGCCACTGTTCGCCAGCGCGGCCCACATCAGCGTGCTCATCAGCGCCGTGCAGCCCGCGAACACCTGCACCTGCGCCATCAGTGCCACCGGGTCGCGCGCCAGGGCCGGGGCCACCGCGAGCCCCCCCGCTCGCACGTGTCCCGTAATGCCGAGGGCGAGTCCCACGGCGATTACGGTGAAGCCGACGAGCAAGCCGGCGCGACGCAACACGGCCTCGTCGCCCTGTGTGAACGATCCCTCTGCCACGTTCTGCAAGCCCCTTGCTGTGTTCCGTCGCGGGGGACGTCCCGGGTGTCGGGCGCAGTTTCCGGCCGCTACCCGAACGCACCTCCACTCGCCCCCCGGCCTGCTTGACAGCCAGAGCACCCAAGAGTACAGTACCGGCGCAGTCACGTCAATGCTCTGATCGGCCGCCGCGGGCAACTCTGAAGGGGGCCCCGCCCGAGATTCATTCCCCGGGCGCCCCGCGCGGAAACTCCGACGCCGGCCGCAGAAGCATCCCGGCCGGCGCCGCTTCCCACCAGGCGCAGCCCGGCCG
>CAZTZN010000127.1:0-8619 GCA_964617715.1 uncultured Armatimonadia bacterium | reverse complement strand
CCGGCCGCAGAAGCATCCCGGCCGGCGCCGCTTCCCACCAGGCGCAGCCCGGCCGGCGGCGACATCGACGAGGGGACCAACGGCGTGAGAATCCGCACCTACCGTGACGCAGACCGGCCGTACCTCCACCAGATCACCGCGGCGTCCTTCCAGGACGCATCAATCCACGGGAAGCTCGAGCGCATGTACGGCCGCCTGCGCGGCACCACCTGGGCGGAGCGCAAGTGCCGCGAGATCGACGCCGACATCGCGCAGGAGCCCGAGGGCGTGCTGGTCGCCGAGGGCGAGGACGGCACGGTCGTGGGCTACATCACCACCACCACCGACGAGATGTCCGGGATCGGACGCATCCCCAACCTCGCCGTCGCGCCGGGCCAGCAGGGCAAGGGCATCGGTAAGGCCCTCATCAATGCCGCCCTCGACCGCTTCGAACAGACGGGCATGGAGCTGGTGAAGATCGAGACCCTGGCCACCAACGAGACCGGCCAGGCGCTCTACCCGCGCTTCGGCTTCAGGGAACTCGTCCGCCAGATACACTACGTCATGCGCACCGAGGACGCCCGGCGGCTGTGAGCCGGCGAGGAGGACGCCCCATGGCGAGAGCATCACGGTTGAGCGGTCGCGACCGTCGCACACGCATGCGCCGGGCCATCACACGCGCGGTCGCCCTCGCGGCCCTGTGCGTGTGTGCGACCGCCGTCGCGGGCGCCGCGCGCGCCCGCTGGCACCGCAGCTTCGAGGACGGCCTCGCGGCGGCCGCGCAATCGGGCAAGCCGATCCTCGTCTTCGCCTACATCAGCCAGCCCGGTGGCGTCTACGATTTCGCCCATGACGGCATGCTCCACGAGACGCTGGTGGACGAGGGCGTGGTCGAGGCGCTGAAGGCCTTCGAGCCGGTGATGCTGGACGTGCGTGACCGCCGCAACGATGCCGCCCGCCGTCGGCTGAAGGTCTCGCCGGTGGTCACCTCCGCCACCGGCGTGGTGGACGTCGAACGCGTGGCCGCCTACCCGATCACGCTCTTCCTCGACCGCCGCGGCGAGGAGCTGTTCCGACGCCACGGCTACCTGCCCCCCGACGCCTACCGCGTGCAGCTCGAGCGCTCGGCAGTCCTGTTCGAGAAGCTGCGCGCCGTCACCGACCAGCCTGACAGCGCGGTCGCGCGACGCGAGCTGGGGCGGGCGTACATGGAGATGGACTTCGCCCCCGACGACCCGTTCTACCAGGCGGCGGTGGAGAACCTCGAACGCGCCATCACTCTCGACCCCAACAACCTCACCGGCGCGAGATTCGACGCGCGCGTGGATCTGACCATCCTGCACCTGCCCGATGATCCCGAGCAGGCGCTCACCGATCTCCGGGAGCTGCAGACCGAGGCCGCCGAGGGGGATCGGCGCTTCGAGATCCAGTACTACACCGCGGTGGCGCAGTACGTCCTCCAGGATATCCGCGGGGCGATCAGAACACTCGAGCGCTTCGAGACCGCGGACGATACCTCCCCGTGGTTCGACAGCCCGTGGACCCCTCAGGCGCTGGGGTTGCTCAAGCACCTGCGCGAGCGCCTGCACCAGGGCGGCTAGCCTCCCGCCGTGAGCACGTCCGCCAGGAAGGCCGCCAGCACCGCCGCGCACTCGACCATGTCGTCGATCATGATGTGCTCGGCCGGCCCGTGCGCCTCGCCCGCCAGTGCCGGGCCGAAGAGCATGGTCGGGATGCCGCCCAGGGCCGCCGGGAAGGCGGCGTCGGTCCACGCTACCATGCGGTTGAACTCGGGCGTGCGCGCGAGCACCTCGCGGAAGCTCGCGGCCAGCCGCTGCGCCCAGGGCTCATCGTCGGGTTGATCAAAGGGCACCAGGTCCTTGACCCAGACGATCTGCGTCGGATGCGCCGTGAGCCACTCGTCGTCGGCCTCGGCCGCGCGGATCATCTCCTCGAAGCGCGCGCGGATGGGTGCTCCACCCCACGGGTGCCCGGCCTCCCGCGCCTGCTCGGCCTCCTCCACCGCGTAGACGATGTTCAGCGACAGGTAGGCGCTGCCCGGGATCACCGCCGCGTGGCTGCCCGCGCGGAAGATACCCAGGTTCACCCGACAGTCCGGCCGGGCACGCTCGCGCTCGTGCTTGAAGGCATCAATGGCCTGCTTGACCGCGAAGCCCTTGTCGATGGCCGAGACGCCGTTGCCGCGCGCGGCGTGCCCCTCGCGGCCGGTGACGCTCAGGTCCGCGGTCAGGCAGCCGCCGCAGCCGAGGGTGATCGCCAGCCCGTTGCCGTCCACGAAGACCGCGACGTCGCCGGTGTATCCCGCGTCCAGGCACGCCAGTGTGCCCGCCCCCGAGCCGCTGGACTCCTCCTCGACCACGCTCTCGAAGACGATCGAGCCGTGCAGGTCGAGCCCGGCGTCGAGCAGCATGCTGATGGCCTCGACGCCCACCGTGATGCCGCCCTTGCAATCGCTGGTACCGCGTCCGTGGATGGCCCCGTCGCGCACTTCGGCCGCGAACGGGTCGATCTCCATGGTGCCCACGCCCACGGTGTCCATGTGCCCGTTGATGATCACGCGCGGGCCGTCGCCGAACTCCCACTCGGCGACCAGGTTCGGACGACCCGCGAAGTCGCGTTCGGCCGGGCCAATCACATCCATGCGCGCGTAGATGTCGTCCGGGCAGTCGAACCTGCGCGTGCGCCCGCCCAGCGAGCGCAGCACCGGCTCGAGATACTCCTGCCCCGCGGCCTCGCCGGGGGCGTCGTCGTCGCCGCAGTAGCGGTTGCGGGTGTCGATGCGCACCAGGTCCTGCAGGCGCGCGACCATGGCGTCGCGGCGTGCGTTGGCGGCGGAGAGGAAGCAATGCATGGTTGATCTCCCTTCGGCTGTGTCTGCGTCGTCGGCGTGATTCGCCGAATACCCGCGCCGCGCCTCCCGGGAAGGAGCGTGGCGCCGCCGTCGCGAATTATCTCCTGACGCCGTCGCGACACACCTCATGGCCCGCGTGCCCGGCGAGCGCGCCGGCGGACGCGGGCCCGCACTGTTCACCGGCCGCGAGGAGTCTGATGCCGCATGCCGGCCACCGAGAGCGCACCCGAGGGCTACGACATCATCACCGTCGGCAGCGCCACCAACGACGTGATGGTGCACGTCGGTGCCGCCAACATCATCACCTGCGAGGACGCCGACGGCACGCGCGCGTGGATGGCCTTCGAGTACGGCGGCAAGATCCACGTCGATGACATGCTCATCACGGTGGGCGGCGGCGCGATCAACACGGCGGTCACCTTCGGCCGACAGGGCCTGCGCGTGGCGGCCTTGAGCAAGATCGGCCGCGATGACCCCGGCGAACGGGTGAAGCGCTGCCTCGAAGCCGCGGGCGTGATGACCCACCTGCTGGCGCACTCGGACAGCGTGGGCACCGGCTACTCGACCATCATCACCACCTTCACCGGTGAGCGCACCGTGCTGGTGCACCGCGGGGCCAGCCGCGAGCTGGCCGAGCAGGACATCGCGTGGGATGAGCTGGCGAAAAGCGACTGGCTGTACGTGGGCGCGCTCGCGGGGGATAGCTGGCGCCTCTATCCGAAGTTCGCCGACTTCGCCGAGGAGCACGGCATCAAGCTGGCGCTGAACCTGGGGACCTCGCAGATCGCTCGGGGGCTGGCGGAGTACGGGCGACTGCTACGCTGCACCCACATCATCTTCCAGAACGACGAGGAGATGCGGCAGCTCACCGGCGTGGAAGAGGAGCGGGGCGATCACGACGAGCGCGAGATCTGCCGCCGCCTGCATGACCATGGCGTCAAGATCGCGGTCATCACCGATGGCAGGCGCGGCGCCATGGCCTCCGACGGCCGCCGCTACTACACGGTCCCCGCGTACCCGGTGGAGGTCGCCTCGACAGTGGGCGCCGGCGATGCCTTCGCCGCAGGCTGCATCTCCGGGCTGATCCACGGCCGCGATCTCCCCCAGAGCCTGCGGCTGGCTGCGGCCAACGCCGCGTCAGTGGTGACCCGGCCCGGCGCCAACCGCGGCGTGCTCACCTGGGAGGAAGCACTCGAATACGTGGCCATGCACCACTCGGGCTGAGCGCGGGACATGGCCGAAGTCGGTGAAAGGACGATGATGCGGTGACTCTGCTCAAGGGTCTGGGCGCATATCTCGGCATCGGCACGCTGGTCGGAATCATCTCCGGCCTGTTCGGCATCGGTGGCGGTATCCTCATGGTGCCCGCGATCATCTTCATCTGGGCGAAGGAGCCCAGGATCGCGGTCGGCACCTCCCTCGCGGTCATGATCCCCGGCGCCATCGCGGGTGTGCTGCGCCACCACTTCTCCTACGGCACCGTGGACTGGAAGATCGCCGCCGGCCTCGCGGTCGGCGCCATCGTCGGCAGCGCCCTCATCGGTGCGCCCCTGGCAAACATGATCTCCGGTGAGGCCCTGAAGAAGGGCTTCGGGGTGCTGCTCATCGTCTTCGGCCTGCGCATGACCGGCGTGTTCGAGCTGATCTCCGCCAGGATGACCGCCCTCATCCAGATGGTGATCGGCTGAGCCGCTCATGTCACCGCCGGAGAGGGGGCCGGTGGCAGAAAGAATCGAGCGTCGTTCCTTAAAATGAAGAGGAGGTGGTCACAGGCGTCGCGGCGAAAATCGTACGGGATCGATTACATGGACGAACGAGGAGGTCGTAGACGCATGAGGCGTAGAGGCTTCACTCTTATTGAGCTGCTGGTCGTCATCGCGATCATCGCCATCCTGGCGGCGATCCTGTTCCCGGTCTTCGCCCGCGCGCGCGAGAAGGCGCGCCAGACATCCTGTCTGTCCAACCTCAAGCAGATCGCACTGGGCATGCTCATGTACATCCAGGACTACGACGAGAGACTCCCGGTCCACTACTACACCGCACCCAGCGGCGTTCGCTACAGCATCATCCAGGTGGTCCACCCGTACATCAAGAATGTGCAGGTCTGGGACTGCCCGAGCGCCTCACTCAAGACGGTCCAGTCGGGCGGGATGCCCAGCTTCCTGGGCGAGCGCAGCTACGGCTGGAACCACCTCATCTTCGCCTGGTACTCGACCAAGCTGGCGACCATCAAGTCGCCCGCGGAGACGGTTATCGCTGCGGACACCTGCATGGACAGTTGGGGGCCGGGACGACTTTACTACCCCTCGTGGGGCTACAATGACTCGTGTGCCACCAACAGCAACTGGCCCCCCAACTGCAACGACTCCATCTGGGACACCAGCGGCGTCGGCAACCGCCCCGGCTTCAACTTCGTGGTGCGCCACAACGGCCAGGGCAACGTGAACTTCGTGGACGGCCACACCAAGACGTTCAGCTACACCGCCCTCTACGCCAACGGTAGCAACACCTACTTCGACAAGAACTAGCCGACGCGACGACGCCGTTACAGGCGGCCAAAGGTCACGGGCGCGGCCGAACTCGGCCGCGCCCGTTAGCGTACCAGCCCTATGCTACACGTTTTCTTAACCCGGTAGCAGGTATCACCGCGACCACGTGCGAAATCCACAGTGCACTGTCAGCATGTTTGACAAGGAGGCGGGAAGCACATGACACGAAGGGGCTTTACTCTGATTGAGCTGCTGGTCGTGATTGCGATCATCGCCATCCTGGCGGCGATCCTGTTCCCGGTCTTCGCCCGCGCGCGCGAGAAGGCGCGCCAGACATCCTGTCTGTCCAACCTCAAGCAGATCGCACTCGGCATGCAGATGTACATCCAGGACTACGATGAGCGATTGCCCTACCACTACTTCAGGAACTCCAGCGGCACGATTGTGGGCAGCATCATCACCGTCATCCACCCCTACATCAAGAACGTTCAGGTCTGGGACTGCCCCAGCGCATCGCGCAAGACCTCAGTCAATTCCGACGGCTCTCCCGCGATTCTGGGCGAGATGAGCTACGGCTGGAACCACTACATCTTCGCCTGGCTCGGTACCAAGCTGGCCACCATCAAGTCGCCCGCGGAGACGGTTATCGCCGCGGACACCTGTATGGACAGTTGGGGGCGGGGGCGCCTCTACTATCCCTCGTGGGGATACAACGACTCGTGCGCGACCAACAGCAACTGGCCCGCGGGCTGCGACGACTCCTACTGGAACTCCGGCACCTACGGCCGCCCCGGCTTCAACTTCGTGGTGCGCCACAACGGCCAGGGGAACGTCAACTTCGTGGACGGCCACACCAAGACGTTCAGCTACTCCGCCCTCTACGCTAACGGCAGCAACACCTACTTCGACAAGAACTAGCCGACGCGACGACGCCGCTACAGGCGGCCAAGGGTCACGGGCGCGGCCGAATTCGGCCGCGCCCGTTCGCGTACACGCAGGAACCAACCTGGACTGCAATTGTTTTTCAGGTATGAGAAGGTCGCGATTCGCGAGTTACCGAAAATCGTTTGGCACCGTCACTACAGTCGCAGGGAGGTCATTGCACCATGACCCGCAGGGGGTTTACCTTGATCGAACTGTTGGTCGTGATCGCCATCATCGCCATCCTGGCGGCGATCCTGTTCCCGGTCTTCGCCCGCGCGCGCGAGAAGGCGCGCCAGACGTCCTGTCTCAACAACGTCAAGGAGATCGACCTGGCCATCCTGATGTACGCCGGTGACTACGACGAGTGCCTGCCCTTCCTCTACAACGTCCCTCCCGTCGGCCCCCGCTACGGCTTGATCCAGATCACGCAGCCCTACATCAGCAACTGGCAGATCCACAACTGCCCAAGTGCGGACATGCTGACATCGCAGAGCTATCTCGGGCACCGCAGCTACGGCTACAACGTGGGCACCTTCAGAGTATTCACCACCGGCGGCACTCCGGTGAAGCTGGCGGAGATCCTGCGGCCGGCGGAGATCTTCATGATGGGCGACTGCTGCGCCGACCCCAACGCGCCCGGCCGCGGCTGGTATCCCAGCATCGGTCCGTTCCGCTGTGACCCCGACGGCAGCAACTGCAAGACCTGTGGCGGCCGGCACAACTCGTACTACGGCAACCACAATTGGGAGCGCCCCGGCTTCAACTTCATCGAGCGCCACAACGGCACGGGCAATGTCGGCTTCTTCGACGGACACGCCAAGGCGATGAAGCACTACGAACTCTATCAGAACGGAAACAACCACCCCTACTTCGACTGGAACCAGTAGGCCATCCGCAGCATGCGCGCAGCAACACACCGCGGCCCGGCGGCACATGCCGCCGGGCCGCTGCATGACTGACACGCCGCGCCTGAGTCAGACGACCGGCGAGATCACCAGCACGCGCTCGTCGCCCTCCCCCTCGGAGTAGGTCTCAACCTCGGGGTCGCCCTTGAGCGCGAGGTGCATCAACCGGCGCTCGTAGGCCTTCAGCTCCGGCACTACGACCTCCCGCCCGGTCTGCTTGGCCTCCTCGGCCAGCTTGTGGGCGCGTTGCTCGATCATCTGCCGATGGCGCTCGCGGTAGTCCTCGGCGTCCACGATGATGCGCGCTCCGTCATCCACCCGCCGATTTGCTGCGATCGCCACCACGAGCTGCACCGCGTCCAGCGTCGCCCCGTGCCGGCCGATCAGCAGGCCCATATCTTCGCCCTCGACGTTGAGCCGCACCTCATCTTCCGTGCTCTCGGCGATGCGCACGACCCCCTCGAGGCCCATCAGGTCAACCATCTGCTGCAGCATGTCGCGGGCGGCCTCGGCCAGCTCAGCGTGCGGCATCGGGCCCGCCGGCTCGGCGGCCTCCGCCTCCACTTCGACGGCTCCTGCGGACTCCTCGGTGCTCTCCTCGCCACGCTCCGTCGGTTCCTCGAGGATGGCGCGCACACGGAACTCGGCGCGGCCGAAGATGCTCCCCAGCGTCCCGGGCCGGCTCAGCACCTCAAAGGTGACTTCATCGGCCGACACCCCGAGTTGCGCCACCGCGTTCTGCTGGGCCTCTTCGAGCGTACCGCCCGTGCCCTCAGCCCACTCCATCGTGACAACGCCCTCCTCAGTGATGGCCTTGCCGACGCGCGCTACCTGACCTTTCTACGCTTACGCTGCTTCTCCTGCCGGCGTTGCTTGTCCTGCTGGCGCTTCTCGGCGAAGCTGAGCGGACGCTCCTCCTCCTCGGACCGGTCGCCGCGCATGCGCCTGGCGGCGTCCATCATCGCGCCCACGAACCCGCCGCTCTTCGCGGGCTTGTCGGCCTGATCGCTCTCGGCGGCGCCCTCCGTACCGTTCTGGCGCTTGTACACAAACAGCGCCTGCTCGCCGAAGTAGATGATGTTGCTGCCCAGCCAGTAGAGGATGAAGGCGGCGGGGAAGCTCTGGAAGAAGAAGAAGAACATCAGCGGCATCATGTACGCCATCATCTTCTGCTGCTGCGCCTGTTGGGGGTCGGTCGTGGGCTGCGCCTGCGCCGACATCTTCTGGAAGGCCACCATGCTCAGCGTGTACAGGATCAGCAGCGTCATGTTCGGCTGCGCCAGGTTCGAGATCCACAGGAAGCCCTGGCCGCTGAACTGCACGATGTAGTCGCGGATGCCACGGTAGAGGAAGATGAGGATGGGCATCTGCACCAGCATCGGCAGACACCCGCCCAGGGGGTTGCAGTTGTTCTCCTGGCAGAGCTTCCAGAACTCCTCCTGGAACTTCT
>CAZTZN010000126.1:0-13702 GCA_964617715.1 uncultured Armatimonadia bacterium | reverse complement strand
GGCGCCGCGTCCGCGGCCTGCGCAGCTCATCCCCTCGATGGTGAGCTTGACGGCCTCGCGTGCCGTGGTCATTCCTCCAATGACTGCGCCGCTCAGTCCGGGGCTCCGCTTCAGTGTAGACCGCGCGACCTGAGACTCCGGCCCGCAGGCAGGTTTTCGGGGGCCATGACGCGAACCTCGGGATGGTCCGTACCAGACAAGCGTATCGGAGGGAGTCCCCACCATGCCTCTGCGCGTCGCCCTCGTCGGCTTCCGCCACGGCCACATGCTCAGCTTCGTGAACGCCATCCGGAACCTTGACTACTGCGAGATCGCGGGCGTGGTCGAGGAGTCCGACGATGATCTGTCGATCCTCCAGCGCGCCGAACTCGAGCGCACCCACCCCACCTTCGACGACCTGCTCGCCGACGAGGAGTTCGATGCAGTCGCGACCGCCGAGTACTACGCCCGGCGCGGCTCGGTCATCATCAAGGCGCTCAAGGCCGGCAAGCACGTTATCACCGACAAGCCGCTGTGCACCGGCATGGAGGAGCTGCGCGAGATCAAGCGCCTGTGCGACGAGACCGGTGTCGAGGTGAGCATGCAACTGTCCATGCGCTTCGGCGACGTCTACCAGACCATGCGCAGACTCATGCAGAACGGCGCCATCGGCGACTTCCTGGCCGCCACCACCTTCGGCCAGCACCCGTTGGGCTATCCCGACTCCCGCCCGCACTGGTACTTCGAAGAGGGCAAACACGGCGGCACCATCAACGACATCTTCATCCACGGCGCCGACATGCTACGCTACTGCACCGGACGCGAGTTCGAGACCGTGGTCGCCGCGGAGGCGTGGAACGCCAGTCTCACCGAGGTGCCGTTCTTCCAGGTCGGCGCGCAGTGCCTGATGACCATGACCGATGGCCCGCGCGTCATGGCGGACGTATCCTACATGCCCGGGCGAAGCTGGCAGTTCTTCATCACCGGCAGCGCCGGCTACCTCGCGGTCGAGCACGGTCGCATCCTGATGCGCCCAATCGGCGGCTCAGACGAGGAGATTGCACCGGCGGAGATGAAGCTGCCCTTCGCCTCACCCTTCGAGGACTTCATGTCCCACCTGGAGTTCGGCACCGAGCGCTTCCTGCCCATGGACGAGATCTTCCGCTCGCAGATGGCGGTGCTGGTGGCGCAGAAGGCCGCGGACACCGGCGAGCGCGACCTGCCCGTGCCCGCGACCTGAGCGAGAGCGACGCGCCCCGAGGTGAACTCATGCGCCTGCTGACGGCCGTCATGTTGGCGACGGTGGCGGCACCGCCCGTCATCGCCGCGACCGATCTCAGCGACCCCACCGACCCGTGGCTCACCGCGCAGGTGGGCGTGACCACCGACGTGCCTGCGCCCTTCGAGCCGCTGACGGTCGAGGGCTCGACCGTGCGCTGCTGGGGGCGCGACTACACGTTGAGCGGACCGCTGCCCGCGCAAATCACCAGCCAGGGCGAGGCGCTGCTGGCGGCGCCCATGCGAGTGGTGCTGCAGGTCGGCGGCGAGGAGCACGTGCTCTCGGGCGGCGAGGCCACCCTCGGTCTGCAGCGCCCCGACCGCGTGGAGTTCGCCACGCAGGCCGACGCCGGCGACCTGGCGGTGACCACCGCGTGCTGGCTGGAGTACGATGGGCTGATGCAGGTGAACCTGACGGTCGCCGGCAACGCCACCGTCGATCGCCTCGCCATCGAGATCCCCATCCGCCCCGAGGTCGCGTTGTTCCTGCACGAGTACGCGCAGTGGGGCACCACTGAATACCTGGCCATCGGCGAGGAGGTCGGCTGGAGTCGTGAGACACCGTGGCACGCCTGCACCTGGATCGGCGACCACTACCGCGGGCTGACCCTGGTCACCGAGCACCCCGGCGACCTGATGGGCCCGCGCGAGAGCCAGATCCAGTACGAACGCACGGCCGACGCCGTTATCTTCCGCGTGAACCTGATAGGCGAGCCGACGACGATCGATGGCGAAATCTCGTGGACCTTGGGCCTGCAGGCCTCGCCGGGCAAACCGCTGCCGGTGGGCTGGCACGGCCGCCACGTGGGCAACTCTGGGCCGTTGAGCGTCGAGGGCGCGCAGGAGCTGGCCGAACGCGGCCAGACGGTAGCCCTGGTGTGGAACTCCGAGACCGAATACTTCAGCTACCCCTCGCCCAGCCACCCCGAGGCGCTGCGCACGGCGGTGCAGGCCTGGCACGAGCGCGGCATCAGGGCGGTGGTCTACATCACGCTCTCGGGCACCGGCCCGTCGCCGGTGCATGAGCGTCATCGCGATGAGTGGATGATGAGCATCGAGGACGGCAAGCCGTTTTTCGGCGGCGAGCCCAACGAGCGCGGCTTCGAGGGCTTCTCCAGCACCTGCCCGAACAGCAGCTACACCGACTGGCTGATCTGGGCGGTTGACCGGGTGATGGAGGACTACGACCTCGACGGCGTTTACATCGACAACGCCGGGCCCTACTACTGCACCAACGCCCTGCACGGTTGCGGCGGCGACCGCGGGCCGACCTACCCCTACTTCGCCAGCCGCGACCTGCACAAGCGCCTGTGGAACGTCATCCACGGCCGCAAGCCCGACACCGGGCTGATCTGGGAGCACAACTCGCGTAACTCCAACAGCCTGAACCTCACCTTCTGCGACATCTACTCCGACGGCGAGCACTTCCGCATCAAGTCCCACGGCACGCCCGAGCAGATCACCCCGCTGTTCCTCGACATCACCGCAACCGGGCGGCAGTGGGGGGCGCAGCCGTGCTTCCTGCCCTCGGCGCTGAACTTGCGCGAGGAGTACACCGACTGGCTGATCACGCGCACGCTGCCCTACGGCAATGTGCTGATGTCGGTCCCGACGTGGATGGACTACTCGCGGCTGTCGCGGGTCCTGCAGGCGCGACTGGCCTTCGGGCTGGGCGCCGAGCCGGTCGAGTGGTTCACGCCCGAGGCCACGCCCGCGTGGCTGCCCATCGGCCCCGGGGAGCTGCTGGTGGGGGCGTATCGGCGGGCGGACAATCAGGTGATGCTGACCGTCGGCAACCCGACCGACGACAAGCTGGCGCTGCGCATGGACCTGCGCCCGACCGCGGCGGAGCTGGGCGGTGAGGTGACGGTCACCGATGCCCTGACCGGCGCGCGGTGCCCGCCGCTGGGGCGGAATCTGGTGCTGTGCCTGCCCGCCAACTCGTTCCGCGTGCTGCTGATCGAGCCCGCGGCCGCGCCGTAGGCACGAGGACTTGCATCATTGGCGGCGAAGTGCATTATCCGTGGTCGATCACTCACAGGCAGGTGCATCATGCGTAGACCCGGCTTCACGCTCATCGAGCTGCTCGTAGTCATCGCCATCATCGCGATTCTGGCGGCCATCCTCTTCCCGGTGTTCGCCCGCGCGCGCGAGAAGGCGCGCCAGGTCGCGTGCATGTCCAACGTGCGCCAGCTCGGCCTCGCCTTCGGGATGTACATCGAGGACTACAAGGGCGTGATTCCGTGGGACGACCTGACCATCGGGGGCGCGCCCGAGGGCACCGCGCCCACCTGGACCTGGCGGCTGATGATCTATCCGTACGTGATGAACGACCAGATCTTCGTGTGCCCCACCGCGGCCCAGTTGAACAGCTTCGACGGCACCTTTCCGGACTACGGGCAGACTGCGGGCTACGCCATCAACCACGTGCACTGGGACAATGACCTGGGCACCGGGGCCGAGCCGCCACCGGGCCACCCCGTGCAGGACATCCGCTACCCCTCCCGCTGCATCCTGCTCACCGACTTCACCGGCAACTACTCCATCAGCACGTGGGGGACGCAGGCCCACGGCTACGTCCACGACGACGCCGCGGGCACCCGCCACAACGACGGATGCAACTACCTGTTCTGCGACTGGCACGTGAAGTGGCAGCGGCCCACACAAATCAAGTGCAGCGACACCGAGTGCTGGTGGTCGATCAACGGATAGGAGCGGGCCGGTCTCACCCCAACCGCCGCCCGGCATGGCGCGCCCGGTCGGGCCTCGCAACCGATCCACGCGGGGGAGGGACGGCCCTCAGCGTTCGGCGTACCACTCCTCGAAGTATGCCTTCCCGCGGGCAATCGAGCGCTCCATCCATTCGCGGTGTGCGGCGAACCAGCGCACGGTGGCGCGGATGCCCTCCTCCCACTCGACCTGCGGCCGCCACCCGAGGGCCGTGATCTTCGTTGCGTCCATGGCGTAGCGCACGTCATGCCCGGGCCGGTCCTCCACATGCCGGATGAGGCTCTCGGGCTTGCCCAGCTCGTCAAGGATCAGGCGGATGGTCTGCAGATTCGGGCGCTCGTTGCCGCCGTGGATGTTGTACGCCTCGCCCGGCTCGCCCGCTTCCAGCAGCAGCAACAACGCCCGACAGTGATCCTGCACGTGCAGCCAGTCGCGGATCTGCATCCCGCTGCCGTAGACCGGCAGGTGCTCGTCGCTTAGTGCGCGCCAGACGAAGAACGGGATGAGCTTCTCGGGGTACTGCCACGGACCGTAGTTGTTGGACGGGCGCGCGATCACCACCGGCAGGTCGTAGGTGACGAAGTATGAGTGCGCCAAACGGTCGGCGCCCGCCTTGGTGGCCGAGTAGGGGTTGCGCGGGTTCAACGGGTCGTCCTCGACGAACGGCTCGTCCTCGCAGGCGCCGTAGACCTCATCGGTGGAGACGTGCAGCACTCGCGAGACGCCCGCGGTGCGTGCCGCCTCGAACACTCGGAAGCTGCCCACGAAGTTCGTCTGCACCGCCGCCTCGGCCGAGATGATCGAACGATCGACGTGGCTCTCGGCCGCGAGGTGCACGATAAAGTCCACGCCCTCGGCAGCCGTCTCGATGGCCGCCCGGTCGCAGATATCCCCCTCGACGAACTCCAGGCGAGGATCGCCGAGCACATCGGCGAGGTTGTCGAGGCTCCCGGCGTAGGTCAGCTTGTCGAGGATGCGCACGCGTGCATTGCGCCGCTGCGCGAGCACGTGCCGCACGAAGTTGCAGCCGATGAAGCCCGCACCGCCGGTCACCAGCAGCCGCATTCCCACCACGCCTCCTAAGTGAAGCTGCGGAAGCTCTCCCTGACCTCAGTAACGCGCAGACGCTCCCGCACGGTTCCGCTGTCCACCGCGTCGGCGATGATCGCGAGACTCTCATCCAGCGCCGCCAGTGTCTCCTCGACCTCGGCGTCGCCGTGAGAATAGGTCACAAAGAGCAGCCCGCCGCGGCGCAGCAGTACGCCCCGTTGCGCCATCTCCTGCAGCAGCAGCGTCCACACATCCTGCGACAGCTTCGGGTCCTCGTAGCTGATGGTCTGGCTGCTCATGGGCTCGTAGCCGTGGCACTTGAGCGGCACCCCATGCTTCTCTCCCAGCTCATCGAAGCCGCGCATGAGGCGCGCGCCGGTGGCCCAGATGGTCTCGAACACCGGCTCGCTGCGATAGACGCGCATGGCCGCGGCGGCCGCCGCCAGCGAGAGCGCCTCGCCACCGTAGGTGACGCTGATCACCAGGTCGTCGCAGGCCTTGCGCATGACCTCGGCCCGGCCACACACCACGCCCAGGGGCATGCCGTTGGCGATGCCCTTGGCGAAGCACGCGAGGTCCGGCGTCACGCCGAAGTACTCCTGCCCGCCCCCGGGGGCCATGCGGAAGCCGGTGACGATCTCGTCGTACATCAGCAGCGCGCCGAACTCGTCGCACAACTCGCGCACGCCCTGGTGGTAGCCGTCGGGGACCCGCTGGCCGCCGGTGGCGGGGTCGAGCGCGACCATGGCGACGCGCCCTTCGTACTTCTCGAGCTGGGCGCGCAGGCTGTCGAGATCGTGGCGGGCGAAGCCATCGATGACGCCGCCCAGGCAGTCGGGCACGCCGCCGGCCATGTCCGTGGACTGCGCCATCCACCCGTCGGCCCAGCCGCGGTAGCCGCAGTTGAGGATGACCTCACGGCCGGTGTATCCGCGGGCTATGCGGGCGGCGGCGGTGGTCACTTCGGCGCCGCCCTTGAGGAAGCGCACCATCTCTGCACAGGGCACCATCTCGATCACCGACTCGGCCACCTCCAGCTCAACCGGTGCCAGCAGCCCGTAGATGATGCCGCGCTCAAGCTGCTCGCGAATGGCCGCGTCGATCTCGGGGTAGCAGTAGCCCAGCGTAATGGGACCGAGGCCCAGGATGTAGTCGATGTACCAGTTGCCGTCAACGTCCTGAATGCGCGCCCCTTCAGCGTTGCGGGCGTAAATCGGGAAGGCTCCCAACGCGTAGGCGGTCGCGCGCTTGCTGTTGGTCTGCGATCCGCCGGGAATCAGCTCGATGGCGCGGCGCCACAGCTCCAGCGACTTGTCATAGCAACGGGTCTCGGACACAGGTATCTCCCTCCAGGCGAGTGCTGCCGGAAATGCATGGTGGGGTTCGCCGCACATGCAAGCACGTCCTTCGCAACGCCGATGAGGGGCGCACCGCGCTCGTTTGACATCGCCCGAAGCGCAGGTATAATTCCCCCGTCCACACGCCACGCGCCCGGCCGAGAGGTCGTCTGCGTCCCGATGTCTCTGTTCTTCAGGCTGCTCAAGTTCGCGGCACGCTATCGGGCCGGACTGGCATTCTCCATCTGCCTGGTGTTCGTGACCACCGGCATGGGGATGTTGCCGCCATACTTCACGCGTCTGCTGGTGGACAGCCAGTTGAGCAATTTCCACGTGCTCTCACCGGCCGCTCGCGCCTCCGTGCGCGACGAGCTGTGGTCTCTGGTCCTGGCGGTGTGCGCCGGTCTGCTGGGACTGCGGCTGGCGATAGGCATTATTGAGTACGTGCGCCGGATGATCATGATGGTCATCGGCAACCGCGTGGTCTTCGACATCCGCCAGCAGCTCTACCGCCACCTGCAGCGCCTCTCGATGCGCTACTTCGAGACTCACTCCACCGGGCGCATCATGACCCGCATCCTCTACGATGTACAGGCCGTCCAGCAGACCCTGACCGGGAACCTGGTGCAGATCGTCACCAACTCGACCACCATCCTGTTCGTCTTCTTCCTCATCTTCTTCATCAACTGGCGACTGGGCCTGATCGCCATCTCGGTGCTGCCGCTGTACGTGATCAACTTCCTGGCGTGGCAGCCCATCATCCGCCGCATGTCCACTGAGGCCCGCGAGCAGTTCTCCGAGATCTCCGGCCGGCTCAACGATGCCATCTCGGGGATCAGCGTCATCAAGGCGTTCACGCGCGAGCGCTCCGAGACCCGACGCTTCGTGCACGAGGTGCGCGAGATCATCGACCTGAACATCCGCGCCGGGCGTGCGCGCGCCTGGTTGTCGGTAATCTCCGGATTCCTTACCGGCATGGCCAGCGTCGTCATCATCTACGTGGGCGGGCGCGAGATACTGTTCGCCGAACGCATGACCTACGGCGAGCTGATTCAGTTCAGCTCCTACATGGGTATGCTCTACTCGCCGGTTATCGCCCTGGTGACCATCAACGAGCAGATCCAGACCGCCATGGCGGCGATCGAGCGCATCTTCGAGCTGTTCGACACCTCGCCCAGCATCCAGGAGCGCCGTAACCCCATCATCCTGCAGCGCTGCACCGGGCGTGTGGAGTTCGACCACGTCTGGTTCGCCTACGAGCCCACCGAGGACGCGCTCAAGGACGTGACCTTCACCGCCGAACCCGGCACGGTCACCGCGCTGGTGGGCCGCAGCGGCTCGGGCAAGTCCACACTGGTCAGCCTCATCCCGCGCTTCTACGACCCGACGCGCGGTCGCATCCTGCTCGACGGCATCGACCTGCGCGACCTGCAGATCACCAGCCTGCGCAAGCAGATCGGCATGGTCATGCAGGACACCTTCCTCTTCCCCGGGACACTGCGCGATAACATCAGATACGGACGGCCGAGCGCCAGCGATGCTGAAGTGGTGCAGGCCGCCATCGCCGCCAACGCCCACGAGTTCATCACCGAGTTCCCCGACGCCTACGAGACGCGCGTGGGCGAGCGCGGCACCCGCCTGTCGGGCGGTCAGCGCCAGCGCATCTCCATCGCCCGCGCCATCCTGCGCAACCCGCGCATCCTGATCCTCGATGAGGCCACCTCGGCGCTCGACTCCGAGTCCGAGGCGGCCATCCAGGAGGCGCTGGAGTACCTCATGCAGGGCCGCACCACCTTCACCATCGCGCACCGGCTCTCCACGGTGATGAACGCCGACGAGATCCTCGTGCTCGACTACGGCGCCATCGTCGAGCGCGGGACACACGCCGAGCTGGCCACCGCGGGCGGCATCTACGAGATGCTGTGCGAAGTGCAGTTCAAACAGGCGATGGAGAAGATGGAAGAGCATGAGCAGGCGTTGCGCGAGAAGAGGGAAGGCGAGAAGCGCGAGCGGGAGGGCCCTCCCGGACGCGGCCGGGACGACCAGGATCTGCACTGAACCACGGCACCCACCACGGCCCCTCATCTGGAGCGGCGAGAGATGCCGCGTCGCCTCCTTCGCACTTCCTCATCGCTCAGACGCACGCTCCTTGTTCGCTTACGTTTAGCGCCTGCCCCGAGCGAAAATACTGCGGAAAAAGCAGGATATGAGGCTGCGGTTGTCGCATTAGGTGATGAAGGGCCCACCGAAGAACGCCGGGGCCCGGACTCGACCGTGGGAGGTGGCCGCAGTGATCCGTCGGGGATTTACGCTCATTGAACTGCTGGTGGTGATCGCGATCATCGCCATCCTGGCAGCGATCCTGTTCCCGGTCTTCGCTCGCGCGCGCGAAAAGGCGCGCCAGACGTCCTGTCTGAGCAACATGAAGCAGATTGCGCTCGGGGTGTTGATGTACGCACAGGACTACGACGAGCATCTACCCATGCAGTACCACGTGGCACTGGGCAGCGATGTGCAGGAACTGCTGGAGCCGTGGGGGCGGAGCTTCTGGTTCGTTCCTATCGAACCCTATCTCAAGAATGAGCAGATCCTGCAATGCCCCAGCGGGCAATATGACTACATATACGGTCAGGTAGGGTCAGGCTCGGTGCGGATCTACAAGGATGTGGACTACGGCTGGAACTACATGTTCTGCTACATCCAGCCGGTCAAGCTCGCCCGCATAAGGGAACCGGCAAGTATCATTCTGCTGGTGGAGCAGGAGGCCACACTACCCTACGGACGCTGGTTCAACGAGGCCGACGCGGGCAGCAAGAACTACATCTGGCGCTATGCACAGCACAACGGCGGCGCCAACTACGCCCTGTGCGACGGACACTGCAAGTGGGTCAGCGGCGCGAGCGTGCCGCACGCATCCTATGAGCCGCCGTACGCCAAGCAGGACTTCCGAATGGATCCTGACTGGCCGTAGGGGGTCGGGCAGACCCGAACTCCTCCCCATCCTGCGAGCGGTCATGTGGCCGCGGCTCGCGCGGCGGGGAGAGACCGGCGCGATCGGCGCGCGCCTGTGCCCGCCCCGCCGGCAGGGCGGGAAGTCAACTACGCTCGCACGTCGCCGAACATCCCCGGCGCACGACGGCACGCGGGCGGAGGTGAGCGCCTCCGCCCGCTTTGCGCTCTGATATTGCGCGCCGGTGCCCGGCCGCGTACAATGCGACCATGCTCATCAGCGAGCCGATCGAGGTCGAAATGCGTGCGACCGCGATGGCGATGAAGGAGCCCGCCGCGTTCGTGTGGCGCGACGAGCGTTACGAGATCGTGCGTGTGGTGGACTTCTGGTTCGACACCGGCTTCGGCGCGCAGAGACGCGGTCGGGCGTGGTACACGCGCCGCCACCGCAACTGCTACATCGTCGAAGCCGACGATGGCCGCACCTACGAGCTGTACCTCGATCGCAGCGGCAGCCGGATGGAGTGGCACCTCTACCGACGGCTGGACGACAACGCGTCATCGGGCTCGCAGTGACAACCCTGTCGTCCCCGGGCGTTTACGGGGGCGACACGTTCGGCGGCTGTGCGCCCACCCCGGCGGGGTTCGGTCGTCCTCGCACGCATTGTCGCCGCCGGGCCGCTTCGTGTATAATGCCCCGCGCGCCCGGGCGGCTCGACACAGTGCCGCCGCCGGGCGCCGAACATCCCCTGCCTTCAGCGACGCCGAGGTGGAATCATGACTATCACCGAAAAGCTGCTGGCCCGCGCCGCGGGCCGCGATGAGGTCAGCCCGGGCGACTTCGTGAGCTGCAGCCTCGATCTGGTGCTCGCCAATGACGTGACCGCGCCCATCGCCATCGACGAGTTCCGCAAGATGGGCGCCGAGCATGTCTTCGATGCCAACCGCGTCGCGCTGGTGTGCGATCACGGCACCCCGAACATGAACATCCAGGCCGCCACGCAGACCAAGAAGGTCCGCGACTTCGCGCGCGAGATGGGTGTGGTCAACTACTTCGAGGCCGATGACTCGGGCATCGAGCACATCATCCTCCCCGACAAGGGGCTGGTGATGCCCGGCGACGTGGTCATCGGCGCGGACTCGCACACCTGCACCTACGGCGCGCTGGGCGCCTTCGCCACCGGCGTGGGCTCGACCGACGCCGCCGCCGGGATGGCGCTGGGCGAGTGCTGGTTCCGCGTGCCCGAGAGCATCGAGGTCATCTACTCCGGGACCCTGCGCCCGTGGGTGTCGGGCAAGGACCTGATCCTGCGGCTGATCGGCGAGATCGGCGTGGCGGGCGCGCGCTACCGGGCGCTCGAGTTCAAGGGCGAGGTCATCGACAGCCTGCCCATGGCCGGGCGTTTCACCATCTGCAACATGGCCATCGAGGCCGGGGCCAAGAACGGAGTCATCGCGCCCGACGCCACCACGCTGGCGTGGGCCCGGGGCCGGTCGGACCGCGAGCCGGTTGCGCTGGCCAGCGACCCGGACGCGCGCTACGTGCAGACCGTCGAGATCGACTGCGACGACCTCGAACCGCAGGTGGCCTTCCCGCACCTGCCCGAGAACACGAAGGGCATCTCCGAGGTCGGCGAGATCGCCATCGACCAGGCGGTCATCGGCGCGTGCACCAACGGGCGGCTGGAGGACCTGCGCGAGGCCGCCAGGGTGCTGGAGGGACGACACGTCGCCCCGGGCGTGCGTTGCATCGTCATCCCGGGCAGCCACGCCATCCACCTGCAGGCCACGCGGGAGGGGCTGGTCGAGCTGTTCCTGGAGGCCGGCTGCCTGGTCTCCACGCCCACCTGCGGGCCGTGTCTGGGGATGCACATGGGGGTCCTCGCCGAGGGCGAGCGCGCCATCGCGACCACCAACCGCAACTTCGTGGGGCGCATGGGCCATCCGGGCAGCGAGGTCTACCTCGCCAGCCCGGCGGTTACCGCCGCCAGCGCGGTTGCGGGCAGGATCGTGGGGCCCGACGACCTCTGAGGCGCATCGCCCCGCGAGGGTCGAGCATCCCTGACCGGAAATGCCCTTGCCCCACGATGGAGATGTCGTAGCGCAGGCGCCCCGCCTGCACACGCCGTTCGACCGGTAGAGCGATGAGGTGCTGACATGAAGGCGACGGGCACGGTGCACAAGTACGGCGACCACGTAGATACCGACGCGATCATCGCGGCGCGCTATCTGACCACCACCGACCCGGACGAGCTGGCCGGGCACTGCATGCAGGACATCGACGAGGGCTTCGTGGCGCGCGTGAAGCCCGGCGACATCATGGTCGCGGGCGAGAACTTCGGCTGCGGCAGCTCGCGTGAGCATGCGCCCATCGCCATCAAGGCGGCAGGCATCAGCGCGGTGATCGCGGCCAACTTCGCGCGTATCTTCTACCGCAACGCGCTCAACATCGGCCTGCCGATCATCGAGAGCGCCGAGGCGGCCGCGCGCATCAACGCCGGCGATGAGGTGACCGTGGACACCGAGGCGGGAGTCATCGTCGATCACACCAGCGGCGAGCAGTTCAGCTTCGCGCCCCTGACCGACGTGGCGGCCGATCTGGTCGCCGCCGGTGGCCTCGCGCCGATGGTGCGCGAGCGGCTGGGGAAGGCGTAGCGGCGACCGCCCATGCCAATCCCCATCGTCGCGATAGTCGGTCGCACGAACGTGGGCAAGTCCACGTTGTTCAATCGGCTGGTCGGCCACCAGCTCGCGGTAGTCGATGACCAGCCCGGCGTCACGCGCGATCGCCTGTACGCGGAGGTCGCGATCGGCGCGCGCATCGCGATCCTGGTGGACACCGGCGGGCTGGTCGGCGCCGAGAGCGATGAGCTGATCCTGCAGGTCTCGGAGCAGGCTGCGGCGGCCCTCGAAGAGGCCGACCTGCTGGTGATGATGGTGGATGGGCTCGAGGGCGTCACCCCCGCCGACCATCACGTCGCCGACGTGGTGCGCCGCACCGGCAAGCCGGTCATCCTCGCCGTCAACAAGCTGGAGAATCAGGCCGACCCGGTGCACGAGTTCTGGGAGCTGGCGCTGGGACAGCCCCACCGCATCTCCGCGCGCACCGGCTACGGCCTGCAGAGCCTGACAGAGGAGATCGCCGTCACGCTGCCCGAGCCCGGCGAGCCGATCGTGCGCCCTGCAAACGAGGTCGCGATCGCGCTGGTGGGGCGGCCGAACGTGGGCAAGTCGGCGATCATCAACGCGATGCTGGGCGAGGAGCGCGTGATCGTCAGCGGGGTGCCCGGCACCACGCGCGATGCGGTGGACATCGCGGTCGAGTACGACGACCGCCCGTTCCGCCTGATCGACACCGCAGGCCTGCGCCGCTATGCACATCGAGCGGAGGGCACCGAGTACTACTCGAGCCTGCGCACCATCAGGGCGCTGCAGCGCGCGGACGTGGGGGTCCTGGTGCTGGATTCATCGGAGGGGCTGACGCGCCAGGATGAGCGGGTTGCGGGTGAGATCGAGAAGGCCAACCGGGGCATCGTCATCGCCGCCAACAAGTGGGACCTGATCCAGGAGGCGATGCCTGCGCCCGATGATGCCAGCGAGGGCCAGGCACGGCGCGCCGAGCGCACCCGGCGCGGCGACTTCGAGCGGATCCTGCGCCACCGCATGCCCTTCCTCGACTATGCGCCGCTGCACTTCACCTCGGCGCTGACCGCCGAGGGGCTCGAGGAACTGCTCGAAGCCGCCTCTCAGGTTGCCGAGCAGTTCAACCGGCGCATCGGCACCGGTGAGGTCAATCGGGTGATCCGCAGGGCGATGATGGCGCACCAGCCGCCGGCTCGCGGCGCACGCACGCTTAAGGTATACTATGCGACGCAGGTGGGCACGCGCCCGCCCTCGTTCGTGCTCAAGGTCAACGACCCGAAGCTGTGCCACTTCTCCTATGAGCGCTTCCTGCGCAACCGACTGCGCGAGGAGTTCGGCCTCTACGGCGTACCGATCCGCATGAAGCTCGAACCACGCTGAACGAGGTGACCCGGGTGAGCGAAGTCAGCGGACTGCAGGGGCTGGCACTGGCGCTGGCCTATCTGATCGGCGCCATCCCGGTGGGGTTGTTGATCGGGCTGGCGCGCGGGGTGGACGTGCGCCAGGTCGGCAGCGGCAATATCGGCGCCACGAACGTCATGCGCGGCCTGGGACCGGCCCTGGGCGGGCTGGTGTTTGTGATCGACGTGCTCAAAGGCGTGGTCGCCGTCCTGATCGGCCGGGCGATGGGGCTTGACGGCTGGCTGATCGGAATGGTCGCGATGTTCGCCGTCCTGGGGCACTCGTACTCGCCCTATCTGGCCTTCAAGGGCGGCAAGGGCGTGGCAACGACCCTG
>CAZTZN010000125.1:0-13719 GCA_964617715.1 uncultured Armatimonadia bacterium | reverse complement strand
CGATGTCCACCACGCCCGAGCCCGCGAGCTTCATCAGCCACTGAAGCTGCTTGAAGGAGTAGGGTGAGGGCGGGTAGTCCATGGTTGACAGCCGCGGATCGCGTCGCTTGACCTGCGCGCACAGATCGATGAAGTCGTCGGTGGTCACATTCGTGTACGGCGCCTCGATCGGGGGCGCGATGCCCGCGAAGCCCGGCCGACCATCGTAGCGGTCGATGATGGCGTCGATGGCGTGCGCGGCGATGGTCGGGTGGCCCTCCTGCCCCAGCCAGATGCCCAGGTAGCCATCCACGCCGTAGCGCACGCAGGCGTCGAGGAAGGTGTCCACCGGCCGCGCGCCCTCGGGCCAGTACCAGGCCTCGGTGAGCAGCGGATCGTCCACCGGGAAGAGCGCGCCCCAGCCGCTGTATGCCGAGTGGTAGGTGATGGCGTTGATGCCCAGCTCCGACAGCTCCGCGAAGATCGCGAAGACGCGCTCGGGCGTAGTCAGGTCCACCACCGGTTTGCCCGCATTGAACGCCGTCGGGCGGATCGCCGGCCAGTAGAGCGTGTGCAGGTACTGCGGCTGCCCATCGGCATCCTGAGCGAGCGCGGGCGCGATCGACCCCGCGGTCATCAGCATGCACAGGCATGCCAGCGCGCCCGGCACCCGCCTCACTGTTCCGCCGCCTCCTCGGCGAGTCTGCCGGTGATCTCGACCAGCCGAAGGTCGTTGGAGCGCCCGGTCGCCACGCCTGCGGTGTTGACCAGGGTCACGTGCAGCCACAGGTCGGTCGCGTCGGCGAAGCGCTCGTCGCCGGAGAGGTCGAAGGTGATGGTCCCGACGTAGCGCCCGGACGCGTTCTCCCGCCCACTGGTAGTCTCGCTGAGCAGCAGGTTCTCGCCATCGAGCGACACGCCGATCTCGTTGTGCGCGCCGAGCTGCTGATGCGAGTAGCTCTCGACCGTGATGGTCACGTCGCGCATGGGCCGCTCGGCGGAGAAGTGCCAGCGGAGCGTGGGGCGGATGGCCCGGCCGTCCTGACCGCGGATCCCCACGCGCCCGCGCTCCCACTGCAGGTCCTCGCCATCGTCAATGATCGCCTGGTGCATGGCGCGGGTTGACTGGAAGTCGTCGCGCCACTCGAAGTTGCCGCGGCGGTTGGCCGGGACGATCTGCACCACGCGCTCGGCCGGCGGCACGGTCTCGCCGCTGATCGTGAGGTCGTCGATCCACAGCGCCGGCTCGTCGGGCGGGCCCTGCGCCGAGAGCTGCGCGCGCACCCACAGGTTCCGTCCGGCAAAATCGGCGAGCGCCTCCCCCGCGGCCATCTCCCGCCAGGTGTTGCCGTCGGCCGAATACGACAGCGCTACCCGGCCGGTGGCACCCTCCTCCGGGACGACGGTCAACGACACCGCGGGCGCGCGTATCTCGAAGGCGCTCCACAGGTGCCAGGTGAGCGTGGCCTCATCCCCGCCCAGCACGCCCAGGCGCCGGCCGAAGCCATCCCAGCGCAGCGACAGGAAGCCGTCGATGGTGGCGTCGTCTATGAACTTCGTGTCGCTGAAGTCATCGATGTAGGTGAAGCGGTTGTCGGCGCCGCCCGCGATCTCCATGGGAATGCCGTAGGACCACTGCGCGCCGGGCAGCGGAAGCCGCGAGACATCGGTGGCGTGGCACATCTCGCGCACGCGCATGAACCAGCCGCGCCAGGTGGCCAGCTCGGGCTCGTCGGTCTGCATCCAGATGAACGGGCTGCCCTGCATGCTGTCCACGGCGTAGAAGAACATGGGCACGTTGAACTCGCGGCAGACGTCCACCTGGTCCTGCGAGGACGAGAACGCGCCCACCTCGGGGCTGGCGTTGATGCAGTTGATGACCGGCAGGCCCGTGCTCAGCCACTTCATCAGGTACTTGCGGAAGTCCTGAGTCTGCAGCCGGTAGGGATCGATGATCCAGCCGTCGGCGCGCACGCCCGCGTGCGGGGTGTCGTAGGGCGTGAACCACTGATAGACGGTGAGATCAGGGTAGCGCTGCTTCACGTGATCGTAGAGCTGATTCTGGATCTCCAGCCCGTTGTTCCACGCGATGTTCTCCTCGCTGAGGAAGACGATATCAACCAGCTCCAGGGGGAGCGCGTCGAGCAGCTCGTCGGTCGCGCGGAAGTACTCCTCGATGGGGCCCTTGAGCGAGACGCGATCGTACGTGTAGAGGCCGACCATCACAAACTGCCCGCGCGCATCGGCGTCGCGCACCATCTGCGCGTAGCGCTCGTAGTTTTCGGGCCGGGGGAAGAACTTGAAGTTGGTGAAGTCGCACTCCTCGAAGTCGCGCCCGTAGATACCGACGGTCGAGAAGTCGAGCGCATCGACCGCCCGCGCGGGTCCGGCGAGGGTGCACACCAGCAGCGTCATCACAGCGATCATCAGGCGCATCCTACTGCCTCCTTGAGCGGTGCGAGCTGTCTGCTTTCGACTGCGACTGCCACCATGTACCACCGGGTGGGCACAGCCGCCGCACCTCACGGGGCCGCGCTTGCCTCGCCGGGCAGCCACAGGTCGGCGCGGCGCACGGCGAAGCTGTCATCGCCCGAGAACACCAGGTGCAGCGTGCGGCCGTCGGCGCTCATCCACTTCGTCGGGAAGCGGCCGCTCTCGCCCGGCCCGACGTCCCAGCGCTGCGTGAAGTACACCGTCCGCCACGGCCCCCAGGGCTCGGGTGCCTCGTAGACCCCCAGGCCCCCCGCGAAGCGCCCGTCGGGGTCGGCACCGTCGGCGGCCTCCGGGATGACCTGCCACCACAGGTAGCGTCCGAGGGGGGCGCAGAAGCTGATGCCCGAGCGATAGCAGCGCCCCGCGTGCTCGAAGACCGCCGCGCGGTCGGCCACGTCGCGGCTCCACGTGGGTGCGCCGTCGTCGCCGAGGCCCGCGAAGAACTCCCACGCGTCGCGCTCGGTGACGCGGTCCTGAGGCACGCGCGCGAGCACCATGCGGTCGGCGGGGCGGTAGGCGCTGTCGCTGTCGAAGGAGACGACGTAGACGAATTCGTCGCGCGCGCCGGCGTAGTCGCGGCCGAAGTTCACGAAGGTCGAACAGCCGAAGCTGGTCTCGAAGCGCCAGTCGGCCCAGGTCCAGGTCGCGCCGTGATCGTCAGACCACGCGAGCTGCGAGTTGCCGGCGTTGCGCACGAGCATGTAGAGCCGCCCGGCGACCATGAGCATGCCCGAGGCCTTGCGGCCCGAGCGCCCGTCGCCACGCTGCTCGGCGGTCCCCGAGCGGATGTTGACGCCCACCGGGTCCTCCGGTCCGCCGGTCACGCGCGCGAGGCCGAGGCTCAGCTTCTCGGGCACGCGCGGCTCGAAGCCCCAGCCGTCGCCGTAAGCGGTGTAAAGCGCATCGTCATCGGCCCAGGTGAGCGGCCAGTTGTCGCTGCCCCGGGCGCGGCGCACGATCTGCTGCTGCGGCGCCCACCCCAGGCCCACGATGGCCTCGCTGGGCGGACAGGGCGCGTCCGGGTGGGCGGCGGCGCTGCGCACCGAGGCCACGATCGGCTCCAGGAAGGGCCGCACCACATCGTAGTACGCGCCCCGGGAGCGCCGCCAGTCAGAGCCCGCGCGCGCGATGACCAGGTCGAGGCTGGGGATGACCACGATCAGGCTGTCGTGCAGGCCCCACGACCAGTAGGCGTCGCGCGGTACTCCGGCCAGCGTCCCGTCGGCGTTGTTCCACCACAGCAGCCCGTAGTGCGCCGAGGCGCCGGGATAGACGTCGTCGTCATGCACCGGCAGATCGGCGATGGACGGATCGGTGGTGCGCGCGAGATCGACGAAGCTCGAGGGGATGAGCTGCCGATCGCGCCAGCGCCCCGCGCGCAGGTAGAGCAGGCCGATGCGCGCCATGGCGTCCACGTTGGCGAGCACGCCCGAGCCGAACTCGCGGCGCGGGATGCCGTCGATCTTGTGCGGCCGGTAGGCGTTGTTGCGCCAGCGCAGGTCGTCGGCGGTGATGCCCAGTGGCGTGAAGACGCGCTCGAATAGCAGATCGCGCACATCGCGGCCGTAGGCGAGCGTCACGCACTCCGCCAGCCAGTTGGGCCCGCAGTCGCTGTAGGACCACTCGGTCCCGGGCTCGTAGATCAGCGGCGAGTAGCCTCCCGGTTTGGCGAAGCCCGCGCTCTGCGTGGCGAGCTGCCGGATGGTGATCGCGTCCAGCCAGCCGGTGGCGCGGTTCTCGGGGGGCTCATCCCCCAGCGTCGGATGGTGGTCGCGCGCGCGGTCGTCGAGGCCGATGAGGCCATCGCCGATGGCGAGTCCCAGCGCGGTCACGCCGATCGACTTGGTGGTGGACTTGAGGTCGTAGCGCTGCGCCTGGTCGCCCCAGGCCAGCACCAGCCGCCCGCCGCGCACGATGCAGCCTGAGCCGCCGCCGGTGAGCGCATACTCCTGCGCCTGAACCAGCAGCGCCCGGTCCATTCCGGCGACCTCGGGGTCAACGTGTTCCCACTCGTCGCCGGGCCACGGCCAGTCGGCCGCCGCCGGCCGCGCGGCCATCAGCAGGCACACCACGGCTACCGCGACCCCCACGTCTCCCGCGACCATTGCCACGGTACTCTCCTTCGCACGTCAGTCGGGTACGATGCGCCAGGTACGCACGCCGAAGGGCTCGAACTGCTCGGTGATTTGCCCGTTCTCGATGTTAACCTCGCGCCAGTCAATCAGGTCCAGCGCCTTCTCGGGCAGGCTCGGAAGGTCGAGCGTGAAGGTCACAGTCATGGGCTCGCGCCGGTTGCTCACCGCGATCAGCAGCCAGGTATTGTCGGCGGCGCGGCGCAGGCAGTGCGAGCAGTCGGGCACCGCGTCCTCCTCGACCCGGACGGTCTCCGCGTCCTCCTCGCCCGGCACCATGCGCACGCGCACCGGCAACTCCTGCAGGTAGTCGGCCGTCGCACTGTCGCGGTCGCTCGTGACGAGGTCGTCATGCCACTCGCCCAGCAGCCACGGGACCAGCCGACTGACCTCGCGCAGGCTGGGGTAGATGACTGCACGCCGGTAGTCCATCGACGCCCGCCCCAGCCGCCAGCCGAGAATGCCCATGGCCCCCTGCGTGAAGGGCGCGATGAACGAGTAGCGCATCTTGGGCCGCGAGTGGGCGCGCCAGCCTTCCATGTGGTCGTAGATGGCGGGCATGAACACGAACGAACGCGCGTCGGTGGCCCGGATGGCATCCGCGGCCAGCGCGCAGTCGTAGACCACCATGTAGCTCTCGTCGCCCATCCGGTACGTGTTCGGCACATTGACGTCGTAGAGCGGCGCCAGGCCCTTGTAGGTGGTCCACCAGGCGATGGTGGGCATGACGTAGGCGTCCGGATCGCCGGACTTGAAGGCCTCGAAGGTCCAGCGCATGCCCTCGGCCAGCCACTGTGCGAGGCCGATGTCCCTGCGCTGGTCCCACTCGCGATAAGCTTTGTAGGTCACGTTCTCAGGCTCATCGAAGGTCCAGTAGCCCAGGGTGTTCGGGTGCTCGGCGGTCACCGAGAGCAGCTCGTTGATGAGCGCGAGCCTGGCCGGAATCTCCTCGGGCCGCGTGGGGATGGCCTGCTCGCCATCGTGGCTGTAGAAGTCGATGCCGGGGAAGTACGCTATCGCAATGCCGTGGTCGGCGCCCCACTGCGCCACCTCCCGCACCTGCGCCAGCCGCACCTCGCGGGGGAGGCTCTCACTGAAGGTGGGCGCGATGACGCAGTTGCCGCCGGCCTCAAGGAAATCGCCGATGTCCTCCTCGCCAGGTCGATCGTAGACGCCCACCGGCACGAAAGGCCGGCCCTGATAGATCAGCGGGAGAATGCGCCCGCTCGAGGTGTCGTATACGGGCTCCCCCGGGGGCCCCGCCGCGCGCACCACGAAGTCGTCGAACAGGCCCTGCGAGTACCAGGCGCCGAAGCCGAGCAGACCGGCCTGGGCGCGGTCGGGCCGCCACTCCCAGAAGTCGATGAGCAGGTGGTCGTCCACCGTCACGAGGTGGTGATCGCCAGAGAAGGCCACCTGCACGCGATACGAGGCCGTCGGGTCATGCACGTCGGCGATGTCGGCGGCGGCGAGCAATCGGTTGCCGTAGCGCAGCTCCAGGTCACGGCTGCCCGACCAGTCCTGTACCAGCCAGACATGGTATGCGCCGTCGGCCCCCGGCCGCACCGCGCCCTCATCGCGCGCGCGGTAGCTGATAACCGCGGTATGCGGGCGTTCGCCCATGGTGGACGGCCCCACGGTCAGCTCGATGACCCCGTCGGCGACGCGCAGGCCGTCGGGCCAGACCACCGGCCGGTTCACGGTGCCCGACGCGTAGCCGATCCAGAGCTGTTGATTCATGCCGCGCACGAGGGTGTCCATGACCGTGCCATCGGGCGCGGTGACGGCCTTCGCCCACGCCTGGCCGCCCACGGGCAGCGCGCCGATCTCGGTCGTCATCTCGCCGAAGCGCTGGAAATCATCGGCCACCAGCACCGGCCCGGCCTCGATGGGCTGGGCGTGCGCGATGCCCGACGTTGCCGCAGCGACGAGCAGAATTGCCGGCAGGCGCATCCTGATCACTCCTCAGCATCCGGCCTCGAACCCACACACGGAGAGCCGCCTCGGCGTTGAGGCGGCGGGCGTGAATCACCGCGTCCGCGGATCGCGCGAGCGTTGCGTGCGGCCCCAGGCCTGTGCGTGCGCCGCTGCTCAGTCACGCGTCACGTCCACCGGCCGATGCGCGCGCGCCGACTGATATGCCGCCTCGAGGGTCGCGTGGAAGTCCAGCGCGTCCTCGACGGTCAACTGCGGATCGCGGCCCTCGCCGATGGCGCGCACGAAGTCGTCCACGTAAAGCTCGTGCGAGGGCCGACCGAACCTCGGCGTATCGAAGCCGCCGCGCTCGAACTCATCGCCCTCGCGCCACGGGCCGTAGACGAAGGCGCGGTCGCCCAGGCCGTGGCTGACGTGCAGCACTCCCCCTGAGCCGATGATCTCGTGGTGCACATCGGTGGTCGGCATCGACTTCGTGGTGGTGCGGCCGATGATCGCGCTCGCCACCGCGCCGGTTTCGTACGCCAGGCTCACCAGCGCCATGTCCTCGATACCGGCGATGTGATAGCTCTCGTAGAAGAACGCGTCGCTCTCGCAGTAGACCGACGTGGCTCGCGCCCCCGCGTAGGCCGTGAACGCGAGGAAGACGTAGCCGCCGAAGTTCGCCAGCTCGCCCACCGATGGCTCGCCCGCGGCCTTGCGCCGCTCGGCCTCCTCGACAGAGATGGTGTAGCGCGGGCCCCCGGGCTGCAGGTGCGTGGCATTGAGCACGCGCACCTCGCCGATGCGGCCGGCGCGTACCGCGCCGATGGCGCGCGCCACCGGCGGGGCGAAGCGCGCGGCGTGGAAGCCGAAGGTGAAGGCCACGCCCGCCTCCCGCACGGCCCGGGCGATGCGACGCGCGCCGGTGAGGTCATCCGCGACCGGCTTCTCGCTCATCACGTGCACCCCGTGCGAGGCCAGCTCGACGACGATCTCGGGGTTGCGCGCGGGGGGCAGGCACAGCGAGACCGCCTCGGGGGCCTGAGCATCGAGCAGCTCCGCGAGGTCATCGAAGTACGGCACCCCCGCACCCGCGGCGAACTCGTGCCCGCGCTCGCGGGCCGCCGGAGGCGCATCGGGCAGATCCGCGACACCCACGATCTGCGCGTCCGGATGATTCGCCAGCGAGCCTGCGAAGGCCCCCTGGTGGCCGTAGTCGAAGCCGATGATGCCGCAGCGCAGCGGGCTATCAGCCATCGATCGCCACCGCCTCTGTGGTCCGCATCGACTCGGCCGCGGCCAGCACCGCCCTGAGGATAGTCAGCGAGAACTCGAGCGGGATGGGCGGCGCGCGGTCCTCGCGGATGGCGCGCACGAACTCGCGGATCTCCGCCGCGAAGGGCTGGTCGGGCTGGTCCGGCGTCCAAGTGGTGTGCGCGCCGAGCAGATTGAAGCCGGATGCATCGTAGACGCTCACCGCGTGGGTCAGCCGGTCGCTCAGGTCGAGGGTGCCCTCGGTCCCGACCACGTAGAGTTCGCAGTGGAACGGGTAGCCCGGCGGCTGCATGATGCGGTTCTCCTCGGCCTGCGCGATGGCGCCCGACTCGAAGCGGATGGTGCAGCTCACATACTCGTGCACCGGCAGCCAGTCCTGGCCGGGATGCGAGCGGGCGTGCACGCGCACGGGCAGGCTGTCGAGCATCCACGCCAGTAGGTCGAAGCTGTGCATGCCGTTGTGCACCAGCAGCCAGTCGGCGGCGCGGTCGCGGTACGCCTCGGCGTGCTCGAGGCGCCAGAACGGGGACGAGGGCTGACAGAAGCGCGCGAACACCGGCTCGCCGATGCGTCCGCCCTCGATGAGGGCCCTGGCCGCGCGCATCTTCGGGTCCCAGCGCAGGCTCTGCGCGCACATGGCGTGGCGACCACTCGCGCGTGCGGCTTCGTTGATCGCCCGGCCTTCGGCGTCGGTCACCGCGAACGGCTTCTCGATCAGCGCGTGCTTGCCGGCGTGCAGCGCCGCGACGGCGATCTCAGCATGCACCTCGTCGATGGCGCAGATGTCCACCATCTCGAGGTCATCGCGCGCCAGCAGCTCGCGGTAGTCGGTGCAGGCGTCGCTGATGCCCGCGCGCCGCGCGAAGTCCTCGGCCCGCGCGCCGTTCAGGTCGCAGCAGGCCACCAGCTCGGCCTCATCAACCAGCCGGTAGCCCGCGAGGTGACTGCCCGCGATGCCCCCACAGCCGATCAGCCCCACCCGCGTCGGCGGCCGTTCGTCCGTGCTCACGTCGCATCCTCCTGCGCCGGGACAGTGTCACGTCACGCCTTCCCCGGCGGCAAAGGTGTGACCTTCCAGCACCGGCGCCGGAGGATTCGGCGTCGCGGGCTGTGAATTGACAGGAGAGCCGACGACATATCCCGGGGAGGCCCATCATGCGACTCGTACGAACTGTGCTGGCCGTCGTCACCGTGGCCGCTCTTTCCTTGCCTGTGCAGGCCGCGGTGTTCGTCACCGTCCTGGACGAGGGGCGTGAGGAGACGCCCACCGGGACGCGCGTCATCCAGCCGGTGACCATCGCCAGTGAGAACGCGACGTACACGCTCAACTACGACATCATCGTCAACCCCGAAACGCCCGGCGAGATCACCTCGCACTGGTGGCAGTGGAACCAGGGGTACGTTACCCTGGGCATGACCGGGCCCTCAAACCCGAACTTCTACTGGCAGGGCTTCATCCGCTGGACCTTCGACGACGAGAGTCTGCACACACGCCCGGCGCAGATGCGCGTGATCCGCGAGTCGGGGCAGGACGGGATGATCGAATACACCTGGGACACGCCGGTGGTGCGCGCCACCCTGCGCTTCGCCATGGTCAGCGGCTCGGACAAGCTGCTGATGTTCGGCAGCTACCGGCCGAAGCAGCCCGTCCGGAACGTGCGGCTGCAGCTCTCTATCTACCCCGCGACCTTCCAGCAGCCGCGCAACCGTCGCGTGACCACGGCGCTGGGTACCCGCGAGCCGGGCGAGACCATTGAGCTTGACCTGACGCAGGAGCGCTGGGTGCTGTTCGAAGACGTGACCGAGGGGCGACCGGCATCGGGCTCGGCGGGGATGCTCATCGGCACGCCCGACACCATCGAGAGCATCACCATCCCGGTCGCGGAGTACGGGATCGTCCCCACCATCGCACTGCCGCCGCAGGGCGGATCGTTCGCGCTGGGGCTCTATGACTTCCCGGCCTTGCCCGACCCGATGCAGACGCGGGCGTACTTTCAGCGCTCCGCCGACGCCGAAGCCCGGCAGATCGGCACCATGGCCGCGGGCGATCTTGACCGGCCGCTGCCGGCCATGCCCATGGACGCTCAGCGGCTGGCGCAGCTCGTCGAGCACGGTCGCGACCTGCTCGACCGCCCGGCCGAGATCTGGCGGCCCGACCCCGCGCCGCTGGAGTTCCCGTGGGCGGCACGCCTCCCCGGCGACCCGATCAGGACCATGATCTTCTGCCGGCGTTGGGCTGCGTGGGAGACCATGGAGCTGGCCCGGCGGCTGGAGATGGACGCACGCCACCTCTACTTCGACGGCGCGGACGCACTGGTCAGTGCCGGCGCCTGGCCCTACCGCAACCAGACCGGCATCGGGCCGCTGCCCGCCGGCATCGCCGCGCGCGAGGCGGCCACGCTGGCGAGCGACGAGAGCGCCGATCTGTTCCTGTGCGCAGGCGTCTACGCCGGTGCGATCCCCGGCGTGGCGCGCACCGCACTGGCGCAGCAGGTCGCGCGCGGCGCCGGGCTGATGCTGGTGGGCAACGCGAAGGCGCGCAACGGCTGGCCGGAGGAGCTGTTCGCACAGGAGGACCCGGGGATCGCCGAGCGCGTGCTCGAGTGCTTTGACTGGGAGGCGATCCCCGGATACCGCGAAGGCGAACGCGGCCGCGCATCCGGCCCGCCGGTGCAGGCGTGGCGCTACGGGGAGGGCCGCGTGGTGCACCTGAACGTGAACCTTAACACCTACTCGGCGCTGGTGCCGCGCAATGACTCCTTCGAGGGCCTCGACGGCGCGACCGACCGCTGCCTGGCGATCGCGGCCCGCTGTGCGCTGGCCGCAGCGGGGCGGGAGATGGCGCGCGACGTCGAGGGCGCCGCCAGCCTGCTGATCCGCGTGCAGGATGACCTTGACCGTGTGCTCGCTGTCCGCGAAGTTGCGGCAGGAGCGGCCCCGGAGCTGCCTCCGCTCCCGGCGGGCCGGCGGTGCTTCGTGGACACCATCGCACGCGATGCCGACGGCGCCACCATCGGCATGTTCTCGTCGGTTGCACCGGTCGCCGAAGGCCCGGCCATCACCGATCTGAGCGTCTCCCCCTCGACCGTCACCGCCGAGCCGGCGCCCCCGTGGGTGGACCTGCCCGAGGGCGGGGAGATCGAGTGCAGCGCGACCCTCGATGGCCTGGCGACCGACACCTTCGTGCGCTTTGAGGTGCGCGATGTATTCGACCGGCTGGTGGCGCGGGAGATGACGCGCGTCAACGCCGGCGCGCGCAGGGCCGAGGTGACGCTGGCGTTGCCCCGGCCGCTGACGCCCGCCCACGTGCTGAACGTGGCGCTCATCGCCGACGACCGCGAGCTGGCGTTCGAACGGCTGCGCTTCACCATGACCGTGCCCTACCCCTACGACGATTTCACCGCGCTGGTGTGGAGCTACGCCGGTGGCGATCCGGTGCTCTTGCGCACCGACCGCATGTGCTACGAGTGGGGCGCGGACATGAGCGACCTGTGCCACATGGGCGGCTACGACGATCGCGGCGCGGCACGAGAGTACTCCGTGTCGGCCCGCTCGGGCCTGCGCATGATCCCCTACGTCACCCGCATCGCCGGGCAAGCCAACGAGCAGAACGAGCGCGTCCCCTGCCTGCACGACCCGGAGTTGTGGGCACGGCTGAACCGGTCGCTGACCACCACCTGCCGCCAGGCCGCGCCCTACTCGCCGGCGGCCTACACCCTCGGCGACGAGAACTACCTGTTCCGCGGCAGCTTCGAGTGCTGCCACACGCCCGAGTCGATCACCGCCTACCGCCAGTGGTTGCAGAAGCGTTACCGGACCATCGAAGCGCTCAACGCCGAGTGGGCGACACGCTACCGGAGCTTTGACGAGATCGAGCGCCCCATGCTCCTCGCGGAGGCCGCGCAGCAGACCACGAGCTTCGCGCCGTGGATCGACCACAAGCTGTTCATGGACAGCGTATTCGCGGGCGCCCATGACACCTGCGCGGAGATCGTGCAGACTCAGGATCCGGGCGCGAGGGTCGGCTGGGACGGGTTCCTCACCTACTCGTGGCGCGCGGGATACGACTTCGAGGCGCTGACGGCGAATCTTGCGCTCAACGAGACCTACACACTGCGCTGGCTCGAAGGCGAGCTGTACCGCTCGTTCAAGCGCGCCGATGCGCTCACCGGCAAGTGGGGCAATGCGGTCGCCGACGGTGAGGCGGGCTTCCACGCCCACCCGTGGGACTGCCTGCTCGCGGGCGACAACTCGGTGTGGTGGTGGACCTCCTGGGGTTGCGACTACATCCCGTTCAACCCCGACCTGAGCCAGAACAACTTCGGGCGCTCGTTCTTCGAGGCGGTGCGCGAGACCGCGTCCGGCCCCGGCAAGCTGCTGCTGCGCGCGGGCCGGCAGCAGTCGCCCATCGCAGTCCTCTACTCCCAGCGCGACCTGTTCGCGTCGGCGATTCTGGGCGAGATGGTCGAGAACCAGCCCTTCGCGCCCGACAGCCGCTTCCTCGAGGAGCACCAGGCGATCCTGCGCGCCCTGCGCGACCTGGGCTACCAGTACCGCCACATCTCCTCCGACCGGCTCGAAGCGGGCATCTCGACCGAGGACTTCCGGGTGCTGGTGCTGCCGATGGCTACCTGCCTGTCGGAGGCGCAGGTCGAGGCGATCCGCGAGTTCGTCGAGGCGGGCGGAACGTTGCTCGTGGACGGGCGCGCGGGCCTGTTGTCCGGGCAGGGGCGTATCCGCGAGGCACGCGCGCTCGACGACGTGCTGGGCATCGCCGGCGAGGCCGGACCGGACGGCCTCACCCGCCCGGTGGCGGCGGGCACTGTCGCCGTCAGCGGCGGCATCGGCGACCGGCTCCTCGACACCGCGGAGTTCCCGGTGGTCGTGCTTGAGCCGCAGGCGCGAGCGACTACCGCTACAGCCCTCGCCGAGGTCGCGGGCGCGCCCGTGGTGGCGGTCAATGAGCTGGGCGCGGGCCGCGCGGTAATGCTGAACTTCGCGCTTAACGACTACAACTCCGGCCGCAGTGTAGAGGGCCCGAAGCCCCGCCTGGATGTGCTCGACGCCGTGGTGCGCGCGGCCGGGGTCACGCCACCGGCGGAGGTGGTGCGCGCCGACGGCGAGCGGCCGCTGTGCGTGCAGCAGGTGGTCTTCGGCGACGGCCCGGCGCGCTACCTGGCGCTGCAGCAGGACATCCTGGTGCGCACGCTGCCCGAACAGCAGGTGCGGGTAACGCTGCCCGAGCCGGCAATCGTGTATGACCTGCGCGCGGGCGAGCGAATCGGCGAGGGCCGGGTGAGCGAGTGGGATGCGACGGTCTCGCGCGGACAGCCGCGGGTGTTCTCGCTGTTGCCCTATGAGGTGACCGCGGTCGAGGTGCAGGCCCCGGATCAGGCCTACCGGGGCGAGACCGCCTATGTGCTGCTGGCGGTCCGCGTGTCCGAGGGCCGGCCGGGCGATCACGTGGTGCGCATGGACGTCCACGCGCCCGGCGAGGACCGGCCGCATCGGCAGTACTCGCGCAACGTCTTCGTAGGCGGCGACGTGGGCTACCGCACGGACATCCCGTTCGCCCTGAACGATCCGCGCGGCGAGTGGCGGCTGGTCTTCCGCGACGTCGCCAGCGGCGTTACCGCCGAGCGGACGCTGATGCTGCAGTGACGGCAGGCGCCCGCGCCGTGGTCGTCGCCGTCGGAGGGGCCGCTCCGAGGGGCGACCCCCCAGGGGGCGCAACGAGGAGTGCGCGGGAGCGCAGCGACCGCGCAGTCGCCTGACCGGCCCGCCGTTCCCGCCTCCGGCCTACCGTCCGATCAGCCGCCCGCGCCGTGGTCGTCGCCGTCGGAGGGGCCGCTCCGAGGGGCGACCCCGCAGGGGGCGCAACGAGGAGTGCGCGGGAGCGCAGCGACCGCGCAGTCGCCTGACC
>CAZTZN010000124.1:1727-13919 GCA_964617715.1 uncultured Armatimonadia bacterium | reverse complement strand
GACGGGGGCGGGGGCAGAGCAGCCGTCCCCCCCCCGCGCTCCCCTGCCCGACCCCCCAACACCCTACTCGCTACCTTCTTGCCGCCGTTGCCGTTGCCGTTGCCGTCATGGCACAGGCCGTCGCCTTACCCGCCCGCCTCCACGGCAACCGTCGCGATCTCCCACGCCCCCAGGGCCACGCCGACCGCCCGCCCCTCGACCTCCACCTCGCCCGTCATCTCCTCCCCGTTCAGGTCCACGATCTGCGCCCGCGCCACCTCGAAGGGCAGCTCGATCCGGGCCTGCGCGCCCTGGCCGGTCGTGTCGAAGACGCGCACCAGCACCCGCCCGGCGTCCGCGCAGCACGCCGACAGCGCCACCGTCGCGGGCGTCACCGCCAGCGCGCTGCCCGCCCCCGGCAACTCGCCCCAACCCAGCGGCCGCGTCTGCAGCACCGGCGTGCGCAGTTCCTCGCTGAGCTGCCACAGGCGGGCCTCCCGCCAGTCATCCTCATGCGGCACCAGGCTGAAGCTGAACCGGTGCCGGCCCTCGCCGCGCATCTGGCGGTTGACGCTCTCCTCCCACTCCGCGTAGGGTTCGCGCACCGAGTTTATCAGGATGTGCTGCAGCACGTTCGCCGCGCGGTCCATGATGAAGTAGCGGTCGCCATCGTGTGAGACGTAGGCCATCCCCCGCCCATCCGCGGTCCAGTCCACGAAGCTGCGCGCAATGAACATGCCTGGCCGCGTGCGCTCGATGCCCACGTAGGGCTCATCCCACAGCGGCTTGTCCTCCACGCAGAACGGCATGTCGCCGGCGATCTGGCCGCGTCCCGGGTACGGCAGGTGCGCCGCGAGGAAGCCACCGCGTCCGTCCCACTCGACCTCGACCGCGAATTCCACTCGCCGCTCGCCCGCATGAAGCCGGGCCTCCAGCGCGGCCGCGCAGGCTCCGATGGCCCCCTCGGAGCGCATCGCCCAACGCACCGGGCCGGCCTCGGCCACCTGCCAGCTCGACCACACCGCATCCGTGCGCCCGAGGATCGGCCCCACGTGCAGCGGCTTCGTCGTGTCGATGTCATACGCGCGCAGGTGCCCGAAGGGCGTGTCCTCCGGCGCGGTCCAGTCACCGCCCGTGTCCTCGATGCGCATCAGCCGCCCCCGGTCGAAGTGCAGCGTGACAACTCCGTTGCTGATGGCCGGAGCGTCCTCGATCTCAGGCGCCGGGTTGGCCGCCGGCTCCGCTTGCTCCGCGCGCAGCACCGTCCATCCGCCCGCGGGCAGCGTCACCCGCGCCAGCGCATCCCACTCCCACGTTTTGCCCGCGCAGCGCAGCGCGCGCAGCGCCTGCCACGGCACCTCGCGACCCTCCCCGTCGCGCAGCCGCAGGGGCTCGGGGGCGCCCTTCTCTTCACCGCGCACGAAGGTCAGCCGCACCGGCACGGTCACCTCGCGCTCGCGGGGCAAGGGGTTGACCAGCAGGTGCCGGGCGTCATCGGGACAGTCCACCCGCCCGGCCAGGAGCGCCAGCGCATCCTGCTGCGCCCGCCGCGCGCGGGTGAGGGTGCTCTGCGCCAGCGCGTACATCTCGTCGAAGTCCTCCTGGAAGAGCCACTGGATGGCGTGGGCCGAGAAGGTCAGCGCATCGCGCCACAGCTCCTCCAGCTCCCCCTGCCCCCACGCCCTGCCGCCGGCCCTCTCCCCGTCCCCGCCGCCGGCCGCCACGAGCGCGTGCAGGCTCTCCGCGATCCCGATCTCCCGCGCGCACCCCTCGCGCAGCTTCCACAGCCCCGGCGCCCCGCCCCACGCCGCGTTGTAGGCCACATCGATCGGGTCCAGCGTCCCACTCACTACCGGGAGCCCGTCCCGTCGTGCTTCAATCTCGGCGAAGGCCTCCACCGGCGTGGCGAAGCGCATGGTCGAGGTCTCGCGCGCGTTCCACTCGCGCACGATCGCCGGCAGATCCATCGGCGCGTCCTCTGCGGGGTGAGTGCGCAGCGGCCTCGCATCATCGGCGCCGCGCTGCGCCCAGATCAGTCCAATGCGCGTGTGTTCGAGCTTGTAGCGCAGCGTCGTCTCCCACCAGCGCTCGACCACCTCGTCCCACCGGTCGGCGGCGTCATCGGGGGCGAGCTGCGGCTGCGCCAGGCCGCCGTAGCAGCCGCGCGCGGCGATGATACGCGTGCCGTCGATGCCCTCCCAGATGAACTGGTGCGGCACGCCCTTCGCGTTCAGAGCCTCCTCGGGCCGCCAGAACTGCAGGTAGTCGTAGCCCGCCAGCCGCAGAAGCTGGGGCAGTTGCGGGTGGCCGACCGCGACGTCCACGATGTCGGAGTGCACGCGCAGGTCCACCTCGCCGAAGGCCTCGCGCCACTGCCTGCGTCCGAGGGTCATGCCGCGCACGAACAGTTCTCCGGGGACGTGGTTGACGCGCAGGTTGGCCCAGCCGCCACAGATCGCGATGCGGCCCTCGGTGATGCGCCGACGCAGCTCCTGATGGCGTTCGGGCCGGCTCTCGAGGAAGGTTGCGATCTGCGTGCGCCAGCAGTCGGTGTACCAGCGGTAGGCCTCAGGCGCATCGGGCGCAACGCCCGCGGCGTCCTGCCCGGCCATGATGTCGAGCACCTCATCGAGGGCCAGCACGTAGCGGAGTTCGTGCCAGCGCCGCGAGTGCGTCCACGCCCAGTCGGCGTGGCAGTAAGGCACCAGCAGGATCGTACACGCTTCCAGCGCCTCGCGCATTTCGCCTTCGTTCACCCTGCTCTCACCTCACGCGCCGTCATGTGCCCTCGAACCGCCCCGACCGGGCGCCGGCGGGTCGGCGGCATTCCACCGGGAGACGGGACCCGTCCGCCGTTGTCGTGCGCGGCGGGTGCGGTTGCGGTCGCCCCCTACTCGCCCAGCGCTTCGATGAGCATCTCCGCCTCGATCGCCTGCCCCTGGCTGTTCGGGTGCATGCCGTCGAGGAGCAGGTCATCGACCGTCTGTCCCTCGACCTGCCCGTGCTCCTCGAAGGCCGCAAACACATCCACCAGCGTCGCCCCGGTGCGCCGGGCAACGTCGCGCACGCGCTGCGCGTAGTCGCGCAGCAGCACATTGAAGCCATCCGGATCGTCCGGGGCGTAGGGCGGCTTGCCGTACATCTCGCGCAGGGCGTCGGTCCAGCGCAGCGGGTTGGGGGTCATGAGGATCACCCGCGCGCCCTGCTCCTGCAGCGCGGTGACGAAGTGTGTCAGGTTGGCCTCGTAGTCATCGATGTCTACGCGCGGCTCGGTTACGTCCCGCCACACGTCCACCGCGGCGTCGCAGATGCCGAACTGGATAATCGCCACGTCCGGCTCATGGGCCAGCACATCACTCTCGAAGCGCTCGCGGGCCATCGCGGTGGTGTTGCCGCCCACGCCGGCGTTGATGACCCGCACCGTGCGCCCCATGTCGGCCAGCGTCCAGTCGATCTGCGCCGAGTAGGTCGCCACGCCCGAGCGCGGCGCGGTCGTCGAATCGCCGAAGCTCACGATGGTCATCTGCGGGTCCTCGGCTTCCGGCGGCGGCGCCAGCAGATCGGCCTCGCGCACCCGCACCAGGTTCTTCGTCCACTGCGCGCCCGCCACGAAGCTGATCCACAGCTCTCCCGGCCGCCGCTCGATGGCCTGCGGATAGCACACCCGCGGGCCTTCCGCCAGCACACGCGGCTCGCCCCAGCTCTCGCCCTCGTCCTCCGAGAGCGCGATGAGCAGCGTGTCCCGCCAGCCATTGGCGTTCACCTCGCTGCCCGCGCTGGCCGGGGGGCCGTCCCACGCCAGCTCCTCGAGCGGCCGCGGCTCCAGCCCCGGGCTCAGCGGGTTCCAGATCAGCGCCAGCCGCCCGCTCGCCAGCCGCAGCACAAACGCCGGCGCGTTGCTGGCGGGGATGTCGGTGGGCTCGAGCTGCCGCCAGGTGCGGCCGCCGTCAAAGGACCACGCGCGCCAGAGCCGGTCGAGGGTGGTGCGCAGGAGCATCATGACGCGACCGTCGGACAGCTCGGTGAGCGTGGCCTCCATGGCGCCATCATGATGGCCGCGCCCGCCCAGGTCGATGAGGTTGCTCGGTCGCCAGGTCGCGCCGTCATCGGTCGAGCGCACCGTGTAAGTCCCGTGCCGCCCGGGGTTGCGGAGCAGGCATTCGATGGGCACGACCACCGCGCCGTCGCCGGTGACGATCTGGTCCTGGATGGCGCCGCACCAGCCCCGGTAGATAAGCTGGCGGTCAACCCACGTATGCCCGCCATCAACGCTGCGGATCGCCCACACGTCCAGGCTCGCCTCGATGGCCTCTCCGGTCGCGTCGTCCCATCGCCAGCGCTTGTTCTCGAAATCACGGTAGAAGAAGATGATCGCCCCGGACGGTGTGCGGATGGCGTTGCCGGCCTCCAGGCCCTGCGTGATGCGCCCCGGGCCCTCGCCCTCGTACATGGTGGCGATACGCTCCCAGGTGGCGCCATCGTCATCGCTCACGCGCACGGTGCCGCCATCCTCGGCGGTCAGGCACATGAGCCGGCCGTCCTCAAGCGGCACCAGCGAGCCCGCGGCGATGCCGTGCGCGAGAAACTCGCCCGGCGGGTGCAGCCGGTAGCCCAGCTCGCGGAACGACGGTCTGTCCTGCGCAAACGCCCCCGGCGCGACCATCAATCCGAGCAAGGCCATCGCCACGACGGTCCATCCGAGCATGGTGCTCATCTCCTCGTTGCTTCCCGCGCCGCCGGCCGGTGCCTGCCCGGCCTGCCCGCAGGCGGGATGCCACGCAACGACATCGCCCTTCCTGTTCCGGCTACGTCCGTGCGCAGTACTCGCGCAGGAACCTCGTCCCCTCCCCCACCGCCGCCTCCATGATCACCTTCCCGGTCTCGGCCGTCGCGACCGTCGGGTCACCGTAGATCCCGCTCTCACTCTCCTGCAGGTACCACGTGGACCACGTGACCCGCTGGCTCCCCAGAAAGCCGTCGCCCGCGACGAAGTCCGACCGGTAGCGCATCGGCTCGGCGACCGCGCGGCTCATGTCCACCACCTCCGGGCTGAGGTGCAGCACCAGCGAGGTTTCCCACTCGCCCCCGTGGATCGCCCCGCCCTGGTCCGAGCGCCGCACCGCGTTGAAGGCCTCCGCCGACAGCCGCGCCGGGCTCAGGATCGCGATGGCCGTGTCGGTGGCATCGCACAGCTCGCGGCTGACGGTGCTCAGCGCCCCCGAGTGATGGCCGTGGCAGTCGAGCAACGCGAGCCTGGTGAAGCCCATCTGCAGCACCGACGCGCACACGTCGAAGACGTAGTCCATGAACACGCGCGTGCGCACTACTATCGTCCCCGGCCAGCGTTGCATGATCTTCATGGAGTAACCGTAGCGGATGGTGTCCATCACCAGCGCCGGCGCCTCGTCCCCGAGCGCATCCGCCAGCGCCGCGCCGCAGGCCTCGGCGATGCGCGCGTCGGTGTCCACGGGCAGGTGCGGCCCGTGCTCTTCGGTAGTGCCCACGGGCAGGATCAGCAGAGCCCCGCGCTCGATCCACCCGCGCAGCGCCTCCGATGACTGGTCACGGAACATCGTCGCCATCGCCGATTCCTCCTGTGTGCGCTGTCCTGAGCCACCGCCCGCGCGTCCGCCGCCTCACCCGCAGAGCCGCGCGCACGCTTCGCGGTAGCGCCGGTAGATCTCCTCCCACGCACCCGCCATCGCCGCGTCCGGCTCGAACACCGCCGCCGGCCGGTACCACGCCTCAGCCGCGTCCGCGATGCTTGCGAAGCGCCCCGTCCCGGCCGCCGCCAGCATCGCCGCGCCCAGCGACGCCGCCTCGGGGCACGCCGGCCGCTCGACCGGCACGCCGAGCGCATCGGCCTTCATCTGCAGCCACAGGTCGCTGCGCGCCGCGCGGCCGAGTGAGCGGATGCTCCCCAGCTCCATGCCGTGCGCCGCAATCGGCTCGATCAGCTCGCGCAGCAGGCAGGCGCATGACTCCATGATGGCGCGCGCGATGTGCCCCCGCGTGTGCCCGAGGGTCAGCCCGATCATCGCCCCGCGCGCGTCGGGCCGATCCGTCGTCCCGGCGAAGTGCGGCAGCACGGTCAGCCCGTCGCTGCCCGGCGCGACCTGCGCCGCCGCCTGCGTGAGTACGTCGTAGTCGGCGTCGGCGCATAGATCGCGGAACCACGTGAGCACCGCAGCCGAGACCGGCGCGTAGGGCATGGCGTAGGCCAGCCCGGGCACGGCGTGGCGTCCGACGTAGAAGCGCGCGTCGTCGAGCAGCTCCGGCGTGCTGGCGACCACCGCCAGCGCGGTGCCGGTGGTCTCGCTGATCACGCCCGGGCTCACATTCCCCGCGCCGATGGCCCCCGCGAGCTGGTCGTTGCAGCCCAGGCACACGGTCGCCCCGGGCGCGATCCCCAGCGCCTGCGCAGCACCCGCGCTCACCTCGCCCACGGCATCGCCGGGCGAGCCCACCGGCGGCAGTTGCCCCTCGCCGATCCCCGCCACCGCCAGCAGTTCTTCCGACCACGCGCCGGTGCGCAGGTCCAGCATCCCGCTCATCTGCGCCATGTTGAAGTCGGTGGCAATCTGCCCGGTCAGCCGATAGATCAGCCAGTCGGGCAGGAAGAGGAATCTCGCGGCGCGGTGCATCTGTGGCGCGTGCTCGCGCAGCCACGCAATCTTGAACAGCGTCAGGCCCTCCAGCACCCACGGGTAGCCGCAGATGGCGCGGTAGCGTTCGGCACTCAGCCACTCCTGCTCCCAGCGCTGCGCCAGCTCCCGGGCGCGGGCATCGAGCCACACGATCGCGGGCCCGAGCGGCCGCCCGCCCGCATCGATGGGGATGAAGCTCTCACCCTGCGAGCTGAAGCCGATGGCACGCACCTGCGCGCCCCCCGCCGCACTCGCCGTCCCCGCCTCCGCGGCCTCGGCCAGCACCTGCCGCGCGCCCCGGACCGCGGCGTCCCAGTACGCCTCGGGATCCATCTCCATCCAGCCGGGCGCGGGCGTGGTGGGGGTGTACTCGACCTCCGCGAGTGCGATGACGCGGCCGTCCTCGCCGACAAGTCCGGTCTTGAGCGCGGTTGTCCCGATGTCGAAGCCCAGGTAGCGGTCAGTCATCGGTCGCCAGTCGCAAGCTGCAGGCTAACGGCAACGACCCGCGCCGCTGTCGGGTTGTAGGGCGGGGACCTGTGCCCCGCCTGCCGTCGCCCTGGTCGTCAGGAGGGGCGCGCTTCCCAGCGCGCCCGGCCGTTGTCGTTGCAGGGCGGGGACCCGCGCCCCGCCTGCCGTCGCCGTCCGTCGTCCCCGGTCGTCGCTTCCCGGTCCCGGTCCCGGCCTCCGCCCCCTTACCCCATCTCCTTCTCGACCTCATCGATCGCCTCTTCGATGATGTCCAGTCCCTTCAGCGCGATCTCCTCGGTCATCACGATCGGCGGCGACATGCGCAGGATGTGCCACGCCGGCACCCACGCGAGGCCCTTCTCGAAGGCCCGCCGGTAGACCGCCCGCCCGGCCTCCTCAAACGGCTCCTTCGTGTCGCGATCGCGTACCAGCTCGATCCCCAGCAGGCAGCCCTTGCCGCGCACATCCCCCACGATCGGGTGCGCCTCCCTGATCTCGCGCATGCGCGCCAGCATCGTCTCGCCCAGCTCGAGCGCGTGCGCCAGCAGCCCCTCCTCCTCCATCGCCTCGATGCTGGCCAGCGCCGCCGCGCAGGCCATCGGGTTTCCGCCGTAACTGGTCGAGGCCGAGATCGCCTCGATCGCGTCCTTGTGCCTCTCCGACACCAGCATCGCGGTGACCGGAAAGCCGTTGCCGAAGCCCTTGCCGATGGTCACCACGTCCGGCGCGGTGTCCCAGTGCTCCATGCAGAAGTACGCGCCGGTGCGCCCCATGCCCGTCAGCACCTCGTCGGCCATGAGCAGGATGCCACGCTCGTCGCAGAATGCGCGCAGCTTGGGGAAGAAGTCGTCCGGCGGGAAGATCGACCCCGCCCAGCCCTGCACCGGCTCGAGCACGAATGCTGCCACCTGACCGGTGGTGGCGCGGTCGATGAAATCGGCGTAGAAGTCCAGGTAGGCGTCGGTGTCGATGCTCCCGTCGGCCGTGGTGAAGGTGGGCCGGTACGGGTCGGGGCGCGGCACCAGGTAGAAGCCCTGGCTGCGCCCGGGGCCGTTGCTCTGGTTCATGCGCCCCAGGCTCACCGCATGCCCGCTCTTGCCGTGGAAGTCCATGTAGCATGAGATGAACTCGTGCTTGCCGGTGGCCGCGCGGCACACCCGCAGACCCGCCTCGACCGCGGTGGTGCCGCTGTCGTAGAGCTGCATGCCGGTCAGATCCCACGGTTGGATGTCTGCGAGCTTCTCGAGCAGCTCGACCTTCACCGGCGTGTTGAAGTCGTGGCAGTTCATCAGCGTGTGCGCGGCCTGAGCCACCGCCTCGCTGACCTTCGGGTGACAGTGTCCGAGCGTGGTTACGTAGATGCCGCTGGAGAAGTCGATGTAGGTGTTCCCGTCCACGTCGGTGAGTGTCACGCCATGGCCCTTCTTGAAGGCCACGGGGAACAGCTTCACCTGGCTGGAGTACCCGATCATGTGCGCCATCCCGCGCCGGTTCAGCTCCTCGGACTTCGGTCCGGGGATGGTCTCGCTCACCAGCTCGGGCACCGTCGCCGCATCCACGCGCGCCCAGTACTCATCCGGCAATGCCATCTCTCGCCCACGCTCCTCGCATGCCTGCCTCACGGCCCGGCCTCGCCGCAATCCCTGCCGCCTGCCGTGCGCCGTTTGCCCTTTTCCGGTTCCCACGATTGCCCTCGTTGCATTGGTCCCGGCTGTTGGGGTATTCTCCTCCCTGTCGGCGACAGCCTTCAGAGGTGCGTGCCATGAGCAACTACGAGGACGTCGAACTCTCCGGGCCTGAGCGCGACCGCGCGCTCGGCGAAGTGCGCGATCAGATCGCCGCGTGGGGCCTGACCATGCCCGCCGTCGAACCGCTGGCGCTGGACTTCGGGCTGGGGCGCTTTCGCGAGGTGGGAGAGACGGAGTTCTGGGTCGCCAACGAGACGGAGCACGGCTACTGCGGCAAGTTCCTGTTCGTCTTCGACGGCCAGACCTGCCCGCGCCATCGTCACGAGGTGAAGCACGAGACTTTCTTCGTGCTCAAGGGCTCGATCCGCATGCGCGTCGGGGGCGAGGAGCGGGTCATGCGCCAGGGCGAGACGCTGGTGATGCCCCCCGCAGTGGCCCACTCGTTCACGGGCATCGGCCCGGCGCTGATCCTCGAGGTCTCGATGCCCTCGGCGCGGCAGGATAACTTCTTCGACGACCGGGCCATCGGCGACGACGGCGTGATCTGAGCGCTGCCGCCTTCACCGCACCCGTCGCCACTCGTCGATCATCACGTCCACCCGTCGCAGGGCGTCATCGCTCTCGTCGCGGATGTTGTCCACCGGCGACAGGATCGTGCCACCCGGTCCCAGCTCATCCAGTGCTCGGCGCACCGCCGCGCGGATCTCCTCGTCGCTGCCCATCTCGACGGTAACGAAGCCGTTGACCCCGCCCCACAACGCCATGCGGTCGCCCACGGTCGCCCGCATCGCCGCCATCTGCGTGCCCATGCCTTCGACCGGGTCCACGCCGATGATCACGTCCACGCCTGCCTCGAGCAGCATGTCCAGGATCCCCATGGTCCCGCTGGTCGAGATGTAGCCGAACCTGGCGCCCGCCGCGTGGGCGATCTCGACCTCGCGTTGCAGCCATGGCAGCACGAAGCGCCGGTACATGGGGGGCGACCAGAAGTCCGTGCCCTCATACCAGCCACGGCGCACGAACAGGTCCACGCCCACCTTCAACACCGCCCGCATACGCTCCGCGTTCCACTCGTGAAGGATCTCCCCCAACTCCTCGACCAGCTCGGGCTGATCGTAGGCGAGGAACATCAGCTCCTTCTGCCCACACAGCCACGCCCCGGCCTCCAGCCCCACGCCCATGCCACCGGTGACCGGCAGCTCCAGCTCCGCCGCCAGTGCCTTCGCGGCGCGGGCATGCTCTTGGAAGCACGCCACGTCGTCGGGGTGTGGCGCGACCAGCAGGTGGCGCAGGGCCGCCAGGTCCGCGCGCGTCCGGACCGGGAACCTGCGCGCCCGCGGTATCAGGTAGTCGTCCATGAGCGGCACATGCCCGGGGTACGGCCAGTCCTCGGTCTCGAGCACTTCGGTCTTGAGGGTCCCGTCGGGGGTCAGGTACTCCTTGTGCAGCACGTCCGGCCCGCCCGCGACCTGCTCGCGCCACTGCCGCACCTTCACTTCGAGTCCGTAGCGCACGTCGATGCCGGGCAGGTCGCGATGTTCGGGGTTGCGCGCCGACGCCCACGAAGCGGTGGCGACCACGGGGTCGAGGCCCATCTCGACCTGGCGGCGCACGAACTCTTCGTCGCTGTCACAGCGCGCCCGCAGGGCCGCGAAGATCATGAAGCTGCACGGGACGTAATCGACCTCACGGCACTCCAGCGCCGCCAGCATCCGCTCCCGACCGGTCATCTCGCACGCACCTCCGCGTGCACTGCCCGTCCTGCGTACCGTCTGCTTCCCCGTGCGACGGGCGCCTCATCGCCGCCGCCACGAAGGCACGACCCGGCCCCCGAACGACATCCGTCGCCGCCGCGATCGCCGTCGCTGCTGCCGCCATCCCGTCGCGCAAGCGATCCATCCGTGCCGCCGACACTCCTGTCGGCGGATTCGCCGGCCTCCCTTCCCGCAAGAACGACCGGGCCGGTCAGGCGGCCGGCCCCTCCGAACGACCATGCACAACCGTGCCGTGACACCGGCGCCTCGCCCATCCGTCATTGCCGCCGCCGTCTGCCGTGCGCTGTCGTGCTCTGCCGCTCGCTGCCGTTCATGGCTACCAGCTCCGCGAGTCCTCCACCGCCACCCACGCCCCACCCTCGGCGATCGACTGCTGGCTCGCCAGCCCCGGCAGGGTCATGTCCATGGCCTCGTGGATGCCGATGGGCGGCGCGGTGCCGCTCGCGATCGCTTCCACGAAATCGTTGATCTCCCAGTAATCTCCGCCGCCGTGCCCGGCCTGCAGTGCCTCCTCGGGCGGGTTGAGCCACTCTTCGCTGAGGAACTCCTCGGCCAGGTCGTCCAGCGGCTCCCACACGATCTCCTCCGGCGAGCGCGAGCGCAGCCAGATCTTCGGCCGGTCGGTGAGCCCGCGCGCCGACTCGTAGCAGCCGTCGGTGCCCTGCAGCGCGTACCAGGTCATGTTGTGCGGCCGGTCCGAGAGCATGTCGAGGCGCAGCGTGATCAGCCCGCCGCCCGAGGTGCGGCAGAGGGTGATGATACTGTCCTCCTGCTCGTAGCGATCGCCGCGCGGATCGGTGTAGTGGTGCCCGCTGCCCGCGCACATCACGGCGGTCACCCGCTCGCCCATCCACTGCAGGCACGGGCCCAGTGAGTGCGTCGGGTAGGTGTTGCCGTTGACCCCGGTCTGCCAGCGCCGTCGCCAGGTGGTGATCTCGTTGAGGCCCTTCAGCTCGTGGATGTAGCCGCCCTCCGCGAAGTACATCTCGCCGAACAGCCCCTGGCGCGCGATCTCCTTCACGATCACGTTCGGCCGCATGTAGCAGTAGTTCTCGGCCATCATGTAGGTGGCGCGGCTGCGTTTCGTGGCGCGAACCAGCTCGCGGCACTGCTCGTAGGAGACGCCCGCGGGCACCTCGCTGAGCACGTGGAGGTCGCGTTCGAGGGCCATGACCGCCTGGGGCACATGCAGCGGCATGGGAGTGGCGATGATCACCGCGTCGATCTCGCCCGACTCGATCATCGCCTCATCGCGCGTGAAGGTCAGCGTCAAGTCCAGCTCCGCCGCCGCCTCCGCGAGCTTCTCCTCCTGGATGTCGCACAGCGCCACCAGCTCGGCCTGCGGATGCGCCTGCAGCGCCCGCACGAAGCTCGAGCCGCGCCTGACCGCACCGATGATCCCGAAGCGTATCTTCTCGTCGCCCATGTCACCAACTCCTGTCCGTGCCCTCTGGCTGTCGCCGTCGTCGTTCCGTGGCACGAGTGGTCCCGCCCATGCGCCGTGCACCATCGCGACGTCCCGCTGGCCCTACTCGCACTCTCGCGGTCTTCGCCGCGTCGCTGCGAGTGCCAGATCTTAAGTTCTTCGCGGGAGGGGGTCCGGGGGAGGGCGGCTTCTTCCAGGAAGAAGCC
>CAZTZN010000124.1:0-1627 GCA_964617715.1 uncultured Armatimonadia bacterium | reverse complement strand
TAAGTTCTTCGCGGGAGGGGGTCCGGGGGAGGGCGGCTTCTTCCAGGAAGAAGCCCTCCCCCGCAAGCCGTGTGCCCGCTCGCCTCTACACCGCCGCGAATCCGATGCCCAGCATCTGCGCCATGCGCGCCGCCAACTCAACCTCGTCGCCCATGCAGAGGGCCAGGTGGTGCGTGCCGCCCCGCTGCGAGTAGCGCCGCAGGAACCCACGCAGGTCGCACTCGGTCGGCCGGATCCAGAAGTGTGGCACATCCGGGAAGCCCGATACCGGCCCGCGATCGAGCACCTCGACGCGCGCGGCGATCAGGTCGAAGCTCTCGTGCGGTCCGGGCGCGAGGTTCACCAGCGTGGCCTCGCCCGGCTCCAGCTTCGGGATCGCGATGGCCGGGTTGCCCACCGCACTGAACGCGTATTCCTTCTCGACCAGCTTCGTGCCCGCGCAGGCGATGGCCAGGTTGCACTCCCCCATGTGGCTCATGAACACCGTGCCCTCGGTCCAGTCCGGGCAGAACATCTCGGTGAAGGTCACCCGGCAACCTGCGCGCCCCAGCGCCCCCACCAGCGCCGCGGTCAGCGCATCGGCCTCGCCGGCGTAGCCCAGCCCGCGTGCCATGGCCTTCGAGGCCTCGAGGAAGGGCACCGTGCCCACGCCGGTCTCGTCGGTGAAGGAGGCGAAGTTGAATGAGAACGCCCCCGCCTTCGCCTCCTCGATCATCCGCCGCACGCCCAGTCCCACCCGGTTGGTGCGCGCCAGGACCTCTCCGGGGACCTCGCTGGTATCGAAACGCTCGGCGTCGGCCGCGCACTCGGCGGCGACCTCGTCCTCGGAGACCTCGGCAGCCGCCTGCGCCAGCGCATCGACCGTAGCCCGGCGGCTCTCGATGCCCAGCCGCGTGCGCATGACCTCCTCAGGCGCGGTGAAGTCGCCCATGCCCGGGAACGGGTCGCCCAGCACCAACACGCGCATGGTGCGCATGGACCGCGTGGCCTGCGCCGCGCGCGCGGTGGTCACCACGTCGGCGAGGAACGCCGGATCATCCACGTGCCCCACCGCCAGCAGGTACGGCCGCTCCCGGCGGCGCAGCATGCAGGCGAGGTCCTGCACGCCGTGGATGCCGTGGTTACGGAACATCTCGGCGCTGGTGGCGTCCTCACCGAAGCGCTCCGCCGGCGTGGTGTCGAGCAGCAGCAGCGGCACCCGCGCCTCACTGAGCGCATCGATCGCCTCCATCGACGGCGAGTACGCCAGGTGCAGCGTAGCCAGCAGCTCGACCTCGCGGTGCATGAGTTCTCTCAGGGCGCTCTCGACCTCATGCCTGACGCACGCGATGGGCGCGCGCGCCACCCGCAGCCCGGCGCCCTCGAGTTTGCCGGCCACACGGTCGGCGAACGCCTGCATCTCCGGCCGCGCGTCCGGCCGCACCTCATCGTAGAGCGCGAGATACAGTGGCAGCAGTCCCACGTATGGCGCGTCACCCATCACGGCACCTCCGATGCAGTCATCGGTCGCAAGTTCAGGTCGCCAGCTCTCTCCGTCACCGCTCCCGTTCAGAGGGCGCCTCCCCTCTTCAAAGCCGCCCTCCGAACATCGCCGTTTGCCCTTCGGGCGGCCGGTCACTTGACCTGT
>CAZTZN010000123.1:0-14175 GCA_964617715.1 uncultured Armatimonadia bacterium | reverse complement strand
TCATCGCGCAGATGCACGTAGAGGCCCGCAATGGTCATTACCTGCAGCAGCACCAGCGCGTTGCGCACCACACCGAGCAGCGGCCCGTACCACACCTGCCAGCGCACCGACGCGGGCGGCTCGATGACCGCCACCAGCCCACCCAGCGCCGCGAACAGCAGCGTGAAGCGCAGCGCAAAGGCGAAGACCTCGAACCAGCGCGCGCGCAGCAGCCGCCAACTCTCGCGCAGCGCGTTGATCAGCCCGGCCTGCCGATCGACGATGGCCCACGGTGCGAAGGCCAGCAGCACGCCGACCAGCACGTACGCAATCCCCGGGGCGCTCCCGTAGTGCCCGGGCCGCATGAAGACTGCGGCCGGCAGGATGGCCTTCGACACGATCAGCACCAGCGCCACCGCCAGCCACGTGCGGCCCAGCGCGCGCACCGATGAGATGAAGCTCCAGGCGCCCGTCTCCACGATCTCAAGCGCCAGCCGCCACAGCAGGGCGACCACCGGCGCCAGCAACGCCGGGGCGATTACCAGCGAGACGATGCCGAAGGCGACGCTGCGAGGTCCGGCGCCGCTCATGGCGTCGAGGAACGGCTGCCCCGCGGCCATGAGCGCGACCCAGCCCGCGATGAGCGCGGCCATCATCACCGCGGGCCAGCGCAGGCCCCGCACCACGCTGGCCCCCACCTGCTCGGGCGGATCGATCATTAGCCGCACGATGCCGATCAGCAGCAACACCGCCAGCAGAAGGCTGCCCCACACGCCCAGCGGCAGGCCCTCCAACCGCGGCAGCGCCTTCGGCAGCTCCTGCGCAAGCAGCCGGGGAACCGCCTCCGCGAACGAGCCGAGCTGCGCGAACCCGGGCGCCGCGGGCACCGGATGGTCCGCGTGCAGCCGGTAGAAGTAGACCTGCATCGCGCCGATGGCCGCGTCCAGCAGCCACAGCGCCACCAGCGCCAGCACGAAGCTCGGGTTACGCGCAAGCTTGCGCAGCACGTCGGCCAGCACGCGCACCGGCGCGCGCCGCAGCGGCAGCGGCTCGCCCTCCTGGCGCATGCTCAGCCAGTCGGCCAGCCACCACAGCGCCACGAACGCCGCCGCCCACGCCACAACATCATCCGACGGGATCATCCATCGGCTCCTCCCGGCTCGGCCTTGGCATTCCTGTTCCGTACGCTCCGCACGATCCCGCGGGCAGAGGCGCGTTTCCCGCCGATGCCGCCCTGTCGGGGTACCAACCGGGCCGACAGGGGCCAACCGAACGCCCACGTCAGGCCGCGTGTATGCGCACACACTTCGACCTTCCGCGACACTCGTCCTGCAAGGTCCCGGAGACCGCGCCGCCGAACCTGCGCGTGTCGCGCCGACCACGATCGATCAGGGAGGGCCCGCGATGCCCGAACCCGACAGCACTCGCCGCGACGCGGAGCGCCCGAACATCATCCACATCCACGCCGAGAGCATGGACGGGCGGAAGATGGGCTGCATGGGCGATGCCGCCGGCGTCACCCCGAACCTCGATGCCCTGGCGGAGCACGGCGTGCTGTTTACGAATGCGTACTCGCCCTGCCCGGTGTGCAACCCCTCGCGCGCGGCCATGTGGAGCGGCAAGTGGCCGCATGTGAACGAGAACTGGAACAACCACAACGGCCTGCGCGAGGGGGTGCCTGTCTCCCGCGACACCCTCGACCGCGCGGGCTACCGCACCGAGCTGATCGGACCGCTGGACTACCGCTGGGGCATGCACTCCATCCGCGACCAGGTCGGCTCGTGGACGCGCACCGCCGACATCCAGCGCCCAAGCTGCCGCACGCCCCTGCCGCGCGTGGACAACAACGACCCCTGGGCCGCGGACCGGCGCCGGACCGCCCGGGCCATCGACTTCATGCGCGCGGCCGCGGGTGATGCGCGGCCCTTCATGCTCTACCTGACCACCGGCCTGGTGCACCCGCCCTTCGTTGCCGACCAGCGCGCCATGGACATGATCGACCCCGACCGGATCGCGATCCCGCCGAGTCTGGGGCCGCTGGAGAGCACCGAGCATCCGGTCATGCGCTCGATGCGCATCACGAAGAACTGCCATCACGAGTTCCCGGAATGGCTCGTGCGCGAGATGCGCCACATGTACTACGCGATGATCGCCACCCTCGACGAGATGGTGGGCCAACTGCTGGCCGCGCTCGATGAACTGGGCCTGCGCGACCGCACCTGCGTCATCTTCTCCAGCGATCACGGCGAGATGGCCGGCGAACACAATCAGGTGCTCAAGCGCAACATGTACGAGCCTTCGATCCACGTGCCGCTGATCGTCGCGGGACCCGATGTGCGCGCGGGCGCAGTGATCGAGACACCGGTGTCGCTGGTGGACCTGTACCCCACCTTCATGGACATGGCGGGCATCGACTACGCCGACCACGCGCACCACCCCGGCTACCCGCCGACGCTGGACGGCGAGTCGCTGATGCCGCAGCTTTACGGCGATGCGCCGCGCGAGCGCGACTGGGCCTTCGCCGAGTACCACGGCGACCGCTGCAACACCGGCACCTTCATGCTGCGTCGCGGGCGGTGGAAGTACGTGAAGTACATGTACTCCGAGCCCCAGCTCTTCGACCTCGAGGACGACCCGTGGGAGATCAATAACCTGGCCGCGGCGCGGCCGGCGGTGGTGGCGGAGCTGGACGGGCTGCTGGAGGCGAGCTTCGATTGCGCGGGCATCGACGCGGCCGCGCGCGCCTACGACCGCGAGAGCTTCCTGCGCTGGCGCGCGGAGGCGCTGGCGGCGGGCACCTACGAGCGTGACATGGCGCTCGTCTACAGCGGCTTCGACCGGCAGAGTATCGAGGAGCTGCGGCCGTGGGCCGCCGAGGACGAGGCGCGCATCCAGGCGTGGCTGGCACAGAGGTAGAGCGCGGTCCGTGGGGGTATGCGCCACGGCGCGGGCATCATCTCGGCGTTGCGCCGACCCGCGCGGGGGTACATCGCCTGCAGGTTCGCGACCGGCGCCTCCGGGACGACCGGGCCCGAAAGCGCGATCTCGCGATCGACCATCCGCGTGACCTCAGGTGACCCTGGGGTTCGGGCGTCGCTCTCGACGGCAGTGACAGCGGCAATGTGAGGCCGCGTGGTAACGCGGCCCCACCATGGACGGCACGACGAAGGCGCTGCTGCCCGGGCGGACAGGCGCCTCGCCGGTGCAACGTACGCTACTCCGTCAGCCCGAAGATCTCCGCCGCGGTGTCGCCCATGATCAGCGCCCGGTGCTCGGGCGACATCTCCACGTGGTCGAAGAAGCGCCGGTAATCCGCCATCACGTCGTCCATCAGCTCGATGGACACGTCGGTGCCGAAGACGATCTTCTGGTACGGGTGCTTGTCGCCCATCATCCCATACTGCTCGTTGCGCGCCCACCAGAAGATCTCGGACAGGAACTGTGGCGATTTCTTCTTCATGGTCGAGCCGGTCAGGTCGAAGTAGACGTTCGGGTGCATGCGCGCCAGCTCGCCCGCCTCGTCATACCACGGGTTGCCCAGGTGGGCGCCGATCAGCGAGAGCGTCGGGAACTTGCGCGCGATGCGGTCCAGGTGCGCCGGTCTCATGCGGTCGATGGACACGTCGCGCAGCGGATCGCCCTTGCGGCTGGCGGCTACGATCCCGAGATGAAACAGGATCGGCATGTTCAGCAGCGCGCAGCGCTCGTAGACCGGCATGGCGCAGTCGTCGTCGTAATCGACGGTCGGGCGGATGACCTTGATGCCGTGGAAGCCCATGGCGTAGAGCCGATCCACGGCCTCCGGGCCCTCCTCGCCGATACGCACGTAGCCCAGCGCCAGCATGAAGTCGCCGTGCTCCTGAAGCGCCTCGTGAAGTTGCAGATTGCCGGCGCCGGGCGGGCCGGAGGTGCACAGAGCGACGCGGTCGATGCCCAGCTCGGCGCAGCGGTCGCGCAGCCGGGGCATGTACTCCTTCCAGTCTCGCGGCAGATGGTGGTGAATGTCGATGACCATGGCCTGTCCCCTCACGCGTGATGGTCGTGTCTGCGTGCCGGCCACTTCCCCGCGCGCGCGTGCGCTCCTGCTGGCCCGCACGGCGGCCTTCGGGTATACTGGCGGCGGAAAGGCGGCGGTCAGCATCTGCCTCCGGCAGCCCCCCGGCACGGAGGGGGGCAGGCGCGAGCCTACTCGCGCCGCGGGAGGCCCGCGCACCCGGTGCGCGAACGGGAGGCCTGGACCCATGAAGCCGATCATCATGGCCGTGCTGGCGATGACGCTTGTGTGCGGCGCGCAGGCGGAAGAGATTCCGTCGCTGTTCGAGTTCCTGGCTCAGCGCCGCGACGTGCGCTACGAGGACGTGCCCCGCAGGGTGCTCGCGTTCTACTACACCTGGTACGGTACCCCTGAGTTTGACCACGGCCGGGCGCACTGGGGCGAGGTCGATGCCGACAACCACGACATCGCCGAGTCGAGGCACTATCCGGCTATCGGCGCCTACGACTCACACGACCCGGCGATCATCGCCCGGCACATCGACCAGGCGATGCGCGCGGGCATCGACGGCTTCATCGCCACGTGGTGGGGGCGAGGCAGCTACACCGACCAGGCTTTCGCGAAGCTGCTCGACCTCGCGGGGCCGAAGGACTTCGAGGCCACGGTCTACTGGGAGACGGTCCCGGGACAGGGCCGCGAGCAGATTCGCAACGCCGTCGGCGACCTGGTCTACCTGCTGCGCACCTATGGTCGCCGTCCGGGATTCCTCAAGGTCGAGGGCGCGCCGGTCATCTTCGTCTACGGGCGCGTGATGGGGCAGGTCCCGCAAGGCGCGTGGCCGGAGATCATCACCCGCACGCGTGAGCGCGTGGGATTCGACTTCCGGCTCATCGCCGACGGCTACCGCACCGACTGGGCGCGCATGTTCGACGGCGTGCACACCTACAACGTCTGCGGCTGGGTCGCGCACAAGACCATCGACGAGATCCACGAGGAGGCGCGGCGCCGCTTCACGGCCGATGTCGCGACCGCGCGCGGGCAGGGCGCGATCAGTTGCCTCACGGTCATCCCCGGCTACGATGACACCAAGATCCGCACCCCCGGGCTGAACGCCGAGCGCCACGAGGGCGAGACCTACCGCGCGCTGTGGGAGGAGGCCATCGCCGCCGCGCCCGACTGGGTGCTGATCACCTCGTGGAACGAGTGGCACGAGGGCTCCGAGATTGAGCCCAGCTATGAGGACGGTGCCCGCTATCTGCGCCTGACCGCAATCGCGGCTCGGCGCTTCCGCAGCTCTCCGATGCCCGCGCCCGCGGGGCCCGCGGCGGCGGCGATGACCGATGAGCAGCGCGCCGACCTGACCAGGCTGTACGGAAGCGCGCGCATCGGGCTGTTGCCGGGCTACGGTGGCGACCTGACCCTGCTGCTGGCGGACTCGGGCCTGGCGGTGGAGGAGCTGTCGGCCGGGGACCTGCTCGACCCCGAGGTATTCACGCCCGCGCGCCTGCCGGTGATCATCTACGCCGCCCATGAGCGCTACCTGCAGACGGCGCATGAGTCCGGCGACGTGGACCGGGCACTGCAGCGCTATCTCGCCGATGGCGGGCTGATGATCGTGGCGGCGCACGGGCCGTTCCCGTTCTACTACAACCAGGACGGCGAGGTGGTGCAGTCGGCGGCGAGGTTCGGCCTGCCGATTGTGGGAGGCGGTGGCCAGTTGGTGGGGGCCGGTGGCGCGCAGGGCTGGGAGCAGCCGCCGGATGTGCGCGGGCTGCAGTTCACCTTCGACATCGAGCGTCTGCCCGGCCTGCCGGAGACGGCCGCCTTCCCCGATGGCGGCGATCTGCGCTGGCGGCCCACCTGCCGCGCGCTGAATGCCGACGCGGAGGTCTACCTGCCGCTCGCCACCCTGCGTGACGCCCAGGGACGCGAGTACGGTGACGGCATCGCATACGTGGAGCGCTCGGGGGAGGCGCCGTCAAGGGTGCTCTACGCGTGGATGCGCATGGGTGATGTGGTGGGGGCGGCGGAACTGCACTACGCCCTGCTGAGCTTCGCCGCGCAGCGCATCAAGTGATCTCAGCCTCGGCGGTCTCCTCGCTGTAGCGGTATTCGGGCATGCGTGAAAGGTCCATGTAGACGCGGATGTTGCGGCCCTCGCGCAGTGGGATCTCGGCCTCCGCCAGCGCGTCCTTGATGTTGAGCGGGATCTCCTCGTTGGCGAGCCAGTCCTGAGTTGGGAAGACCGCGACCGGCAGTCGCACCAGGGCCATCCCGTCGGCGGTGACGGCCTCAGGCCGGCCGTGGTAGACAAGGTAGCGCGGGTACCCCTCCGCCAGGATGCGCGCCACTTCACCGATCACGCCGACCGCGCGCTCCGAATCGGCGCTACTGGCCAGGGGCACTTCGACGACGTAGTTGACAAAGGGCTCTTCGTAGACCGTGACTGCGGTGATGGTGCCGTTGGGCAGGAAGTGGCGCTGGTTGTCGAGATCCTTGAGCACGGTGACGCGCATGCCGATGCTCTCGACTATGCCGAAGTTGGCGCCCACCTGCACGTAGTCGCCCACGGCATACTGGCCTTCAAGTAACATGAAGAAGCCGCTGACGATATCGCGTACCAGGTTCTGGGCGCCGAAGCCGACAGCCAGGCCCAGCACGCCGGCGCCCGCGAGTACCGGGCGGATGTCCATGCCCGCCGACGCGAGCACCCACACCCCGCCGGTGATGAGGATCACCCACTTGGCGACACTGCGTAGCAGCTCGATGACCGTCACCACGCGCTGCTTGCGCCGCCGGTCGGGCTGCACCGCCCGCTCGGTCTCCCGCTCGATCCGCGCCGCGGCGCGCTGGAAGAGCAGCATCGCCGCGATGTAGACGACGCCGGTGATGACGATCACGGTCAGGATGCTCAGGACGGCCGACCCCAACCGCGCCTGGAACTGCGGGTCAAGTAACCGCGCCCACCAGGTGCCCATGACATCGGCCACGTCCGCAGGTGCTGGGGGGAGCTGCTCCCCCTCCGCCGGCGGGCTCTCCTGTGCGCAGGCCAGGCCACAGCCTGCAACCAGCATCGCCGCCAGCGCTGCACCGACGCGCGCCCGCAGTGTGCGTGCGCTCATCGTCCGACCACCTCTCCATCCGCTCGGGCCGGCCGCCCTCGGCATGGCGCCGACCTCTGACGCCGGAGAGGACCTTCGCCACGGACGCCGGGCAATCCTCGTCGCCGAGAGCCCTCGGTCCTGCGCTGCCTCGGGGTGCGCGTGCTCGAGGGTGCAACGCTGTTCTGGCGCGACAGACAGATGAGCCCCGATGACCATCCGATACGGCCCCCCTGATACTTGCGCGCCGAGCTTTGACCGAGCGGTGATGGCGAGGTATACTATCCCGTGCAGACGGGGGCGACGGCAGGAGAGGCAGCAGAGGGATGACACGCGCCACAGCACCCGGACGCGGTGGCATAATCGGCAATCCATCCGATATGTACGGTGGCACCGTCGTGTCGTGCACCATTGCCGAACGCGCCGAGGCCACCATCAGCTCCAGTCCGCGCCTGATCTTCGACATCTACGGGCACTGGGCCGAGATCACCGACGAGGCCGACCTCGAGTTCGACGCAAGGCTGCACTTCCTCGACGTCGCGAAGGCGGTCTGGCGGCATCTGCGTCGGCCCGAGACCGGCCTGGGCGACTTCATCGAGCCCAATGCCACCTTCCACGTGCGCGCGCAGAGCACCATCCCGCTCAGGGCCGGTTGCGCGGGCTCTACCGCCATGTTGATCGCGGTCCTTGCCGGCATCCTCGAGCATTTTGGCGTGCATGTGTCGCGCTACGAACTGGCGGAGATGGCGCGGCGCATCGAGCGCAAGGAGCTGGGTGTGCAATGTGGCTACCAGGACCAGTACATGGTCGTCTTCGGTGGCCTCAACGCCATCGACCTGCGGGACAAGGAGAACAACGCCGACGCGCGCGAGACTCCCTACGCCTCGGTGGACCAGATGCAGGCGGACGTGCCTGAGCTGCCCTTCATCCTTGCCAACACCGGCGTGCAGCGCTCTTCGGACGCCTTTCATGCCGAGCCGCGCCGCAGGTGGGAGGAGGGCGACGCCAAGCGCCGTGCCGGCTTCGAGCGTATCGGGGTGCTGGGGCGGTTGGGCAAGAAGGCTCTGCTGCAACGTGACTGGGAGTGGCTGGGAGAGCTGATGAACGAGAACCACCGGCTCACCGATGAGTTGGTGGGCGCGGGCGAGATCAACAACCGCCTGATCGACGCCGCCCTCGCGGCCGGGGCGCTGGGCGCCAAGCTCTCCGGGGCCGGTCGCGGCGGCACCATCATCGCCCTGCATGAGGACCCGGACTGGATGGGCCAGCGCCTGCTGGAGGCCGGCGCCGAGCGCCTGATCCAGATCAAGCCCGTCGAGGGGCTGACGGTCGAGACCTTCTGACACATGCCGACCATCTGATGCCGCACTCGGGAGGCGACCGATGCACACTGTCGCGATTATCCCAGCCCGGGGGGGCAGTAAAGGCGTGCCGCTCAAGAACATTCGCGAGGTGGCGGGACGGCCGCTCATCTCTTACGTCATTGACGCATGCCTGCAGGCCGACGGCGTCGATCGCGTTGTGGTCTCCACCGATCATGAGGACATCGCCCGGGTGGCGCGCGAGTGCGGTGCCGAGGTGCCCTTCATGCGCCCGGCTGAGTTGGCCGGCGATCTGGTAACGCTCGACCCGGTGGTGTGGCACGCGGTCACGACCCTCGAGGCTGCGGGTGGACCCCCGATCGACGTGGTGCTGACCGTCCAGCCCACCGCGCCCCTGCTCAGCCCGCAGACCATCGAGCGCTCGGTGCGTACGCTGGTTGAGGGCGGCTACGATTCGGTGCTGATGATCCGCGAACACCGGCACCTCTACTGGCGCCGGGTCAATGGACGCTATGAGCCCATGTTCGCCAAGCGGGTCAACCGCCAGGAGCTGGAGCCACTGTATACCGAGATGGGCTCGGTGTTCGCCAGCCGGCGCGACATCATGACGCCGACCAACCGTCTGGGCGCCAACATCGGGCACATCATCAGCCCGGATGACGAGGTGCTGGACATCGACACCGAGATCGACCTGATGCTTGCGGAACTGATCATCACGCGCAGGAGGCAGGAGCAACCACAGTGAGACAGTTGCAGATCGGTGACCGGGTACTCGGGGGCGATGCGCCGTGCTACATCATCGCAGAAGCCGGCGTCAACCACGGCTGCAGGATGGACCTGGCGCTGCGCATGATCGATGAGGCCAAGGCGGCCGGTGCGGATGCGATCAAGTTCCAGACCTACCGCGCCGAGACGCTCACCACGCGCTGGGCCCCCCGCTACTGGGAAGACCCACCCACTAACGAGACGCAATACACCTACTTCAAGCAGTCCGATGACTTCGGCCGTGACGACTACGAGGCGCTCTTCGAGTATGCCGGCGAGGTCGGTATTGAGTACCTGACCACGCCCTTCGACCTCGAGGCTGTGCAGTGGATGGCGGATCTCGGGATGTCCGCCTACAAGATCGCTTCGGCCGACCTCACCGACTGGCCACTGCTCGACGCGGCGGCCGCGCAGGGTGTGCCCCTGATCATCTCCACCGGTGGCGCGACCCTCGACGAGGTGCGCGCGGTCATCGACCACTGCGTCGCCATCGGCAACGACCAGCTCGCGCTGCTGCACTGCATCCTGTCCTACCCTGCCCCCGACGAGGACATGAATCTGCGCCGCATCCCGCTGCTGATGCGCGAGTTTCCCGACGTGGTCATCGGCCTGTCCTGCCACAGCGTCCCCGACCCGTGCGTGACCGTGCCCACCGCCGCGGTCGCGCTGGGCGCGAAGGTGGTGGAGGTGCACTTCACCCTGGACAAGACGCTGCCCGGCGTCGATCATACGCTGTCGGTCGATCCCGAGGGCCTGCGGCGGCTGGTGGCCAACGCACGCATCGTCGAGGCGGCGCTGGGCAGCGAGGAATTCGTGGTGCTGCCCTGTGAAGAGCGCGCGCGGGTCTACGCGCGGCGCAGCATCGTCGCCGCCGTGGACATCCCCGCAGGCACCGTGCTGACCGCCGAGCACCTCATCATGAAGCGCCCCGGCACCGGCGTGTCACCCACGCGGGCCGAGGAGATGCTGGGCCGCACCACCGTGCGTGACATCGAGGAGGATCAACTCGTCACCTGGGATGACATCGACGGCGGCGAGCCCGTGCAGTGACGCGTCGCAGCCGACTTTGCGGGGCGAAGAGGGCTGGATGGCAGACACCACACATGCGCAGGGTGTCGCCGGGATGGAGCCTGGAGACGTGGGAGGGTATCACGACAATCTGCGCGAGATCAACTCGCTGAATCAGCGCGGCGGGCGGATGCTCAGCGTGGTGGACCTCATCGAAGATGGAACGCTCGACATCGCGGTCGCGGGCTGGCTGCTCGCCCGGGTCGCGGAGGGCGCGTCGTTCCTGTGCGCCGCCGGGCCGGGCGGGGTCGGCAAGACCACGCTGATGGCCTGTCTGCTCAGCTTCCTGCCGCCGGGCGAACGCATCCTGACCGTAACCGATCCGCGGAGCCTCGCCGAGCCCGACGGGCCCACCTGCTATCTGTGCCACGAGATCGGCGCCGGTCACTGGTACGGCTACCTGTGGGGTGAGGACGCCGCCGAGTTCCTCGCGCTGCGGCGGCAGGGGCGTATCGCCGCCTCCCTGCACGCCGACAGCCCTGAAGAGGTCGCGGCGCAGCTCCTGGGCCCCGGGGTCAACGCGACCGAAGCCGATCTGGCGGCGGTCGATCTGATGCTCTTCATGATTCGCGTGGGCGCCCGGCGGCGCATCTCGGCCATCTTCGAGGCCACGGGGTCACAAGCACCCGACTTGCGCCGCACGGTCGCATGGCGCCCCGCCCCTGACGGTTTCCTGCTCGAGCCATCCCGGACACCGGCGCGTCTCGACGAAGCCACCGAGCTTATCTCCGAGCTGGTGGCGAAGCGCATACGCGTGCTCGAGGACGTGATGGCCGCCGTCACCGACTTGTATGCCTGACCCGCGCCGCAGCCGGAGGGATGGCCATGACAGAGCGGGACGTGCTGACTGTGTCCGTCGGCGCAGATCATCTCGAACTGCAGCCGCGCCTTGCGGGGGCGAACGTGGACGGCTTCGAGCCCGCGTTCTTCGACCGCCTCCTCGACGCAAAGAACGATCCCCTCGCCGAGCAGGTGCTGGCGGATGGCGAGCCCGACCTGGCGCGCGTCGCGCAGGTGCTGCCCGGCGTGGTCGGCTACAGCTTCGTCGGCCATCCGGGCGTGGACGAGCGCGCCATCATCCAGCCCGACGGCGGCATCGAGGGTGTGCTGGGGCCGCTGGCGGAGATGCCGCGCGAGGAGCTGGTGCGCCGGGGGCGTTGGGGGATCGTGGACCCGCAACTGCCGCTGCCGATCATGCGCATAGAGCTGCCCGACGGGCGCACCCGCGAGCAGATCGCACTCGCGGTCGTCGGCGCCGAGGGTGAACTGCGTGTGCTGGTGCGCCGGCGCGAGCTGTGCGGCGACGACGAGCGGGTAGAGGACCTCGCGCCGGGCTCGGAGCGGCCACCTGCTTCGGGGGAGTTCGATGCCGCGATCATTGACGCCTGGCACTGGGCCTGCGACTGGCGGGCCCGTACCAGCGGCCTGAGCGGTGGCGACGAGGAGCTGAGCGACCTGGCGCTCGCCTCGCTGTGGCTGGCCGACCTGACCATGCGCGGTCGGCATCCGCGTTACGGCATCGGAACCTACGATCGCTTCAAGGACCACGGCTTCCCGCCCACGGTCCTGCACCTGGGCCTGTGCCTGCTGGAGTGGGGGCGGCTGGCGCGCGCTGCCGGCATCATCGACTGCTACCTCGACGCTTTCGTGTCCGATGAGGGCACCTTCGTCTACTACGGCCCCGCGGTCGCTGAGTACGGCCAGCTCCTCTCGCTGGCCGCGCGCTATGTCGAGCTGACCGGGGACATGTGCTGGTGGATGCGTCGGCAGAGCGTGTTGCGCCGCATCTGGCGGCGACTGCTGGCCCTGCGGCGGCAGTCGGTCGAAGATGACGGCGCCCCCGAGCACGCGCGCGGGCTGATCGCCGGTCTGCCCGAGGCCGACTATCACAGCAGCGATGAGCAGTGGCGTGAGTACTATTACGCCGGCGACGCCTGGGCGGTGCGGGGCCTGGGAGACATGGCGCGGATCCTGCGCGAGGCCGGCCAGCACGCCGAGGCCGAGACGCTGCAGACGGAGGTCGAGGCCTACCGCCGCGATCTGCTGGCCTCAGTCGCGGCGACCAGCGTGGAGGTCGAGGGCGCCGTCTACGTGCCGCCCGGCCCCACGCAGCGCGAGCCCATCGAGCGTATGACCGGGAACCGCCATGCCTCGTACTGCAACTACCGCTACTTCGCCGAGATGGTCTCGGCAGGGGTGCTGGAGCCCGACACGGTGCGCCACATCATCGCCTGGCGACGCGCGCACGGCGGCGAGCTGCTGGCGATGACGCGCTTTGAGGACCACCTCGACGACTGGCCGGTCATCAACTGGGCACGCGCGATGCTCGAGGTCGGCGACATCGAGCGCTACCAGCTCCTGCTCTACGCGCACCTCGCCCACCATCAGTGCGTCGGCTGGCTGTCCGCGCCCGAGCAGGTGAGCATCCGCCCCGATGACGGCGGGGCGCGCTGCGTTCGGGCCGGGCAGGTCGTGCCCTGCCAGGTGACCGTGCCGCTGATGCTGCGCTGGGCGCTGCTCTACGAGCTGCGCGACGAGGAGACGCTGCTGGTCGCTCCGGCGGCGCTGTACCGCTGGGCGGAGGGCGAGGGCGTGTCGGCGCGCGGGCTGCTGACGCGCTGGGGGCCGGTGGACCTGTCGCTGCGCAGCGAAGGCGCGACCGTCAGTGCGACGCTGAGCCTGCCCGGGGCGATGCCCGCGCAGGTGCGCCTGCGCATCCCGCGGCCGCCCGGTGCGACCGTGAGCCTCACGTCGGTGACCGGAGCCGCCGAGCATCACTGGGACGCCGATGCGGGCATCGTGGCCTTCCGTGGCGGCCCCATGGTGCGCGTGGTGGCGGAGGTCACGGTCACGTCGGCGTAGGTTGGACCATGGCCGTCTCGTAGTGCGGCCGCTCGCAGGCGAGCGTCACAGCCGGTCCACCATCTCGCGCAGTAGCGCCGCCTCCCACTCGGCCGCGGCGATCCACGAGTGCAGCTCGATGTCCGCGCGGCAGGAGGCCACCACCGGCGCGCGCTCGGGGTCGTCCTCGTTCCACAGCTTGCTGCGCACGTGGCGCATCAGGTGCAGGGCCAGGTTCCGCCACGGCTCCTCTTCGCCGCTGACCCGCGCGATGCGCAGCAGCGCCGCCGCGGCCATGAATCGGCACCAGGTGAAGCTCGAGAACAGCAGCCCGTCCCCCTCGCGCTGATACTCCAGGTCGATGGTCGACTCCGGGCCGCTCTCATCGATGCGACAGGTGCACAGGTACCAGCGCGCCGCGCGCCGCAGCACCTCCTGAACGTCCGAGCGCCCGTCCAGCCCCAGCGCCTCCGCGGCCACCAGGAAGTGGTACAGGCCCATCCCCTGGTCGGGCACGTTCTGCTCACCGAAGCGCTGGCCGCGGCCGATCTCGGCGAAGCGGTAGGGCCAGACACCGATGGCCTCCTGACCCTCGATGAAGTGCATGGCCCCGCGCAGGGCCGCGTGGAGCCACTCCTCGGGCGCGTCCTCGCCCGCCGCAGTCAGCGTCTGATGCGCCCGCGACAGCGCCATCGCCGCCAGCGCGTTCGAGTTCTGGCAGTCGTGCGTGGCGCCCTCGTGATGGGCGAAGACGCCCGGCGACAGCTCGCTGCGCAGGACCCACTCCGCGCCCGTCCGCAGGTGCTCCAGGTCCTGCGCGTCGGGCGCAAGGCCGAGGTCGATGGCCCGGCACAGCAGCCCGATGATGATGGCGGTGTCAACGCCGTCTACCGGCGGGAGGGGCTGCGTGATGCGGCGGAAGTCCACCTGGTGGTCGCCGCCCCATTTGCCCGAGACCATGTGCGCCCAGCCCCCACGCCGCTCGCCCTCGGTGTGCTGACCACGACAGGCGTAGCCCCGTGCCATCCGCGCCCGCTCCAACCAGCGCTCGTCGCCGTTGTCGCGCCAGGCATGAGTGAAGGCGACCGCCGCGGCCGCCGCGTCA
>CAZTZN010000122.1:0-14193 GCA_964617715.1 uncultured Armatimonadia bacterium | reverse complement strand
ACTTGCCTACTGGGAGCCCGGCTTCGCCGACGGCATGACACTTCGCCCTGAGGGGCTCGACCCCTCCACGCGAAGACACATAAAGTCGGCGGGAGGGCACCCCCCGCTTCCAACGGGGTTCACAACCCAGAGGGCCAACGGTCATCGCGGGGTCCTCGCCACCGTGAGCTTCCCCGGCGGCGCACCGATACCTCTCGTCACGTCCGTCGCGGCGCCGCACGTGGAGTTGCCCATGCGAGAGAGCCTCTTTGAGAGCAGCGAGGTCGAACCCAGCGCGCCCCTGGCGGCGCGCATGCGACCGCGCACACTCGAGGAGATGGTCGGCCAGCGCGAGGTGCTGCGCGCGGGCTCGCCGCTGCGCCGGGCGCTGGAGGCCGACCGGCTGCCCTCGATGATCCTCGTCGGGCCAGCGGGCACCGGCAAGACCACGCTGGCGCGCATCATCGCCCATCACACCAGCTCGCACTTCGTGCAGCTCTCCGCGGTGGAGGCGGGCGTCGCCGACATCCGCGAGTCCGCGGCCGCCGCGCGCGAGCGCCGGGCCCTGCACGACGCGGGCACCATCGTCTTCCTCGACGAGATCCACCGGCTCAACAAGGCCCAGCAGGACTACCTGTTGCCCCACGTCGAGGAGGGGACCTTCACCCTCATCGGCGCCACCACCGAGAATCCGTTCTTCTCGATCATCAGTCCGCTGCTGTCGCGCTGCCGGCTGATTACGCTCGAACCGCTGGCTCCTGAGGACCTGCGGGTGCTGCTCGACCGGGCTCTGGCCGACGCCGAGCGCGGGTTGGCGGAGATGAAGGCACGAGTGAGTGACGACGTGCTCGACTACATCGCGCGGTCAGCCGGCGGCGATGCGCGGCTGGCGCTGGGAGCGCTGGAGACCGCCGTGGTGAGCACCGAACCCGATCATACGGGCGAGCGCCACGTGGGCATGGATGTGGCGCGGGCGGCGCTGGACCGACCGGTGATGAAGTACGATCGCGCGGGCGACGAGCACTACGACACCATCTCGGCGTTCATCAAGAGCATTCGCGGCTCGGACCCGGACGCGGCCATCTATTGGCTGGCAAAAATGCTGGAAGCAGGCGAGGACGCGCGCTTCATCGCCCGGCGGCTGGTGATCGCCGCCGCTGAGGACGTAGGGCTGGCCGATCCGACCGCGCTCCGGGTTGCGGTTGCCGCCGCCGATGCGGTAGAATATGTCGGATTGCCGGAGGGCCAGATTCCGCTGGCCCAGGCTACGATTCACCTTGCGGTCGCGCCCAAGAGCAACTCGGCTTATGCCGCCATCGCGCAGGCGCGTGATGACGTGCGTAGAGAAGGCGGTCGGCCCGCGCCGGACCACCTGGCAGGCGGCCCGCGCGCCGGCAAGAGTGACGCACAGTACCTCTACCCGCACGACTACGCAGAGGGGTGGGTGCGGCAGAGCTACTGGCCCGAGGGGATGGCGCCGCGGCGGTACTATCAGCCCGGCCACACCCGCCGCGAGCGGCTGATCGCCGAACGCCTGGCCCGGCTGCAGGCGGGCGGCGAGAGCCCCGAGGGGGGCGATGCTGATGCGGGCAATGACGGCGACGTGGGAGGGCGAGAGGCTTGAGGATCGATACCGACGCCATCGACGACCGGACGGTGGTCTGCAGGCTGACCGGGGAGCTGGACGCCTACACCGCGCCTGATCTGCGCGATACGCTGGAGGAGCAGGTGCGATCGGGGATCACGTGGATCATCGCCGATCTGGGGCAGCTGCGCTACCTCGACAGCACCGGCCTGGGGATCCTGGTGGGGGCGGCCAAGCAGTGCCGCCAGGCCGGTGGTGACCTGGCCGTGGCCTGCGACCGGCGCAATCTGCTCAAGATCTTCCAGATATCCGGTACGCAGGAGATCCTGAACGTGGTGGCGGATGTCGAGGCGGCCCGCGCACGCCTGCAGGAGCTGGCACAGAGCCGCCAAGAGGGTGCCGGCGATGCCGAGGAGGGGACCTAACATGCCCTCGAGGAACGCGGACACCGTGAAGCTGGTCCTGCCCGGTCGTTCGGAGTTCCTCCAGGTGGCCCGGTTGGCCACCGGGGGCGCCGCCGCCCGAGCCGGGCTGAGCATCGACGACATCGAGGACCTCAAGGTGGCGGTGGGCGAGGCGTGCACCAATGTGATCGATCACGCCTTCGATGAGGCCACCGACGCCGACCGGCGATATATCATCGTGCGCATGACCGTCGGTAAGGACGAGATCACCGTCGAGGTCGAGGACGAGGGCGTGGGATTCGACCCCGCCGAACTCGAGCGCACCCGGCGCGACACCTACGATGGCGACGGCGGCCTCGGCTTCTGGCTGATCGGGGAACTCACCGACTCGATGCGTATCGAGAGTGCGCCCGGCAGCGGGACACGGGTCATCATGGTCAAGCGCGCCTCCAGGTGACCCCATGAGCGATCGCCTCCAGGACCTCTCCACCCAGGAGCTGTTTCGCCTGCTTCGAGCCACGGGCAACCCCGAGGTGCGCCAGCATCTGATTGAGCGCCATGAGGGGCTGGTGCGTCACGTCGCCAACAACTACCGTGACTCGGGCGTGCCCTACGGTGACCTGGTCGGCGTGGGGCACATCGGCCTGGTCAACGCGGTGGATCGCTATGACCCCGAACGCGGCACCAAGTTCGCGACCTTCGCGGTGCCCACCATCCGGGGTGAGCTGCGCCGGTTCTTCCGCGACTCGACCTGGGCCCTGCGGGTACCGCGGCGGGTACAGGAGCTGAGCCTGCAGGTGCGGGAGGCCCGGGAGGACCTGACCCGGACACTCGGGCGTTCGCCAACCTACGCCGAGCTGGCGGCATCGGTGAGCGCTTCCGAGGAGGCGGTGATCGAGGCCGTCGAGGTCGCCAACCAGTACGAGCTGGCCAGCCTGCAGGACCCGAGCACCGACAACCTCGCCGAGGACGGCGGGCTCTCGGTCGCCGACCGGGCGGGGGAGATGGACCCGAATCTGGAGCTGCTCGACGACCGCGATGAGCTGGCCTGGGCGCTGTCGAAGCTCCCGGCGCGCCAGCGCATCATCATCGTGCTGCGCTACTTCCGTGAGATGAGTCAGCAGCAGGTCGCCGACCGCCTCGGCATCTCACAGATGCACGTCTCCCGCCTGCAACGGCGGGCCATCGACCAGTTGCGTGCGATATTTGAGAGCCGGCGAGAGAGCGAGCGGTAGCTGCGCGCCCGCCGGCCGACCGGTACTGCCATGGCCCGCGCCCGGCCCCGGGCGCGGGCTACCACAACGCAGGGGAGATCACCGTAGATGAAGTGTCAGGAGATTCGCGACAGCTTCCTCGGCTATTTCGAGGAGCGCGGGCACCTGGTCATGCCCAGCGCGCCCCTCGTTACCGATGATCCGACCACGCTGTTCACGGTCGCGGGCATGCAGCCGTATATCCGCGCCTTCCGCGGCGAGGAGCGGCCGCCCGCGCCGCGCGTGGTCAGCAATCAAAAGTGCGCGCGCATGGGCGATCTCGAGCGCGTCGGCCGCTCGGCCACCCACCACACGTTCTTCGAGATGTTGGGCAACTTCTCGTTCGGCGACTACTTCAAGGAGGGCGCCATCGAGTTCGCCTGGGATTACGTGGTGGAGGTGCTGGGCATTCCCCGCGAGGACCTGTGGATCACCGTCTTCCAGGATGATGACGAGGCCGAGCAGATATGGCACCGGCGCATCGGCGTGCCCGCGGAGCGCATTGTACGGCTTGGACGCGGCGAGAACTGGTGGCCGCAGGAACGGTGGGAGGGGCCCTGCGGCCCGTGCACCGAGATCCACCTCGACTTCGGTCCGGGCGTGGGCTGTGGCCAGGCTACCTGCGGGCCCGCCTGTGAGTGCAACCGCTTCGTGGAGCTGTGGAACCTGGTCTTTCAGATGTACACCGAAGCCGCGGACGGAACGCTCACCGAGCTGCCGAAGCCGGGTGTTGACACCGGCATGGGCTTCGAGCGCCTCGCCATGATCCTGCAGGGTAAGCAGTTCAGCACCGAGACCGACGAGATGTGGCAGATCATCGAGCGGACGATTGAGATCGCGCGCGATGAGTGGGGGCGAGAGATCAGCTACGGACAGGACCCGGACGTGGATGTGGCGCTGCGAGTCATCTGCGATCATGTCCGCGGCGCGGCGATGATTACCGCCGATGGTGTCGCCCCCACCAACGAGGGCGCGGGCTACGTGCTGCGTCGCTTCCTGCGCCGGGCCTACCGCTTCGGGCTGGAGCTGGGAGCGAGTGGCCCGTTCATGCACAAGCTGCTGCCCACCGTCGCCGACGTCATGGGGCAGGCCTACCCCGAGCTGCACGCGCGCCAGGAGTTCTCGGTCGGTGTGGTGCGGCGCGAGGAGGAGCAATTCGCGGCCACCCTCGAGCAGGGCATGGAGCGTTTGCGCGGCCTCATGGAGACGCTCCTGAAGAAGGGCTCGACACAGATCTCCGGCGAGGAGGCCTTCCGACTCTACGACACCTTCGGCCTGCCGCGCGAGATGACCGTCGAGATCGCCGGCGACCACGGCCTGACCGTGGACCTGGAGGGCTTCGAGGCCGCGATGGCCCGGCAGCGCGAGCGCTCACGCGCGGCGGTCGTCGGCCTGGCCATGCACACCGCATCGTCGGTTGCGACCAGGCTTTCAGCAACGGAATTCGTCGGGTACGACGCAACTTCGGTTCCCACGACCGTGCAGGCAATTGTGATCGAGGGCGAGCTGGCCGACGAGCTGGCGGCCGGCGAAGAGGGCGCGCTGGTGCTCGACGTGACACCGTTCTACGCCGAGCGCGGCGGCCAGGTGGGCGACGTGGGCGTTATCATCGGCGAGGGCTTCCGCTTCGAGGTCACCGACACGCAGCCGTTGGGCGAGGCGGTGGCGCACCTGGGGCGCATGGCCGAGGGCACGGTGACGGTGGGCGCGAGCGTGACTGCGAGCGTGGACGAGGATCGTCGCGACGCGATCCGCCGCCATCACACCGCGACGCATCTGCTGCACGCGGCGTTGCGCCGGGTGGTGGGCGAGCACGTCAAGCAGGCAGGGTCGCTGGTGGGTCCCGAGCGCCTGCGCTTCGACTTCTCGCACCACGAGGCCGTCAGCCACGACGAACTCGTGCGCGTCGAGGAGATGGTCAACCGGTGGATCATGCAGAACCTGCCGGTGGAGGTCGAGTTCATGGACCTCGACGAGGCCATCGATGAGGGGGCGATCGCGCTCTTCGGTGAGAAGTACGCCGAGCATGTGCGCACGGTGCGTGTGCCCGGCGCAAGCTTCGAGCTGTGCGGCGGGGTGCACTGCTGCCACACGGGCGAGATCGGCAGTCTGCGCGTGCTGGCGGAGAGTTCGGTCGCGGCCGGCACGCGGCGCATCGAAGCGGTCGCCGGTCTCCCGGCGGTGCGGCACTCGCGCGCGGCCGACGAGGCGCTGGCCGCGGTGGCGCACGCGCTCAACTGTCCGGTCGAGGAGATCGAGGCGCGCGTGGTCGCTCAGCGCCGGCGCATCCGCGAGCTGGAGCGCGAAGTCGAGCAGGCACGGCAGATGAGTGCGAGCGTCAATGTGCCCGACCTGGTGGCGGCGGCCGAGGAGGTCGCGGGGGTCAAGCTGGTGGCGCGCCGGATCGCGGGCGGAGACCGCGAGATGCTCAAGGGCCTGGCCGACGAGATCATCGACCGGCTGGGCAGTGGCGTGGCCGTGCTGGGTGGCGATGCGGACGGCAAGGTTGCGCTCGTGGCGAAGGTCTCGGACGACCTGATTACGCGCGGGGTCCACGCTGGCGACCTCGTGAAGGGAGTCGCCGAGGTGGTGGGCGGTGGCGGCGGTGGCGCGCCCGGGTTTGCGCAGGCGGGCGGGGGCGACGTCGCCAGGCTCGACGACGCCATCGGAGCGGCGCCCGGCATCCTCGCCGGGCAGCTCGGAGGTTAGGCCATGCGCGCGTTGGGCGTGGATGTGGGGGAGAGGCGCATCGGGCTGGCGGTGAGCGACCCGTCGGGCCTGATCGCCACGCCGCTGGAAGTCCTCGTCCGCGACGAACAGACCGACGTGATCGCGGAGGTGCTGGTGCGCGCACAGCGGCAGGGCGCGGAGGTCATCGTGGTGGGCATGCCCATCGACCTGCGTGGCCGGGAGGGCGTGGCCGCGCAGCGCATGGGGGAGTTCGTCGAGCGTCTGCGGGAGGCGAGCCCGCTTCCGGTCGAGACCTGCGACGAACGCTTGACCAGCGCGGCGGCGGCACGCGCCATGCAGGAGGCGGGTCTCAGCGAACGCGACCGGCGGGGGCAGATCGACAAGGTGGCCGCGGCGCTGATCTTGCAGACGTGGCTGGATCGCGCGCGCGCAAACAGGGACCGACCATGAAGCGCAGGTTGCTCATCGCGCTCCTGGCAGTGGCGCTGGTGGCGGGAGGCGCGGGGCGCTGGTACCTGGTCATGCTCCGGCCGGTGGCAACCACCGGCGACGCGCGCGTGGTGCACATCAGGGAGGGCAGCGGCTCCGCCGGGATCGCCGAACTGCTCGCATCCGAGGGGTTGATCCGCGATGCCCGCGCCTTCCGGGTGATGCTTGCCCTGAGCGGCCTGGGCGACCGCCTGCGCGCCGGGCACTACGAGCTGGCGCCCATGATGAGCGCGCGCGAGATCGCCGAGAAGATCGCCTCCGGCGAGGTGGCCACCCGGCGCGTCACCATCCCTGAGGGGCTGCGGCTCGAGCAGATCGCCCGCCGCATGGCCGAGGCGGAGCTGGTCGCCAGCGCGGAGGAGTTCCTTGCCGCGGCGGTGCCGGCGACGGTGGCCGATGAGCTGGCCATGCCCCTGCCGGAGCGGACGCTCGAGGGCTATCTCTTCCCCGAGACCTACGACTTCACCTACGATGACGGACCGGGGCGGATCGTGGTCCGCATGGTGCGCGAGTTGCATGATCGCTTCGTGGCGCCCAACCGGGAGGCCATCGCGGCACGCGGCTTGAGCCTGCACGAGATAATCACACTCGCGTCGCTGGTCGAACGCGAAGCCAGGGTGGACCACGAGCGCGCGTTGATCGCGGGCGTAATCCAGAACCGGCTCGATCGGGGCATGCGGCTGCAGATCGACGCGACCGTGCAGTACGCACTCCCCGAGCACAAGCCGCGGCTGACCTTCGAGGATTTGCAGGTGCGGTCGCCCTACAACACGTATCTGTACGCGGGCCTGCCGCCCGGGCCGATTGCGGCGCCGGGGCTGGCTTCGCTGATGGCGGCGCTCAAGCCGGCGCAGACCGACGCGCTGTTCTACGTGGCGCGCGGGGATGGGACTCACGTGTTCACGCGCACCTACGAGGAGCATCTGCGCGCGATCCGGCAGATCAGGGGAGGTTGATCGATGGGCTGGCTGGACCTGTGTGTGCCCGATGAGGTGGCGCGCAGTGTGACCGAGATCGACCTCGACGCGCTGGCCGCGCGCGGCTTCGAGGGCATGATCCTCGACGTGGATAACACGCTGCTGGCGCACGGCACGCTGGAGTTCGGGCCCGGGCGTGAGGAATGGGCGCAGCGTGCGGTCGAGCGCTTCTCGGTCTGTCTGCTCTCCAACTCCGTCTTCGGGCGGCGCGTGCGCCGCCTGCGGGAGTTGCTCGGCGTGCCTGGGATCTCCGTATGGAACTGGAATCGCAAGCCCTTCAGCGGCGGGTTCCGGCGCGCTCTGGCGCTCACCGGCACTGCGCCCGAGCGCACGGTGATGATCGGCGACCAGCTCCTCAGCGACATGCTCGGCGGCAACCGAGCGGGTCTGCACACCATCCTCGTCACGCCCATCCACCCGCGCGAATTTGTGGTCACCCGCTATGTGAACCGCTGGCTCGAGCGTATGATCCGCGAGCGACTCGCCGCCCGCGGCGTCATCATGCCCGACCCGCGCAGCCCCGCAGAGGAGGATGCGCCCGATGCCTGACTCGCAGACCCGGCTGGTCGGGGTCATCGGCTGGCCGATCGAACACAGCCTGTCACCGGCCATGCATAACGCGGCGCTGCGCGAGATGGGGCTGAACTGGCTCTATCTCGCGTTCCGCGTCCAGCCCGGACGTGTCGGCGAAGCGGTGCGTGGGGTGCGCGGCCTTGGGCTGGTCGGACTGAACGTGACCATCCCGCACAAGGACGCGGTCGTCGCCTACCTCGACGAGATCGATGAGGACGTCGAGGCGCTGGGTGTCGCCAACACCATCGTGCTCGCGGAAGATGGGCGCCTGATCGGACACAACACCGACGGGCCGGGCTTCGTGCGCTCGGTGGAGGAGCACGGGCATGAGATCGAGGGCCGGGCGGTTGCGCTGCTGGGCGCAGGGGGCGCGGCGCGCGCGGTCGCCTTCGCCTGTGCGCGCGCGGGCGCCCGCGCGATGGCGATCCTCAACCGCACGGTTGAGCGCGCCGAGAGCGTGGCCGAGCTGGTGCGCGCGAAGGCCGGCCTCGCCGATGTGGAGGCGCTGCCCATCTCCGGCGCGGAGGCGCGCCGGGCGGTCGGGGCCGCGGATGTGATCGTGGACTGCACCTCCGTGGGCATGTACCCGCATGCCGAGGTCGATCCGGTCATCCCCGGCGCATGGCTGCATCCCGGTCAGGTCGTGGTAGACCTCACGTACAATCCGATCGACACCGTCATGCTGCGCGCCGCGGCCGACGCGGGGGCCGACACCGTGGATGGCGCGGGCATGCTGGTGCACCAGGGGGCGATCGCCCTGCACTACTGGAGTGGCCGGCAGCCGCCGGTCGAGACCATGCGACGCGCGCTGCTCACGGCGCTGGGCGTGACACAGTAACGGGTGAACCTGGAGGCGATGAGATGCGACTTTCATTGATGACCTACACCGTACATGGCGGCCAGCCCGGCGGGCTGGAGACGCTTGAGGAGATCGCCGACTTCGCCCGCGAGGTCGGCTTCGGAGCGCTGGAGCTGTCGGCACGTGATCTCACGGCCAACACGGCCGCACAGGCGCGCGAGATCTGCGCGGCGCGCGGCCTGAAGATCTCGTGTATCAACGGCCCGGCCGATCTCGCCGGCGCCGGTGATGCCGACTTCGCGGCCGGGCTGGCGCAGGGTCGCGAGCTGATCGGAGCCGCGGTGGAGATGGAATGCCCGGTGGTGATGGTCATCCCCGGCCGGGCGACGGGCGCCGAGGACAAGCCGCGAGCGGCGGCGCGCATCGCCCAGGGGTTGCGCGAGTTGGCGGCGGCGGGGGCCGAAGCCGGAGTCGCGGTGAGCATCGAGGACTTCCCCAACCCGCTGGCGCCCTACGCGTCGATTGCGGAGGTGAGCTACCTCCTTGCCGAGGCGCCCGGGCTGGGACTGACCTTCGACAACGGCAACTGGCTGGTCGGCGGCGATGACCCGGTCGCGGCCCTCGACGCCTTCGCCGACCGCATTGTGAACTGCCATGTGAAGGATTGGGAGTACCACCCGGACGGGCGCATCCAGCTTCCTGATGGCTCGCTCATTCGCGGCGGGCTGCACGGCGAGGGGCTGCTCGACCATCGAGCCATCCTCTCCGCGCTGGTCGCGAGCGGCTACGATGGCTGGCTGGCCTTTGAGTATGAGGGGCCGTTGAACCACCTGGATGCGACGCGTCGGGGGATCGCCTACCTGCGCAGTGTGCTCGAGAGCCTGGGTGTGACGGTCGTGTAGCCGTGCCGCCTGAACCCGGGGCCGCACACGGCGTCAGTAGTGGCAGACGCAGCGCCGAGTGGGAGTCGCGCCCGCAACAACATGAAGGGACGCCTGCCGCCGGGCGGTAGCGGTGGCGGAAGGAGCTGACATGATGCGAACAACGTTCCTGGCGTGTACTGCGATGGCCGCCGTGGTGTTGCTGACGGCCGGGCTGGTGGCGTGGGCGCAGGATGCGGAGGACGTCGCGCCCGTCAACATCGTGGACGAGGGCCAGCTCATGGAACAGGCCGCCGATGAGGCTAACTTCGAGCAGGCCTTCCTCCACGCGCAGCGGATCCTGAACACGGCGGGGACGGAGATCGAAGGGCGCACGGCGGACGAGCTGTGGTACATCGGCCTCGCCCACCGCTACCTCATGGCGCAGGCCATGGATGCTGCGGTCGCGGCCGGCCTCGGCGGCGAACGCACCCATGCGGCCGCCGACCTCGCGGACACGGTGCTGTCCTCCTACGAGGACGTGCGTGTGATCTCCCACGGCCAGGAGGTCGAGTTGAGCGACTACCTCGTCCCCGGCCAGACGGTCATATTCGACTTCTTCAGCCAGTACTGCCCGCCCTGCGTGCAAATCGCGCCCTACGTGGAGAACCTGGCCGAGACGCGCGACGATATCGTGCTGGTTACCGTGGACATCAATCGCCCCGGGGTGCAGGGCATCGACTGGGGCTCGCCGGTTGCCCGGCAGTTCGAGTTGCGCAGCATCCCGCACTTCAAGATCTACGGGCCGGACGGTCAGTTGCAGGCCGAGGGCGACCAGGCGCGCGGGATGATCATGCAGTGGCTGCAGGCGGCGCAGGGATAGCGCCGGTCCGCGCGGAATCACCGGACGGGCGTCCGGCCCGCAGCGCAAGCACCACGCCGCACCGGTCGCCGCTCGCGATCGGTGCAGCTTCAGTCTTCCGTGGAGGCATCGCCGATGATCGCGCTGTCCATCCGCTGTGCGTGGCTCGCCACCGCGCTCACCATCGTCTCCATGCTCGCCGCCCACGCTCAGGATGCACCCGGTGTGCTCAGATTCGAGGCTGAGGACATCTCGCGGCCCGTCGAGGCATGGCTCGAGAATCAGGATACCGCCGACCACTGGAACCTGTGGTCCACCGACCAGGACGCCGCGCGTAAGTGGTCGGAGGGTATCGTGCTGCGCTCGCCCGCGGTCATGGCCGACCGCGAGCGCCCCGAGGAGGGCGCGCCGCCGCTGCACTCGGTGGTCACGGGCATTCCTCAGGGCACCTGGAGCGTCGAGATCGGCGGAGTGGGCCGGCCCATCGGTATCTCTCTGGACGGCGAGACGTGGACCAGACAGACCGGGCGCGTGCTGGGCGAGTTCGAGATCACCGACGGGCGCTTTGAGCTGTGGGTTGATGACCGCTACGCCGCCGACAACCCGGATGGCCGCGGCCCCTGCTACTACGACTACCTGCAGTTCACCCCGGCGCTGCCCGTGCGCAACGGCGTGCGCAACGGCGGCTTCGAGGTCGTTGCGGGTGACGCCATCCCCGGGTGGAGCTGGTGGACGCGCGAGGCCGATGCGGGCACGGCGCGCTTCACCGATGAAGCGCACGAGGGCGAGCGCGCGGCTTTGATTGAACACGCCGGTGAGCGCGATTTCGCCTTCAGCAACCAGGGGCGACTGGATGTCGAGCCGCACGACAGACTCACCGCGTCGGCATGGGTGCGCACCGAGGGCCCCGGGGAGCTGCGGCTGTCGATCGTCGCCCTCTCCGGCGGCGAGGTAATCGCGTGGAGCATCGGTTCGGACGGGGCGACGAATGCGGCCGAGTGGACCCATCTGCAGGCCCTGGCTGAGGTGCGGCGTAACATCGACCAGGTCTACGTGCGCTTCACCGGCACGGGCGAAGTGCGCGCATGGGTGGACGACGTGACTCTCGAGCGCAGCTGGCCGGCGGTTGCGCGCACTTCCAGGCCGCCGGTTGAGGGCTGGGCCGGCACGCGCGTGGTCGAGCCCATGGGCCGCGGGCTGGTGGCGGTGCCGGTCGAGGGCGGGCGGGTCTATTTGAGCTGGCGATTGCTGGCCGACGATCCCGCAGACGTGGGCTTTCACGTCTACCGCGCCATCGGGCGTATGAGACCGGTGCGCCTGACGGATCAGCCGATTACCCGCACTTGCGACTTCATCGACGCCGACCCGGTCGCCGGGCGGCCCAACTCTTACTTCGTGCGCCCGGTGGTGGCCGGGACGGAGGGCGATGCGTCGGTGGTGGTGGACGCCACGCCCTCGGACGAGGGCCGGCCGTGGGTGTCGATCCCCCTGCAGGGCGACCACACCTTCCAGAAAGCGGGCATCGCCGACCTCGACGGGGACGGGCAGTACGACTTCGTCATCAAGCAGCCCAACGCCAACATCGACCCCTACAAGCTGTACTGGGAGCGCAGCCCGGAGACCTACAAGCTGGAGGCCTACCTCGCCGACGGCAGCTTCCTGTGGCGCTACGATCTGGGCTGGGGCATCGAACGCGGCATCTGGTACTCGCCCTACATCGTGTACGACCTCGATGGCGACGGGCGCGCTGAGGTGGCGGTGAAGACCGGCCCCGAGGGCGACCCGCGCGACGAGGACGGCCGTGTAACCAGCGGGCCGGAATACCTCACCATCCTCGACGGCATGACCGGCGAGGTGCTCGATCAGGTGCCCTGGCCCTCGCGTGAGGGCTTCTCCGGCTACAACACGGCCTCGCGCAACCTGATGTGCGTCGCCTACCTGGACGGGAACACCCCGTGCCTTGTCGTGGACCGGGGCACCTACGGGACCATGAAGGTCGTCGCCTACCAGTTCCACGACGGCAGGCTCGAGGAGCTATGGCGCTGGCGGGACAGCGACGAGGGTGGCATGTACCGCGGTCAGGGCGCGCACTCGATGCACGCGGTGGACGTGGATGGCGACGGCCGCGACGAGGTCTTCCTGGGCTCGTCGGTGCTCGATGACAACGGCGTGGGTCTGTGGTCCACTGGAATGGGCCACTGTGACCACCACTATGTCGGCGACATCGACCCCACGCGGCCCGGCCTGGAGGTCTACTACGGCTACGAGACCCGCCAGAGCGCGGACGGCTGCTGCATGGTCGATGCCGCCACCGGCGAATGGCTGTGGGGCCTCGACGAACCCACCAGGCACGTGCACTCCAGCGGCCTGTGCGCGGACATCGACGCGCGCTTCCCCGGCATGGAGTGCTACTCGGGCGAGCGCGACTTCCCGGAGAAGAAGTGGCTGTGGTCGGCGCAGGGCGAGCTGATCGAGATGACTGACCTCGGCGGCCTGGCCCCGCGCGCGCTCTACTGGGACGCCGACCCTCAGCGCGAGCTGGTGCGCGGCGACCGGATCTACGACTTCCGCGGCGCGGTGCACGCCGACTGGATCCGCGGCCGCATCGTCGGCTTTGCCGACGTGCTGGGCGACTGGCGCGAGGAGCTGATCGCCACGCTACCCGGCGAGCTGCGCATCTACACCACCACCGTGCCCGCCGAGGACCGGCGCGTGTGCCTGATGCAGGACCCGATCTACCGCGCCGACGTGGCCATCCAGGCGATGGGCTACACGCAGTGCCCGATGACCGGCGTCTGCTTTTCGGCGGGCGAGGCGAACCTGGCGCTGGGGATCGACAACGGGAAGGTCCGTGCGGGCGAGCAGGCGCGGGCCGAGGTGGTGCTCACCGCGCCCGCCGATCGGGCGCTGCGGGGCACGGTGCGCCTGACCGCCGGTCCCGGCGTAACCCTCGGGGCCGACACCATCGAAGTGGACGTGGCGCCCGGGCAGGTCGGCCGCTACCCGGTGGCGCTGACGCTGACGCGCGGCGACATCCCCTTCGCGCTGCAGGCCGGAGAGGTGTCGGCGCGCTTCGAGGGCGAGGGCGGGCCGCTGACCGCCGCGCTGACCGTGGAGCCGCTCGATGAGCCCATGACCGACCTCCCGCGCACTCAGGCCGAGGCCTTCACCGCGCAGGGCGGCGGTGAAGTGCACATTCGCGAGGACAAGCTCGCCGCCGACGGCACCTGCTTCTCGCATTGGGACGCGCCGGGCCACTGGCTGGAGTGGAAGTTCACCGCTCCCGCGGATGGCCGTTACCTGCTGGTGGTGCGCTACTGCGCTCAGGATGAGGTGCGTCGCGCCGTGGTCATCGACGGCGATGAGTTGGGTGAGTTCAACTTCAGGGCCACGGGCGGCTTCAGCGGTGAGCGCAATGACTGGCGGCACGAGGTGCTGCGCGGCCCCGATGGTGAGCCGCTGGTGATCGAGCTTGCGGCCGGTGAGCACACACTGCGCATGACCAACGCCGATGGGAACGGCATGAACGTGGACTATCTGCTGCTGATGGCGCAGTAGCCGATCAGGGAGCGATCGCGATGGCCGAGCGCGCGAGGTGTCCGAAGTGCGGGGCGGAGGTCTTCGCCTCCGACGACGTGTGCATGGACTGCGGGGCCGACCTGGTGGCCGCGCGCCACGAGAATGAGCCCGGCGCGGCACGCCCCGCCGGCCGGCCCGAGCC
>CAZTZN010000121.1:0-14194 GCA_964617715.1 uncultured Armatimonadia bacterium | reverse complement strand
GGGATCGCGAGCGCATGACGCCCTTCAAGCGCTTTCTGGTCGAGTGGGACAACGCCGAGGAGATGGCGGTTAACGCGCGCGGTCAGCACGTGTTCGTTCAGCACGGAGAGATGGACCACCTTATCTCTGTGACCGAGTCGCGCTCGATGGTCGCGCTGCTCGGCTCGCTGGGGCTGCCGGTTGAGTACTACGAATACGCCGGCGCAAGCCACTACATCTACTGGGAGACCGAGTGCTACGAGCGGGCATGGAGCTGGTGCCGCGAACTGGCGCTGGAGCGTTCGCCGCGGGAGGTGAGCTTCCGCTGCTTCTCGCTGAATTACCATCGCGCGTTCTGGCTGACCATCGATCGCTTCACCCGCTGGGGCACGCCCGCGGAGGTGACCGCCCGCGTCGAACCCGATGGCTCGCGGCTGGTCATCGACTGCGAGAACGTGGCGGCGTTGACCATCGACCTCTCGACCTGCCCTCTCCAGGCGCAGGGTGAGAACTACCGCGTGAGTGTCAACGGCGAAGAGCGTGCGGTCGCGCCGGACGACGCCAACGCGCTGCACATCGAGATCGCGCCCGTCGAGGAGCAGCCCCCGTGGCCGCCGCTCAAGCGCAGGGGCCTGTGCGGCCCGGCGGAAGATGTGTTCAACTCACGCTTCATCGTGGTCCAGGGTACTGCGGGCAACGACGATCAGGACCTGTCGATCGCCGCACAGGTGGGCACGTGGGCCCAGGAGTGGGATGGCTTCGCCGATGGTGAGCCGATCGTGCGCACCGATGTCGAGCTGACCGACACGGACATCGCGGGCGCCAACCTGGTGCTGTTCGGCACGCCGGAGACCAACGCGATCGTGGCGCGCATCGCCGAGCGGCTGCCGGTGACGATTGGTGACCACCACTACGCGATCCTGGACCGAACCTTCGAGGGTGACAACCTCGGGCTCGTCCTGTGCTATCCGAACCCCCTCGCGCCGCAGCACTACGTGCTCATCTACGCGGGCGAACTCTACGGCCGTCATCTGTCGATCAATCACAAGCACGACATGCTGCCCGACTTCCTGATCTTCGACAGCACGATGCTCACGGTCGGCGACACTGAGGCCAACGTCTTCGGTGGATGGTTCGACGTTGACTGGCTGCCCAGACCCGAGCTTGCCTGGGAGGGCGCAGAGGAGGCCGTGCCGGCCGCCGCTCGCGTCGTGCCGGCCTGGTAGCCGCTCCGGTTCACACCAGGATAATCAACAACGCGCACAGCAGACTGCCGATTGCCATGCGGTGCCCGCGACGCGAGCGCACCACCAGCCCCTGCAGGCCCGCGAGCGCCAACATCGCCAGCGAACCTGTCCCGCGCAGGCGGGCGTAGCCGTCGCCGACCACAACCTCGAAGGCGTCGTCGGACGCGGCCGCCGTCAGCACGATGTCCGCGTCCATCTGCTCAGGCGACAGCCTCGTGCGCAGCCGAGTGACGTACCACGTGTCGCCTGCCAGGCCCAGGCCGGCGAATCCCGAACCGGAAAAGAAGTACTCCTGTATCCAGCCCGCGTACTCGACCGCGAGCGCTCGCCCGCCGGCGGCCGAGAGAGTGTTCTCGAGCCAGCCATCGTAGGTTGCCGCGAAGTCCCCGCCGGTCCAGTGCTGCGGCGTGTGCACCTCGGCGGTCGCGTAGTTGTCGGACTCAGCGCGGTGCCTCCCGATAACGTAGAGCAGGATCTCGACTCGATTGCGCGTGCTTATGCGCGAGATGCGCAGCGGGAAGATGAGGCGGGGCGTGTCAAAGCTGATGACGATCGGGCGCAGATCCGCTCCCCCATCGCCCGGCGGCCCGCCGCCGATGTTGCCCCGCGGTGTGGGCGCGATCTTGAGGGCCACGAAATACCACCGCCGATCGACATAGTACTGCAGCGTGGCGGGGCTCCCTGAGGGCAGGCGGTAGCCGTTCGCGGACAGCCATGCGCCCAGGTCGCTGGACTGCTCCGCCGAGAGCACCGCAACGTCGTAGCCGTCTACCCGCAGCGTCTCCCACACCGTCACGCCCGCGTCGGTGCCCGTGCCCTGCTCCGAACCCGAGCAGCCGCACAGGCCGGTAGCCTGGTAGCGCCCGCCCAGGTAACGCGGCCCGGTCATCTCATCGAGCGCCTCGAAGACCGTTGGGTCGGCGGTGCTGATGGCGTCCTGCGCGGAGATCAGTTCCGGCAGCGGGATGACCCAGGCGAAGTCGGAGGCGTCGCCCTCGTAGGCGGTTTGCAGGACGATGGTCTCGGCGCCGCCGCGGTCGATGATAATCGCACGCTGGTCGGCGGTGTTGGCCACGCCCTCGACAACCGGGATAAAGCCGCCATCCGCAGGGCACATGGTGGCGAACAGAGCGAGGAGCGCGATAGTGAGGAGCAGCCGGCACAGGTCCATGGCGCGACCTCCCGCGGCGTTGTGGCGGCACTCGCGGGTATGACGGCGCGCCGGACGCGATGGTTCCCCGTACGTTCAGCGCAGGACGATCAGCTCGTGATCCCAGGAGGCGAGGAACTCCTCGCGCGTATACGCGATCTCGCCGATCAGCGGGTCGGCAACGATCACCTGATCGCCGTCGATGCTCAGGACCACCACCGAGTGCCCCACGGTTGCGCCCAGCTTCCAGCCGACGATCGCCGGCTTGCGCGCCGCAAGCAGGTCTTCCCACGTCACGCCGCGGAAGGCCGTGGCCGGAAGGCCCACGCAGTGCAGCGCTCGCAGCATTCCCCGCAGGCTGGTGCCCCGCAGCGGCGCGGTGACCGCAAGCTCGGCCATCTGCCGCTCGGATGCGGGAATGCCCTCAACACGCGCGGCCGACGCCAGCGCCGCCGCGCCACATGACCAGCCGGTGGACTGCAGGACCTCCGGCGGGCCGGCGGCCTCCGCGCTCAGCTCATCGGCGAACAGCGGCAGCCACACCGGTGCCGCTATCTCCGTCACCGAGTACGCGCCGAAGAGCGCGGCGACGATGAGCACGAGCAGGCGCATCGTGGGGCGATCAATGCGCGCGCGGCAGATTGACAGCAGCAGGATGATCGCGACGTAGAGCGGGACGCGGTCGAAAAACACCAGGTCATCCCACGGGAAGATGCGCAGGAAGAGCGCGGTCAGTTCATGCCCGTAGAACCACAGGGCGATGGCGGCAACGCATGCCCCTGCGGTCCAGGCAAAGCGGCCTGGCGTGGAGAGCCATCGCCCCGATATCCAGGCGACAACGATCAGCGCGCTGCCCAATAGCACCGCGGCGATCGCCATCGGCTACCCCCGCCGCGCCAGCCAGCGGATTGCATTCACCAGCAGGTTACGCTCGCAGCCCTCGGGCCCGACCTCGGCGTCGTCGGCGCCCAGGCCGGTCGCCATCCCCCACGCGACGTAGCGCCCCTCCCCCACTTCACCCACCACCACGACCGCACTGCCGGCGCCGTCTGCGATGATCGGCGTGCCCTCAGCGCCCGGCTGCAGGTAGATGTGATCGTAATAACTGTGCGCGAAGTCCTCGCCGAGGCCTTCGCCCTGGGTCAGCGGGTGCTCGGCCACGACCCTCACCCCGGTCTCGCGGCGGCGATCGATGCCCGTCGCGACCTCGGGAAAGAGCGCCTCGTAGCCGCGCACGCCGACCGCATCGTGCGTGATCAGCACGCCTCCACCGCTGCGCGCGAACTCACGCAGAGCGTCGGTGGCACCCGCAGGCAGGGCACCGGCGCCGTCGCGCAGTTGCGGCAGGATGACCACGTCGCAGGGCGCGAGGAACTCGGCGGTCACCTGGTGGAGCGGCACGGCCTCGATGTCCTCGACGTCGGCGAGCGCCTGCAGCATCCCCTCGCTGCCGTATCCTCCGGCGACAATGCCGACATGCACGCCATCGGTCGCGAATTGCGGCGGGGTCGTGGCGGCCTCGAGTGCGGCCTGCTGCTCGGGCGTGAGGATGGTGAGCGGCCGGCTGCGCAGGTAGAAGGGCTCCTCGTGACCATCGTTGAACACGACCTCGCCGCGCACGATCAGGCTGAAGATCCCGGGCGGGGAGGCGACTTGGGCGATGATCTCGCAGGTGCGCGCGTCGGCGGAGCGGTACGCGGCCAGCACTTCCGGCTCCCCGCCGCGAGCAGACATGAGCAGCGGCTGCACGGTCACCTGCGCCACGTCGTCGGCGGTCGCGGTCACCGTGACGGGCACGCTCAGCGTAGCGCCGGCCGCGTAGGTGCGCTGCGCATCGCCAATGCCCGGCGGATACGCGAAGCTCGCGACCGCTGACTGCCGGTGGTGCGGCATGCGCTCGACGGGCGTCGCGGTCGCGCCCAACGCGATGCTCTGCATCAGCGCGTTCGAGAAGTCGGTAAGCGAGAACACCAGGAAGCCGTCTGCGCCCAGCTCGCGCGCAATCATGATCTGCTCGGACAGGTTCGCGGAGCTGTCGGAACGGGTAGGTGAGACACCGATGCCCGCATAGACGGGCACCGCCCCGTCAACTACCTCGATCTGCGGCGTCAGCTTGTCGCGGAAGACGCTCGGGTCGCCCGTGTAGTCCATGGGGCAGAGAAAGTCGAGGAGGCCTTCATGCGCCCAGGTCATCCAGTCCTGCGCATCGTTCTCGGGCGCACCGGTCACGCTCGCGCGCGCCGCGAGGGAGATCCGGATCTCCGGGTCGATGGCCGCAATGCGTTCGCGCATCTCGGCGACCAGCGAGGTCTGCAGGTGGCGGCGCCAGTCGCGGTAGAGCGCCAGGTGCTTTCCGCCCTCCCAGCAGTCGGCCGGCCAGTTCTCGACGGTGATGCCCGCCCACTCCTCGAAGAGACGATGGCAGCGCTCACAGTAGCAGTACCGGTTCGACGGGTAGCGCATGAAGTCGTAGTGAATGCCGTCGGGGTGATACCTGCGCGCCAGCTCCTCCATCGCGTTGATCTCAAGCTGCCGGTTACGCTCGTCCGAGGGGTCGAGCCAGCGCCGGCTCCAGCGGTAGCGCTGGTCGCGCTCCTCCTCGCCCATCGCCTGCTCGATGCTCACGACGAAGCGCCCGGCTTCCAGCCACTCATCGATGAGACCTTCGGGCGCTCGGTAGACCTGCCAGTTCCCGCGCCAGACGTGCACTTCGATGCCGTGCGCGTGCGCCGCCTTCATGCATTCGGCCATCTGATCGGTCTCGGTGACCTGCGGCAGGTAGTCGCTCGGGTACGCTGCCGCGCCGGGAGTGCACATGTTGGGGAAGATCGCGGTGAAGTGCGCGCGCTCGAGGTCGGCCATGATCGCGTCCCAATCGGTACTCTCACGCGGGAAGCCCATCCACGCCCCGCGCATCTCGAACGGCCGCGACGGGTAGGTGGCCGCGACCGCCAACTGCACGGTCTGCGCGAACTGCTGGGCGATTTCAAGCGCCTCGCTGAAGCGCTGGTCATCGAGCGCCTCGTGCGCCCGGTCGGCCTCTGCGCGCGCCTGCGCAACCAGACCGCGAGCCGTCGCATAGCCCGCGGATGCGGCATCGAGGGCGTCGAGGCTGTCGTGGCCGGTGGTGGCGATGGCGCCGGCCAGCGCGTTGTCGATGATCCGCTGCCACGCGCCCGGAACGAAGTGCCCGATGGTCGCGAGCAGCAGGTGGTGCTGCGCGGCGGTGTCGGCATCGGGCCACAGTACGTGCGCGACGTAGAGACTGTGATCGGTCAGGATGACCGCGGGTGTGCCCGAACTGTTGCCCTCGCTGTCGAGCCAGTCGGCCAGCACGCGCGCATCATCGGTCAGTTCGGTTACGTGCTGGGCGCTCAGCGAGGCCTGGCGCACGCGCTCGGGGAAGCCCGGCGGGGCGTCCTCGGCGAAGACCATGGTGGCGAGCTGGCCCGGGTACTCATTGCGGCGGTAGTCCATCGCGGCGATGCCGAGTGCCTCCCGAAGCTCAGCGGGCACGCTGAAGAACCACATGACTTTGCCGCCGCCCGCGATGTACTCGAGGATCGCCGCGGTGTGCTCGGGCGTCGTGTCGATGGTGAACGGGAAGATGGCCAGCTTGTACGCGGCCAGCGCGCCCTCAACGATCTGCTCATCAGTGACGATGTCGTACTCGACCGCGTTGGCGTCGAGGCCGCGCTTGACCGCCTCGTAATAGGTGTCGATTCCCGAGGTCGGGTGCTTCTCCAGCGAGAGGGTGGCATGCACCAGCGCCACGTCGGCAGCGTAGGTCGCCGTGCCCATGAGCACGAGTGCGGCTGCGGTGACTACCCGTCGAACGTGCACGCGAATCACTCCTCGCATCGTCGGTAGACGCGTGGGATGTCGGGGCTGACGGCGGTGCGGCGCACAGGCAGCACAACCTCGTCCCCGAGCGCGACCTCGGGGAGGTCGGTCAGATCGATCGTGCAGTGATCCATGGCGATGCGCCCGATGATCGGAGCCTTGTGCCCGCCGATGCGCACAGTGGGCAGGTGGCGGGCTCTCCCCCACGCCCCCGCAATCTGTGCGAGCTTCCCCCTGATCGCGGTCGCCGGCCGTGACGCCAGGCTCAGCGGCAACATGCTCAGCCCGTGCGCGTAGCCCACCGGGATGGTACCCACTCGTGTCTCTCGTCGCGTGCGAAACTCCCCGCCGTAGCCGATCTTGCCGCCCACACCCACGGTTCCGATGTGTACTATGCGGCTACGCAGCTCGAAGGCGTCACGCAGGTCAAGGTATCGCTTCTTCGCATGAGCCGGGTATTGCCCGTAGAGCAGTGTGCCCACGCGGACCATGTCGAGGTGGGTCTTCGGCTCGTCGAGCAGCAACGCGCTGGCGGCGCAGTGCACCAGCAGGTCGCGACGGTCGGCCGCAGCGCGCAGCTCCTCGGCGAGCGCCCCGAACATGCGCGCGGAGACGCCCGAGCGGAAAAGGTCGAGGCCATCAGCCATCGCTCCCGAGCCGGGAGGACCGTAGTGCGTGTACAGGCCGGTGATGCGTACGCCCACCCCGCTCGCAGCGTCGATGATGTCGATGGCGGCCTCGTCGGCGGGCATGCGCGACAGGCCCGTGTCCACGAACACCTGCGCCCGCGCGGTCTTGCCAACGGCCTCGGCCGCCTGGTGGAGCCAGGTGATGTGGCGGGTGCAGGTGACCGTTGCGGTGAGCGCGTGCTCCACCAGCGCCTCACACTCGCCGGGCGCAGCGGGCATGAAAACCAGGATGGGGGCATGAACCACCCCCGCCTCACGCAGCGCCACGCCTTCGGCGACAGAACTGACGCCCAGCCAGCTTGCGCCCGCGTCGAGGAAGACACGCGCGGCCTGCACGAGGTCGTGACCGTACGCGTTGGCCTTCACGACCGCCATCAGGCGCGCGCCGCCGGCAATACTCGTGAGCACCTGGCGCGTGTTGTGCGCCAGCGCGTCGGCATCGATGGAAACGCAGGTTGTCGGGGCGCATTCATTCATCGACATCATCCGTGCGATGGCGCGTCATGATCGCCGCGCTGCATCAGCACCGCATCCGCCGCGAATGCCAACAGCGCGAGGAACGCGAACAACACCGAAATGTCCACCGCTCGACTCACAGCGCCGAGCACACCGCCGATGTCATCGGCCGGGATCACCGTCACGTCTGCGGGCTGCAAGGCCGCACTCAGCTCAGCGGCATCGGCGCGCGTCGGGTCTGACTCCGCCGGATCGAGGTTGACTGCGAAGGCACAGATGTCCTCCTCGCCCGACAACACGCGCCATGCGCCCACCAGATCGGGTGTGAAGCGCCACGCTTCTCTCACGCGTTCCAACGCACTCGACTCGGCGTTCGGGGTGATCACACTCAGGTCAACGGCATCCGCGGGCACATGACCAACCGCCAACTCCCCCGGCGACACGTCGAGCGCCGTCGGGACATTGCCCGCGGCCAGGTAGCGCACGAACGTATGCATGAGCGGCACGTACACCGCCAGACGCGGCAGATCCGTCCAGGCGTCATCCGCCGCGCTCGCCAACAGCAGCACGATGCCGCGCCCTACCGGCGCCTCCACCAGCGCGGGCGTCCCGTCGTCGAAGCGCGCCAGCACCGTCGCGGCTGTCTCCTCCACCATGAGCGGGCGTGTCGTCGTGAACCGCGCGGCGGACAAATCTCCAGCGCCCGGCTCCGCAAATGCATCCAGCGGCGGACGCCGCGTCGCGAACTCTGCGAGCGCAAGCCCATCCTCGTGCGCGATCACATCGCCAACCCGGACGCCGCGCAGCCCGACCGCGGTGAGCACGGCCCGGGGCGGCGCATCGGTCCCGGCGTACACCAGCACACCCGTGCCCGCTTGCACGGCATCGCGGATCGCCGCCGGCGCCTCAGTGCTCAGGGCGGCCGGTTCGGCCAGGATGACGGCATCGGCCTCCTCGAGGTTCGCAGCCGAGAGTGAGACGGCATCAACGAGCGTGACGTTGACGCTCGAGCGCTCATCGCCCGCCGGGAAGGGATCGAGCGCGGCCCGGATGAAGCGTGTCGTCTCCGCATCGCCCACGACGACCACACGCAGGCGGTCGCGGACGACCGCCGCGATTGCTCGACGGTCGTCGAACGTGAGATCATCGGATGGAAGATGGACCTCGGCGATCAGCACCCCCGCGCCGCGCGGTGTCAGCTCCAACCGCACCGCTGCCGTTCCGCCGGGCGGCAGCGTCGTCGCTGCGGCCCTCTCGACCTGGCCGCCGCGCATGAGCGTCACCGGCACGCGTCCACCGGCGTCCCCGAACGCGCGCAGCTCAGCGTCGATCCGACGAGGCCTGCCGCGCACGACCGGGCGATCGCGCAGGGACGCCTCAACGATCGCCAGGTTGTCCCCGGGCGGTGCGCCGACATCGACCACGACAACCCTCGTCCCCCGCGGAAGCTGCGCATTCCGTGCCGTGTCCAGCGAACTCGCCTGCATGTCGGTGATGAGCACCGTCGTCGCCGGACCGGCGGTGAGGCTCGCGCTGGCGAACGCCAGGCACTCGCCCAGCCGGCCGCGTTCATCAGTCGCCCGCACAGCATCGAGTGCCGCAGCCGCCTGCCACGCGGGTAGCGGCTCTTCGCCACGCGCGTGCAGCGACGCGCCCGCCCCCGCGAGCAGCACCGGCTCCCCACGCGGGAGACCAGCCAGGATCCTCCTCGCCGCCACACGTGCGCGCGCGCACCTGGTCTCTTCCCCCAGCCCCGCACGCATGCTGGCCGAGACATCTATCAGAATCGCGGTGGTCCCCAGCGGCCGGCCCAGCGCCCTCAACCAGCGCGAGTGTGCCGTTGGCAGTGCGAGCGCCGCAGCCAGCAGCAGCACGCCCAGGCAGCGCAATATCAGCGACAACAGGCGCTGCAGACGCACAGAGCTGTGTCGCTCGCGATGCGCGACGCGTAGCAGGCGCAACGACGGGAAGCGCACATGACGCGGGCGTGGACGGCCGAAGAGGTGGATCAGGATCGGCACGACCACACCGGCCGCCGCGGCCAGATAGAGGGGGCTGAGGAGCGTCATGGGCTCACTCCGCGGTGGTTACTGCAGGGCGATGATCCAGTCGGCCAGCCGCCGACGGATCTGATCGTAGGTGGCGAAGTCCCAGACGCCCGGGACCTTCAGATGACCGGCCACCGCCTTCTGTCCCTCGTCGGTCACCTGCAGGCCGCCGGTCCACTCGCCCTGCGTCGGCCAGCCACGCCACTGTCCGTAGTCGATCTCAGCGAGCTTGGCGGCGATCCACGCGCGCGATTGTGCAACCATGCGACGCTGCCGGTCGGTGCCCTCGGCGAGTGCGCGCTCACAGAGTGCATCCCAGGTGGCAAGGTAGCGGTAGTCGTCTATGCCCTCGCGCAGCGCCTCGAAGCCGATTGATGGGCCACCACTCTCGCCCTCCATGGGCGGGAAGCGGTGCATGAATACGAATCTGCGGTTCTCGTTGCGCGCGTAGGGATCGGGCACGTAGGATTGATAGCACCACGTGAAGGCGCCGCGCGCGCCCGTGTTCCACAGGTGAAAGCCCTGGGAAAACCGGGCGTTCTCCGGTCGGTGGCATGAGATCTCGACGTTGTAGAACCAGATGGTCTTTCCGGCGGCATTCATGCGCGCACGGAACTGCTGCCACGCGTCCGCGTCGTAGGTCCCGCGACGCAGGAACGGGCCGTCATGGAAGTTGGCAAAGTCAATGTACGGCAGCGCCTCCTCCAGGCCCTCGGGGTTGCCGTTCATGCCATCGGCCTCGACGCGCACGCCGATCTCCTTGAGGATGCGCATCTCCACCAACATGCGCTGGAAGCTGTCGCGATGTTCGAAGGCCTCATCGACCGGCTGGAAGATGATCTCCGGCCAGCCCTCAGCCTGCGCCTTCGCAAGGATCTCGCGGATGACACCCGCATACGCGGCGGCATACTCGGGCGTGCCGATCTCGCCCGAATTCCGGGCGAAGCGCGAGGTGTCGCCGCCCATGAGCCACTGCACGGGTTCGGTGAATCCGGCGGCGACATAGGCCGCCATGCCGCGCTCAAGGTCGGTCTCCCCCGTCCAGTGCACCGTCACGCGGCCGTCGTCCATCGTCATCTCCGCGCCGTGGTTCCCGCACATTCCCACCGAAGTCATGCCGTGTTCGGCCTGATCGCGGAACTTCGCCTCCAGCGCCCCCGGGTCATCAGAGTACGTGCGCGCATGATAGTCGTACATGCCCCACGCGATGCCCTCAGGCCGCACCAGCTCGATGGGCAGCACCTCCAGCTCCACCGGCACGGTCGCCTCGCCACCGCTGGCCGACACGGTGATGGTCGCGCGGTACACGCCCGGCGACGCACTCTCGGGGACATGCACCGTGAACCAGTACCACTGTGAGCGCCCGCCCGCGACGTCTACCGGGTGCATGTCCTCGATGAACGCCGGCAGCTCAAGCATGTCGTCGGTGCGCGGGTGCATCTTCCGCACCAGCGTACGCACCACTCCTGCGTGCGTGGCATCTTCGGGCAACATCCCGCGATCGCCCGCGAAGGCTGTGATCGCCGCAGTCATCGCCTGCTGGTCGCGCAGCGCGCGTACGGCGAAACTGATCGGCTCGCGCTCGCCGGGCGTGGCGAAGATGCGCAGTCTCGGCTCAAGCTGCCCGGCGGTCGGGACGGTTGCGGGCATCACCACATCGAGGTAGTTCGCGGCGAAAGGGACGAAGCCGCGCGCTTCGTCGGCTGCGGACAGCTCGGGCATCGGCGCCGGATCGATGTGCATCAGGGGCGGCGCCTCCTGCAGGTCCGTCGCTTCGAGAGCGACGTCATCATACCACGCCGTAACCGGCCCTCGGCGGTGGAAGTTGGTCCACAGGCGCAGACGCAGGCGCTCGGTTCCTTCGGGCGGCTCACAAAGCGCAACGAAGCGCCGCCAGTCGGTGTTCTGGCCGACCGTGATGGCATCGTAGTCGGCTCCGAGCCACTTCCCGGCCTCACCCAGGTAGACCAGCGCGACATGCGCGGCGCCGCCCGCCGCATCCTGCACGCGAATCCAGGCGCTCAAGCGCACCACGCGCACGCCCTCGGGCAGAATGATCCCGTCCTGCGTCCACACACCGTCATCGAGCGCCCGAGCCACGCCGGTGCGAATCGCGCGTGTACCGCCATGCGTAACCTCGTCGTCGAGGCCCCAGTCGGGCTCCCGGCGGCCCATCTCGGCGGTGTCACCGCTGTGCGTGCGTTCCCACGCGAAGCTCCACCCGTCGGGTAGCCCATCGCGGTCCGCATCAAGCTCGAAGCCCGCGTTGGTTACCAGGTTCTGCTGAGCGGCGCCGTCGATCACACAGATGAGGATCAACGCCAGGGAGGCGCAGCTCGCGACGCAACTTCGAAGCGTTGGCATCCTTCAGATCGACCTCCGGAGCGCGACGTGGCATCAGGTGCGCGGCGCTCACCGCAGGCTCGCGTGACCCACCGGCACTTCGAGCGCGAAGTGGCTGCCCTGAGCATCGCTGCGGGCAATGATGCGGCCCCCGAAACTCGCGGCCAGCGCGGCGCACAACGGCAGCCCCAGCATCGGTGGCCCAAGCTCCTCGGACGCTCGCTCATCATCCAGTTCGGGGAGACTCTCCGCCACAATCTCTCCTTCAGCCAGCACCGGGCCCGAGTCGGTGACCGTGATGGTCAACAGGGCGTCCGCTTCCGCGGTGATCATCACAGTGTCTCCGGGGCCGCTACGCTCGATGCTATGCAACATCAGGTGATAGAGCACTTGCTTGAACGGTCGCTCGCGCACCTGCATTGGCGGAAGCTGTCCGTCGATCCGAACCCGCATCTCCACCTCCTCGCGCCGCGCCTGGCCGATCAGCAGCCTCTCCATGCGGTCGATCATCTCCGCCACATCAACCACCCGCTCCTCCGAGGGCAGGTGGTAGCTCCGTACCCGACCGATGTCCAGGATGTCGTTCACCAGATGCAGAATACGCTCACCACCGACATGAATCTCCTGCGCCGCATCGAGCTGATTGTCGGCCAGCTCCCCCAAGGTGCCACTGGTCAGCAGCTCGGAGAAGCCCATGACCACGTTCAGCGGCGTACGCAGCTCGTGACTGATGTTGGACATGAGGCGCTCCTGCAGACTCGCGAAGTCCGACACCGCCTTGCTCGCTTCGGTGGCGAGGAATGCTACGGCCACGAGTTGCCCGTCGGCGTCCTCGAGACCGCGCGCCTTGATGTGCACCACCCTCACTCCGCCGCAGCGAGTGTGCACGGCGCAGGCGTCTACCTCCGCCTGCCCGTCACGGAGAGCTTCGGTAACTATCTTCTCCCGGCACCGCTCCGGAGCGTCCGATGTCAGTAGCTCCGAGAAAAGTGCTCCTGCCAGCACCCGCGCTGGACCGAAGATCTCCTCGGCGGCATCGTTGGCCGTGACGATTCGTCCGGTCTGCGCGTCAACGACGATGGTCGGGCAGAACGTGAGCGCCAGGCGTTCGCGAAGTCCCCCGCTCTGCGCCGTGCTGCCGCCCCGGGCGGCCGACACCAGCAACGCGAGAGTGAACGCGGTGGCGGCAATCACCGCCACGGGATAGTCGATGGCCCCGGCCGGCCTGATACGGAGCCAGTGCCGGGCCACAGTCAGCACCAGAATCAAGCCAAGCAGGATCACGACCGCGTACATGAGCGATTGACCCGTGCTCTGTCGAGCGCGTTCGTCCTTGTTGTTCGCGTGTGTGTTTTCTCCCAACGGATAGGCCTCCCCACCGAGTGCTTCCTGTTCCCCCCGCCGCCGTCCGACCAGGGGATGCGCCTCCATCTCCGGCCTCATCAGTCGTACGTCGGTCACAAACGTATTCGGCACGGAGCGCCTCCGTCCTCTGTGTGGCGCCCGGTTTGTTCTACCTCAAGTACGCCTGCTTGCCGCCACCGTTGACACCACGCCGCCCGCGTACCAGCGACGCCACATCGTACGCCAGCATCCGGGCACAGTGTCCTACGCCCAACAGAGCCAGCGCAGCGCCGTACTGCCACCGCGGCAGCACGCTGCGATAGTGCTTCCGATAGAACCGGATGAAGCTGCGATATGACTCTACGAGCATCTGCCGTCGAACCTGCGAAGTCGAGGCGCCGCCCGCGTGATCCATCGAGGAGTGCGGTGTGTACCAAATCTCCCATCCGGCTTCCCGGATCCGTTTGCACAGATCCACGTCGTTGAAGAAGATAGGGAAGCTCTCGTCCATGACGCCGACCTCATCCAGCACCTCGCGCCGGACCATCAATGCGGAGGCCATCGGCTGGTCAACCGGACGCTCGTCGTCGTAGTCCCACCAGGTCATGCGGTACTTGCCGAAGCGGCGATTGCGGGGAAAGAGCCGACTGAGGCCCAATGCCTCGTAGAGCACCACGTCGGGCGTGGGGAAGCTGCGGCAGCTCGCCTGCACCAAGCCGTCAGGCAGCAGCAACCGCGGCGCAACCGCGCCCGCCTGCGGACGCTCGTTCAGGAGCCTCACCAGCACGTCCAGCGCACCCGGATGCACCGCGATGTCCGGGTTGAGCAGCAGGATCAGGCGCCCACGCGCGACCGCCATCGCCTGGTTGTTCCCGGCGGCATAGCCACGGTTCTCCCGGTTGGCAATCAGCACCACATTCGGATGGCCCTGCTGCACCATCTCGACAGTGTCGTCGGTGGAGGCGTTGTCCACGACGATGACCTCGCGCGTCACCGTGTCGGGCGCCTCGGCGATGCTCCGCAGGCACGCGTCCAGCAGCTCACTCGTGTTCCATGAGACAATGCAGATCGACAGCTCGGGGGCGCTCACCAGTC
>CAZTZN010000120.1:10989-14469 GCA_964617715.1 uncultured Armatimonadia bacterium | reverse complement strand
CGCTCACGAACTGGATGACCGACACGCCCGGGCCGTCGAACTCGACCGACTGCGCCGCCGTGTTGGGCAGGTCGCTCATCACCAGCGCGCCGCGCGCGGTAATGCGCCGCTCCCGCACCATCACCGGGCTGCCGACCCCCCACGCGTCGATCACCACCGTACGCGGCGCTTCGCCCCCGTAGACCACGAACAGGTTGCGCGCCGTCGGCGTCCACACCGCCGCGATGAGCATGGCGTCATCGACGCGAGTGAGCTGGCACAGTGTCGAGCCGCGCGGCGCGTACAGATGCAGCAGCCAGGCCGCGGTGTGCAGCGCGTTGCTGGCGCCACGCCCGTCGGCCATCCCCCATCCGCCGCCGAACAGCTTGAAGTGCAGGAACTTGTCGGCCGCCGTCGCCGAAGACAGCGCCGTCGCGGCCAGCCACGCCGCGCCGAAGGGCGTCTCGATGCGCGGGTCCGCGGCCTCGCCGCCGGGTCGGCGCGCCGAGTTCATGGCCATCGTGGTGACAAACACTTCCGGCGTGGGCCTGCGCAGCGTCCGCGCCAGGTGCCGCACCCCGGCAAGGCTGAGTTGGCCGGGCAAGTCCGAGGTCACACCCGCGCACGCGGCCTCGAACAGCTCGGCGCGCTCGGCCGCCGGGTTGTGCGCGCCATAGAATTGCAGCGACAGGAAGTGCAGTGTGTCCGCGCCCTCGAGGAAGCCGCGCACATTGCTCTCCCACGCGGACGCCAGCCCGGGCCCGCCCACGCGCGCCTCGGGGTCGGCGGCCAACACCCGCGCCACGATGCGGTTGTAGGCGACCACCAGCTCCTCGACATCCGCCACCTGGCCGGTCAGCAGCGGCGAATCGAATACCTCGTAGTAGCGCAGGTGGGGACCGCCACGGCGCAACGCCACCAGCCGCTGCGCCGCGTCCAGGAAGTCCGGGTCCCACTGCGGGTCATCGGCGCCCTCGACCGGCACGCGCGCGGGGTCGAGGCACACCAGCGCCCGCGCGCCGACCTCGTTCAGCCAGTTGATGGCGCGGCTCAGGCGCACCAGATCGTAGTCGCCGATGCGCGGGTCCCAGAAGTCCGACAGCCGCAGGCGCCCCACACACGGCGTCAGCTCGCGCAGCGCCCGCCCCAGCGCCTCCGCGCTGACCGGGTCATCCAGCACCGGCGCCAGATCGCTGCCCAGGTTCACGCCGATCTGCCCGAGCACCGGCGCGATGGTCTGGGCGAAGTCCACGCGCACCGACAGCGGCTGCCGCCCAGGCGGCTCGATGGGACCCTCGACGCCGGGAATCGGCTCGGCGATGATCTCGTCCACGTTGAAGCTCAGCGCCGACCACGAGCCGGTCTTCACGAACTGCAGCAGGTAGGCGCCGCGAATGGCGTCGGCGTCGGGCGGGTTGCCCTCGGCGTCCTTGAAGGCGAACAGGCGGATGGACCGATGCTCCCACTCCCGGCTCTCAAGCCCCAGCTTGTAGATGTAGGACACATCGCGCCGCTCTTCGCCCACCCGCGTGCGCAGCGTGAGATCGACGGTATTCTGCGAGCCATCACCGCGCACCCACAATGTGATCTGCCCCACCCCGATCTCGGCCCACAGCGACCCGTCAACGGGCAGCGTGACCGAGGCCCAGGTGTGCTGCGCGGCGTCGAACTCGATGAGCGCCGCCTGCTGGATGCCCCCGTTCGTACGTCGGCCGACCGTGTAGATGGCGCAGATGTCGGAGGCGCGGGCGCCCGCGGCCTGCTCATCGTTGGTGCGCCAGGCGCTCACGCCCGCCTCGAAATCATCCAGCACGATCGACACCGCGCCGGCGGGGACGGCGACAACGGCACACAGCACCGCACAGACCAACATGGGGTGCGGGCGGCTGCGTCGTGGGCGAGCGAGCATGATCGCATCCTCCGATGCTGGTGAACGGGCCGCTCTACCGCTCCACCGAGCGGCCCTCGGCGATCCAGGTGTCCAGGAGCTTGGACAGCCGCGCAACCACCGCGGGTTCCTGCCGCCACAGGTTGGCGGTCTCCCGCGGGTCCTCGACCAGGTTGTAGAGCTGGCCCTCAGGGCCGCCGGGCTCGGGCTCGATGGCGCGCGGGTCGGAGAAGCCGTGCGAACCCAGCCCGCGGATCAGCTTCCACTCGCCCTGCCGCAGCGCGAAGGTGCCGTCGATGCAGTGGTGCACGGTGGCCTCGCGCAGAGGCTGGCGCAGCTTTTCGCCGCGCAGCGCCGGCAGGATGGAGACGCTGTCCGGCGCCTCGTCCGCGCCCAGGTCGTGGCCGACGATCTCCGCGCAGGTGGCCATCAGGTCCACCAGGCATACGGTCTCCTCGCACACCGACCCCGCCGGCACCACGCCCGGCCAGCGCGCCAGCAGTGGCTCGCGATGGCCGCCCTCCCAGATGTCGGCCTTCTGTCCGCGCCACGGCCCGCACGAGCGATGTCCCCAGGTGTTGCCGTAGAAGTCGGCGGCGCGCGCGCCGTTGTCGCTGGTCACCAGCAGCAGCGTGTCGCCCGCGATCCCCAGCCGGTCCAGCGTGTCCATCACCTGGCCGACCACCCGGTCGTAAAGCGCCACGCAGTCACCACGCAGCCCTGCGCGCGATGCGCCCTGCATGAACTCCGGCGGCACACAGGGGCGATGCGGGACGCTGGGCGTGAGGTAGAGAAAGAACGGGCGCCCGGCCCGATGACTGTCCTCGATGAAGCCGCAGGCGCGCTCGGCGTGGGTCACATCCACCATGTCATCGCGCCAGCCCGGAACCATCAGGCCCTTGCGCTGCTGGGGGTGGTAGACGTCCTTCTCGACGCTGGGGATGCCCACGGTCTCGCGGTTCTCGACGAAGCAGTAGGGCTGCATGTCGAGCGACGCCGGGATGCCGAAGAAATAGTCGAATCCGCTGTCATTGGGCGAGTGCGTGAGCGGCCGGTCGTGGTCGATGTTGTCGCCGAACTCAGTGCGCACATCGCTCGGATCGTGGGGAATCTCGCACCGCCAGCTCCACCCCAGCCCCAGGTGCCACTTGCCCACCGCGGCGGTGGCATAGCCGTGCGCGCCCAGCATTGACGCCACGGTGGGCCGGTCGCTCTCGATCAGCGGTGGCGAGTAGCCCCACATGACGCCCGATTGCAGGCGCGTACGCCAGCAGTAGCGGCCGGTGATGGCAGCGTAGCGGCTGGGCGTGCATACCGCGGAGGCCGAGTGCGCGTCGGTGAAGCGCATGCCCTCGCGCGCCAGCCGATCCATGTTGGGCGTCGGGATCTTCTCGGCCCCGTAGCAGCCCGGATCCCCCCAGCCCATGTCATCGGCCATGATGTAGACGATGTTCGGATGCGCCGGCGACATCGCTGACACCCCGGTGAGGACGGCGGCAAGCGGCAAGCGGCAAGCGACAATCGGCAAGCGGCAGACGGCTACCGGCAGCGGCCGATTCCTACCAGGGCGGCGCCCCGAAGCCGTTCGGAGGAGCCGCACGAATGCGCTTGCG
>CAZTZN010000120.1:0-10889 GCA_964617715.1 uncultured Armatimonadia bacterium | reverse complement strand
TGCCTTTGTCTGTCGTTCGCTGCCGTTACCCGGATGTGCGAAGGCAGATCATCGCGGCGAAGCGGCCGGCGCCGAAGCCGTTGTCGATGTTCACCACCACCACGCCCGACGCACACGAGTTGAGCATCCCCAGCAGCGCCGCCAGGCCCTCGAAAGCCGCACCGTAGCCCACGCTGGTCGGGACCGCGACCACCGGCACGTCCACCAGCCCGCCCACGACGCTCGCCAGCGCGCCCTCCATCCCGGCGACCACCACGATGGCGCTGGCCCGGGCGAGCTGCTCGCGGTGCTCGAGGAGCCGGTGGATACCCGCGACGCCCACGTCCCAGATGCGCTCGACCGGGCATGCCGCCAGCTCCGCAATCACCGCCGCCTCCTCGGCGACGGGGATGTCGGAGGTGCCGGCGGTCACCACCGCCACCGGCCGGCGACCGGGCGGCGGCTGGGGGACCGGCCCGATGCGGATGATGCGCGCCTGCTCGTGATACTCGGCACCGGGGATCTCGGCCTGCACCGCCGCGAACTGCTCCGCCGTCGCTCTTGTGGCGATGACCAGCTCCGAGTGTTCGGCGAGCGCCTTGAGGATTCGTGCGACCTGCTCGGGCGTCTTGCCCTCGGCCAGCACGGTCTCGGGGAAGCCGCGGCGCAGCGCGCGGTGGTGATCGACCTTGGCGAACCCCAGGTCCTCGAAGGGCAATGAGCGCAGGCGCTCCACCGCCTCCTCGGGGTGCAGCTTGCCTGCGCGCACGGCCTGCATCAGTTGGCGAAGCTGATCGCGGTCCATCGTGAGCGAAGGTTCGCGGTGCGGGCGACCCTGCCCTCCGCGCGGCAGGGGCACCGGCGAACGATCACCCTCGCCGTCGCAGGGGCCGCTCTGAGCGCAGGACGCTATGCGTCCGAGCGAGGAGTGCGCGGGCCGATCCCGCCCCCGGGCGGGAGACGCCCCGCGCAGTCGCCCGACCGGCCCGCCGTGGCTACAACGGCAACTCCACCACCCGATTGGAGGCCGCCGAGATCTGCGCCGCCTGCGCGATCTCGGTGTTGCGCAGGCCCTCGATGCCCGGGATGGGCGGCTCGGTGTCGTCGAGCACCGCCTCGATGAACTCGCGCACCTCGCGGTCCAGGCCCCGCTCGTAGCCGCGGCCGGTATCGGCATAGGAGATGGTCTGCGGGTCGTCATCCCCGACCTTGTAGGTCACGTTGCCCGTCCTGTTGTCGAAGAAGATCGCGCCGTTGGTGCAAAAGATCTTGCCGTCGTAGCTGCCGAGCCTCGACGCATGACCCGCCAGCAGCGCGCCGCGCCCGCCCGCCTCGAAGTTGACGACCATGTGCACGAAGTCCTCGTAGTCGGCGTCGGGGTTGACGTAGTTGTCCATCGACGCGTAGACCGTCTGCGCCTCGCCCAGGATCTGGCGCATCAAGTCGATCTCATGCGCGTTGACCTCGAACAACGGCCCGCCCGACAGCTCCTTCTTCATCCGCCAGGTCTGGCCGAAGACCCCACCCCACGGCCCGGCGATGCGCGTCACCTGCATGCCGAAGGGCTCGCCCAGAGCGCCGCTGCGGATCTGATCGATTATCCACACGTAGGGCGCGTTGTAGCGCAGCACCTGGCCGATCATCAGCTTCACGCCCGCCGACTCGCACGCGTCGATCATCGAGCGCGCGTCGGCCACGTTCAGCGCCATGGGCTTCTCGCAGAACACGTGCTTGCCCGCCTCGGCGGCCCGCCGGGTGAGCTGCGGGTGGAGGAAGTTGGGCGCGGCCACCATCACCGCCATGATATCCTCGCGCGCCAACATCTCGCCCACGTCGGTGTAGGCGTCGATGCTCTCGCCCTCCCCGGCGATCTCGGCCGCGGCGGCCTGCGCCGCGCCCTCGGCGGTGTCGGCGACCGCCACGATACGTCCGCCGTCACACGCGGCCACACCCCCCGCGAGCGCCTTCCCCATGTTGCCTGCGCCGATAAGTCCGATCAGCAGCTCCTCCATGTCCGATCCTCCAGTTGGGGGATGCACGGCCGCATCCCGGCCCCCGCAAATGGCTCTCGGGCGCCACCCGCTCCCGGGCGGCGCCCGCGGGTGTCGGCGATGGTCGCACCGATCAGCGTTGCTCCTCAGCTTCTTCCTGCTTGATGGGCCGGCGCATCACGATGTTGACGTACTCGTTGCCCGACATCATGAACGGCTCCCAGCCGTCCCGAGCGTCGTTGTTGACGCGCTCATTGAGCACCGAGATGCTGGTGGTGGGCATGTGCAGGATGCGATACTCCCAGTTGTGCATATGCGTCTCCTCCTTCCGGGCACCTCACCGGCCCAGGATGGCGTCCATCGACCGGCTGGTCGCCTCGATCAGGCGCTCGGGATGGTAGGGGTAGGGCGGCATCATCTCGGCGGTCACCGCGCCGTCGTAGCCGATCTCACACAGCGCGTCCATGACCGGGCCCCACGCCACATCGCCCTCCAGCAGGTCCACGAAGCCGTCGAAGGTCCCGGTGCCGATGCTCTCGCGGAAGTCCTTGAAGTGCACCGCCTTGATGCGGCCGCCCAGGATCCGGATCCACTGCTCCGGGAAGCCGTTGGGGATGACGTTGCCCACGTCGAAGTAGGCCTGCACCCATTCGCTGCCGATCTCGTCGATGATCCTCGCGAACTCCAGCGGACTGAGCAGGAACTTGTTCCAGACGTACTCCAGGCCGATGATCACCCCCGCGGCGGCCGCGTCCTCGGCCAGCGCCGTGAACGTCTCAACGCAGTCGGCGTAGGCGCGGTCGTAGGGGTACTCGGCGGTGACCGTGCAGGGCACGCACAGCGCGGTCTTCGCGCCCACCGCCGCAGCCAGTTCCAGCGACTTCTTCACGATGTCGATACCCCGGGCGGTGATCTCCGGGTCCGGGCCGCACGCCGGCCACTGCCACGCCAGGCCGGTGGCGAAGGTCGGCAACTGCAGCCCGATCTCGCCGGCCATCTCCACGAACTGCGCCATGTCGGCGGCCGTACTGGCCTCGGTGATCTCGCCCTCGCCCTCGAGGGTCAACTCGATGCCCTCGAAGCCGTACTGCTGCGCCATGGTCATGCGCTCGCGAATGGTCATTCCGTCGGGGAAGGACCAGAAGCTGATGGACTTGATCATAAGTCTCCCTCCGGATCAATCCGGGTTTGAGCGCTGCGGTTGTGAGCAAATTCGCCCCGGCACATGCCGCCACCTGCACTCGCGCACACGCAGGACCGCGGCAACGCGGCCGCCAAGCCGTCAAGCCGCGGGGCCTCTCGCCCGATGATGAGAGTGGTCGTACGGGGTCACGCCGGAGCCTGTGCGGCTCCGACGCCAATCATCGAGGTGCGCATGATGAGCTACTCACTACAGTTCCCGGAAGCGGAGCACTGGCCACTGCCGGGGAAGTCGGATGATGTCATCGAGCGACTCGCTCGAGCGACCGATGTGCTCGACCTGCTGCGCCGCGCCGACGAGATCACGCCGCCCGAGATCGACCTGTGGTGCGCCCTGCTGCTGCGCGAGCAGCCGGAGCTTTACGTGCACTGCCCGGCGCCGCTGTCGCCCACGCTGGCGATGGCGCTGGCCCGGTCAATGGGTGAGGAGGTGGCGGCCTGGTCGGACTCACAAGAGCCGGTCGAGATCGCCGCCGAGAGCGCGCGCTTCTCCTTCGCCCGGCTCAGCGACACGATGCTCACCGAGCTGTCCAATGCCTGCCGCGATCTGGTCACCCGACGCGGCGACCGGCTGATCGCGGTCACGCGCGCGGCGGCGACCAGCAACGCCAACCTCACGCTCAGCCGCTGGCGTGATGTGGACGAGCCGCTCGAGGTCATCAGTTGGATGCTCGGATCGTTCTCCGAGGACGAGCGACCGCCCGTCGGGGTCATCGATCCGCTCAGCGGCGCATACACCCGCGAGTTCTTCGATGAGACGCTGCGCAACGAGATAGTGCGCGCCGAGCGCCACCCGGCCGAGCTGAGCGTAATCCTGCTGCAGCTTCGCCGCTCCACGCGTCTGCTGGCCGACCAGCGACCCTCGCCGCACCTGCTGGCGGCCACCGCCATGGCGATGCGCCGGGAGCTGCGCGGCACCGACATCGTCGCGCGTCTGGACTCGCACCGGCTGGCGGCGCTGCTGCCCTCCACCGGCCCCCGCAGCGCCCTGATCGCAGCCAGCCGGCTGGGCGAGTCCCTCCACCGCTCCGACCTTCTGGAGGGCTGGAGCGTTGACATCGGCGTGAGCGGCATGGGCATGGAGAACATCACCGGTGAAGAGCTGCTGAGCCAGGCCGCGCACGCCATGGTCTCCGCCCAGCACGGCGCCACCGGCTACCCGTTCGTCTACGTCTGAGCACAACCGCTGGCCGAGCAACCTCGACGAAGCGGTGGACGGGCCTGCGAGTTCCCGGGCGAATCCGGGCTCAATAGCCCGCCGGCAGGTTGAGCGGGTAATTGCGGTATCTCATACACGTCTCAAAGCACAGGTCCCACGACTCGAGAGAGATGTCGTGGCCGATGGAGTGCGTCCCCAGCACCAGGCCGCCCTCTCTCCCCGCCGACATGATGCGCAGCGTGTGGTCAACTATCTCCTCGGGATTGCCGCGGGGGAGGATGAGCCCGTTCGATAGCCCGCCGAAGAAGGCAAGCCTGTCGCCGTGCTTCTCGCGCAGCTTCACGCAATCGAGTCCGGCCTTGTACTCGACCGGGTAGATGGCGTCAAAGCCGAGGTCAATGAACAGCTCCAGCAGCGGGCCGACATTGCCGTCGCTGTCGATAATGACCTTGGCTGCGCCCGCGGCCTTGAAGGCGTCCACCATGTAGGCCCACGCGGGGGCCAGGATCTCCTCGGCCGTGCGCGGGCTGAACATCGGCCCCGCGGTGCCGGCCATATCATCGGAGATCCACATGCCGGTGTCATACAGCTTCCAGCGATGCAGCTCCTCCAGGCCGATGGCGGTCAGGTGATGGGCGGTGCGCATGACCTGCTCGGCGGCCAGCTTGGGGTCACCGGCCATGTTCATCAACAGCTCGGCCTCGCCGGTCATGAAGTAAGTGCGAATGAACGGGCCGCCCGTCTTGGCGAAGACGCAGTAGTCCCGCTTGAGTTGGTCCATCACCGCGTCATAGCCCGCGTAGCGCTCCGGCATGTCGGGCGGGTCGAACTCGCCATACTTCAGCTCGCCGTCGGCATCGTACGCGTTGTCGATCTGGTGCATGAAGTAGGCATCGGACCTGACCCGTATCGTCCGGCCCCAGCCGTCGCGCTGGATCTCGTAGCCGTTCTCCTCCCCCAGGGTGCCGGCTCTGGTCATGTATGGTGTCTCATCGCCCACGACGACCTTGACCGCCACATCGTAGTAGTCGTCAATGGAGACCTGCACATCCGGATGAGCCTGTTCCCAGATGGCTGTGAACTCCGGCCAGAAGCTCATGTACATCGGCATGTAGTCCGGCTGCTCGAAGTTCAGTGCAGCCATCACGCGTTCCTGGTTGGTCATGCCGAACCAGCCTCGCGTCCACCGGCGGCGCCGGCTGATTGCGGATGCACAGATGCGGCGAGACGCCGAAACGCCCTGTCCCTGATCGGCCAGGTCTGCATTGTCCTCACCGATGATTGCCCGCATCACCCGGGCCACGATGTGTCGGAGCACGTCCCTGCCCGGCCTTCATCTCCCCGCCCGCAGGCCGACAGTGACCGCCGGCACGGCGGCAACCCGCGATGCGGCCGATGGCGAAGGCCATCGCCGGCACGGGCACAACAAAGACGAGCGACACGCCCGCCGGGGCAACTCGCCGTCGCTGCCGACCGTCGCCGTCTCCCGGGTGCCGGCTGCCGGCCCCGGACGCTACGGCGCGATCACGTGCACCGTATCCGCCGTCGCCGCCACCAGCCGCGAGCCCAGCGCCTGCACCAGCAGCGGCCGGCCGCCCGCATCCAGCCCGCCCAGCACCTTCATCTCCGCGTTCATCACGTAGACGCGCCCGTCGTCACACGCCACGCCGACCAGCGGTGCCGCACCATCCCGCGGGAGCAGCACGATGTCGTTGACCCTGTCACCGAAGTCGCGTTGCGCCAGCACCTCACCCTCGGCGCCCAGAACGTAGACGTAGCCGGTCTCGGAGGCCGCGATCAGCTCATCGCCCGGGCGTTCAGTCAGCAGGTCGCCCATGAGCACCTCGGTGAAGGCGAAGCCGTAGTTCGGGAACTCGAAACGCTTGCCCCCGCCCCAGATGTCGCACGAGAATGCGCCGGTGGAGGAGCCGTTGGCGATGTCGAAGACGCCGTCGGCGTCCAGGTCACCCACCGCCATCTGCACATCGCCCAGCTCGGAGTAGGTGCTGCCGATGCGTCGCCCCTGCGCGTCGAATATCTGGATCCCTCCGTAGCGATTGGCCGCGAGAATCTCCCGGCGCCCGTCGCCGTCAAGGTCGCGTAGCGCAAACTCCAGGGTGCCGTGCGGCTGGCCGTCGTAGCGCCAGATCAGGTTGAAGTCGGTGTCGTAGCGCGCGATGTTCGCGTTCATCAGCCCGGCGACGATGTCGAGTGCGCCGTCGCCATCGAGGTCGGCCACCGCCAGCGCGCCCACCCGCGGCTGACGCACGCTCGAGGTCCCGACGCGCAGCGGCAGATCGCAATGACAGGTGCGCTCGAGTGCCCCGGTCGCCGCATCCAGCACATGGATGTGCTCGTCGTCGGAGCCGATGAGCACCTCCAGCGCCCCGTCGCCGTCGATGTCGGCGCCGACCGCGCAACGCGTGGTGCCACCGGTCTCATAGCGCCACAGCGGCTCGCCCGCCGCGGTCAGGGCCTGCGCCTCGCGCCCGCGCAGCACGATCAGCTCCTCGGTTCCGTCACCGTCCAGGTCAATTGCCTCAAGCTTCTCGATCGGCTGATGTGCCGTGTCGGCGGCGACCGACACCGCTATCGAGCGCTCAGCGCTGATCTCCGGGACCCGCGGACCGGTCGGCGCCTCGCCTTCGCCCCCCGGTGCCGTCGCACGCGCTGCGAAGGTGTCGAAGAGCCGCTGCAGCTCATCGGTGCCGGCGGCCAGCTCGCCGAAGCCGCCCAGGTCCATCTCCAGCCGGCCGCCCTGGAGCATCAACGGCATGCCGCCGACCATGACCGTGGTCAGGTCCTCGGGGCCGATGATCGTCATGTAGGGCGGGTCGCCGCGCAGCTCGCCGCTGAACGGCTGCTCCGCGAAAATCTCGCCGCGGAAGTCGGTTACGTCCGCCGCCCAGACATCGCTGCGCGTGAACGCCATCATCTTCATCCGCGCCTGCCCGCCCAGCCGTGCCTCATCGCCCACCACGACCACCATCCACGGCTCGCCGTTGCGCGTGACCAGCACCGCCTCGTCGCTGATCCGGCGCAGATCATAGTCCCTGGGCTCGGCGACGGTATCGTTGTAGAACAGCGTGTGGAAGGCGCGCTGCTCGCCGGCCTGCAGGCTCCCGCCGAGGCGCTGGCGCATGTAGGCGATCGCCCGGCCGACGTGATTGATGCGCCCGGTCAGCTTGCACTGCGCCTCCCCGTCGGCGATGATCCGGAAACGCTGGTCGGGCGCGGTCTCGACCATCTCTTCAGGCAGAGGCGGCGCGCTCTCCGCCTCGACCTCGGCCACCTCGTTGCCCGCCTCGTCGCGGAACACCATGCGATCGAGCAGCGGGCCGGGGCCCTCGCGCAGCGTGATGGTGATCCGATGCACCCCCGGCTCCGCGATCTCGATGTTGGGGGTGGGCGTGTCCTTCTCCCACGTTGACGACGACGGCCCGAAGTGGCCCACCGGGATGTGGAACGGGATGCGCTCGCCCCCGTCGATCGAGACGTAGAAGCTGTCGGCGCCCGAACTCACCCCCTGAGCGAACAGGGTGAGTTCCAGCTTGCCCGCGGGCAGCTCAACCGCGGTGTCGAGCTGTGAGACCTGCGAGGCGAACTTGACCGCGCGCTCGACCCCCTCGGCCGGGTCCGGCATGACCGTCAGCTCGCGGTTGCCCGTGCCGCCGACGCGCTGACGCACCGTCTGCATGATCCGGCCGTCCTCCAGCGTCTGCTCGCCCTCCGCGAGCATCTTCCAGTTGCCCACGAAGGCGTAGTCGTCGGCCTCATTGGCGCGCAGGCGATCGATGACCAGCACGAACTCGCCCTTGAGCCAGATGATGTTGCGCAGCCAGTCCGCGCCGTTGAAGTCGTAGACCGCGGTCTCGCACATGGTCATGGCGGGCAGATCGGCGAGCGACTCGAGGGAGGCGCACGACGGTATCAGCTCGGCGACGCGCCCGCCGCGGATGACGCTCACGCCGTTGTGGTCGGTGGTGTTGCGCACCAGGTAATCGCCGTCGATCAGCCAGTCCTGCCCGTCGGCGAAGAACTTGATGATACAGTTGCCGTCGTACTGCAGGTGCTTGCCGCGCGAGAAGCCGTCGAGCAGGAAGTACTCGGCGTCCATGTCCAGGCTCTCACGGAAGGCGATCTTGTCGAAGCACTGCTCCAGCGGGATATTGGGCGGTGTCGGCTCGCCGCCGTAGTCGGCGAATCTGCTGGTGTAGCGGTAGACCTCCGGGTGCAGGCGGAAAACATTCGCGCCCACCAGGTCGTGCCACTCCACCGGCTGGATCGACGGATCGTAGGGGCTGGCGTAGCCGCCCTCGCGCACGCGGTTCAGCCACCACAGGAAGCGCCCGTCCCGGTAGTAGAACAGGGGCCAGTGCTGGTTGGCGTTGTACACGCCGTGCCCGTAGCCGGAATCGCCGAAACCCGCGACGTCGCCGGTGTTGTCGCAGATCGCCACCTCATACTCGGCGTGGCGCAGCACGTTCCCGTTCTCGAAGTAGGTGTAATCGTTCTCGGCCAGCGTGTAGTCGATGGTGTGCCGCGGGACAATCGCCTCGTAGCCGGCCGAGTCCTCCTGCGGCTTCCACGAGCGCACCTGGTTATCAAAGCACGCCGAGCACTTGCGCAGCATCAGCTCCATCTGCCCGTCCACGTTCCCGTAGAAGCGCTCGAAGTAGCGCGCCATGTAGTAGATGCCCAGCAGCGGGAAGGTGGTGTGGTTCCAGATGATGCCGTCGTTGTCCTCAAGCCGTGAATAGCCTGAGGTGCGCGCCGGCAGCACGTAGAGCGTGTTGAGGATGACGTTGGTGGCCGCCAGCCGCTCCTCGTCGGTCCACACCGGCGCCTCCTCGAGCACATCCCACATTGCCCCGATCATGTTCGAGGTGGTCTCCTCCGGCCAGGTGATGTGGAAGTGCGGGTCGGCGTCGAAGCGTGCCGCCGCCTCCTGCAGTATGATGCGCTTGGCCCGCCGCGCCCACGCCACGTCGCCGCTGTCGCGATACCGCACGACCGCCGACCAGAAGTCGCGGGTCACGTCCTGGCTCACCGGAGAATCCACCAGCTCCTGCGCCTGCTCCTCGCTCATCGGCTCGACGCCCGAGACCTCCAGCAGCGGCTCGGTCAGTACCCATTCGTTGCCCTCGGGAACCCGGCCGAGCAGCGCCTCAACCCCTGCCGTCAGGCCATCGAGATCCGAGGCCCCCACCACCAGCACGTTCACCCCCGTCGGCCAGTTGTACGGCTCGTGCACGGTCTGCAACACGTAGCGGCCCGGCCCGGGCTTGAGCGCGTCAATCTGCAGGTACTTGTTGAAGTAGAGGCGCTCGACCACGAAGTTGTTGTTCAGGTTGCCGAGCGCGATGATCGTCTGCTCTCCCCCCACCAGCGACTTCGCGTCGGTCGTCATCTCCAGTCGCACGCCCGTCCGCGCCTCGATGCCCGCCGCCAGCCGTTCTGCGAGCGCGGCGTACTGCTCGTCCAGCGCCCCGGTGACATCGGTCGGCACGGCGATGACCGCGGCCGGCTGCCCGCCCTCGACGATTGGTGTCCGCAGGTTCAGCGGCCGCACACTCTCGATACCCATGCTGCCATGCGCGGCCAGCGGGAAGCGCGTCCCGAAAGTCTCGCGCTCGACCGCGACGAGCGAGACATCATCGACCAGTGTCTCGGTGGTCCAGTAGTGCTGGGTGTAGATGAAGACGGTCGCGCTGGTGGCGTCCTCGGGCGCCTCTCCCGCGACCACGAAGCGCTCCCAGTCACCCCCGATGGCCGGCGTGATCGCCACGTTGGTGAGTTCGTTGCCCGGCAGAAAGCGCAGTTGCAGGTTCATGGCGCCATTGTTGTTGCGCGCGATGGCCTTCGCCCAGACCGAGAGGATGTAGGCCTTGCCGCCCTCCACCGGCACGTTCTGGGTAACGCCGATGGCGTAGCGGTTATCGCGCTCCTCGGGGCCGGTGTCGATGAGCCGCACCGCCCGCTCACCCGAGTGCGCGTCATCGGTCATCTCCAGCACGCTCTCGGGCACACCGCCGCCGTAACGGGCCCAGCCGACGGGGAGGCCGTCGTCGCCGACCTCCTCGAAGCCGGGGTTGCTGAGCAGGTTCTCCTGTGCGGACGCAGGCTGGCTCAACGCGCCCAGCGCAAGCAGCGACGCGACGGCGACGAGCGCGAACAGATTCCACTGACAGGACATCCGGACCACCTCCGGGCATCTGTGACGAGTGCGCGCTCCCCTTCGATTCGCGGAGGCCATGCACCTGCCGGGGCAGGTGCGCCGCCGACCGCGAGGGAAGAACGACGGACAGGCCGGGTGGTCTGTCCGCCGTCCGCCGTCTGCCGTCTGCCGTTTGCCGTTTGGAGGGGCCGGTCGCCTGACCGGCCCGCCGTTGCCGTCCGTCGTCGCCGTCCGCCGTCTGTCGTCTGTCGTTGGAGAGGCCGGTCGCCTGACCGGCCCGCCGTTGCCGTCCGTCGTCTGCCGTTGGAGGGGCCGGTCGCCTGACCAGCCCGCCGTTGCCGTTCGGCCGTTGCCGTTGTGCCCCCGGCGCCCTCGCCGGGGG
>CAZTZN010000119.1:0-14481 GCA_964617715.1 uncultured Armatimonadia bacterium | reverse complement strand
GTGGTAGTAGATTACGGTGTCCTCCGCGGGGTCGATCACCTCCGCCACCGCCTCCGTGGTAAGCGGCGGCCGCGCGAGGTCCTGCGGCTCCTCGATCCAGCGCTTCTCCCAGTGATAGTCCTCGATGGCGGTCTCGAAACGCGGCCGGCGGATGACCGCCACGAACTCCCCGGCGGGCGTGTGCATGGTCCACTCGATGCGCCGGTAGTCGCCGGTGTCTTCGAGCAGGCGCTCGGTGCGCGTCGCCGGCTGGCCGAGGAAGCCCCAGTCGTAGCCCGGCACGCCGATGAAGTTGTCGGCGTGCTCATCGGCGAGCCGCACCAGCCGGGCGCAGCGCGGGTCATCGCGCACCGGCGCGCTCACCGGGAACTCGATGGGCACGCGGTCGGGTTCGCGGAACGACCAGGCGGTCTCGAGGCGCTCGCGATGGGTCATGGGGGCTCCCTTCGGGAGCCGGCTGCCGGGGGCCAGCTCCCGGCTTGCAGCAACGACGACGGCCAACGGCAACAGCGACCGCGATCCCGGCGTTTCCGGTTCTCGTCACATCACGGGCTGCTCGCCCATGCGCGGGGCGTAGCTCACCGACAGGTCGCGGAGGCGGACGGTGCGGTCGGGCACCGGGATCGGCTCGGTCAGATGCAGGACGGTGTCGCGCATCTCCACGATCAGGCGCGTGAAGCGGATCGGGTAGTCCACGAGTCCGTCGCCCCCGGAGATCAGCCAGTTGCGCCGGGGCGGGCCGGGGTAGCCGCCGGCGTAGCGGAAGGGCAGCTCAACTGAGAGGTAGTTCCAGCCGTCAAAGTTGAGGAAGGTTGCACACTCCCAGTCGCCCACGCTCCAGCCGCCCTCGGAGGCGCCCACGCTGAAGAAGCGCTCTCCGGTGGCGTCCTCGAACTCCCAGAACACGCGCCCCCAGCAGGAGTTCCCGCGCACCCACACGCCGACCGCGGTGGGCTCGCCGGGCGCCTGCATCTGTCCGGTGGCCTCCAGCACCACGTAGCGCGAGACCGGCCAGGGCACGTCCGGCTGCGGGTTGAGGGTCAGCTCCACCGCCGCGCCCATCTTCTCGTCGGGCACCACGCGCAGGTCGATGTCGCCGAGGGTGCGCGGGAAGTCGAAGTGGATGGTGTCGAGCCGGTCGTCGGGCGTGGTCACCCGCCGCCAGCGGGACGGGTCGGTCAGCGGATCGACGACCTGCAGGCCTGCGGGCGCGGGCGGGCAGCGGGTGGCGCCCGCGTGCAAGGACTCGATGGCCACGTCCGTGCGCAGATAGACCGGCGAGGCCGAGACGGTCACACGCGCGCGCCGGTCGCGGGTGCCGACCTGCTGCGCGTTGCCCATGATATCGGTGCGGATGAACTGCGTGTCCCGCGCAAAGGTGACGTCCACGTCGCGCTCGCCGCGCGGCAGCCACAGGGCGTAGACGAGGCCGTCGTCACGGGCGAACTCCAGCGCGTAAAGGCTCGGCGAGCCGGTGTCGAGCCGGCGCCGGAAGGTCGCGCCGTCAAGCTCGCGGGTAAGCGTGGCCATGGCCACGTAGCTGATCTTGGGGTTGAGCAGGGGGTAGCGGTGGCAGAAGCCCGACCCGCCCCAGCGGCTGTAGTAGTACGAGTCGCCGACGTCATACAGCAGCCCCGGGTTGATGTGCGGCATCCTGAAGGCCAGCGCCTGCAGGACGTCGCGCGAGTAGAGCCGCGCCTGCTCCAGCTCGCTGAGGTTGCCCGGCTGGGTGCCACGTCCGCGCCACTCGTAGCACGAGGTCTGCGGCAGATCGTAGCCGTAGAGGTCGGCGTACTCGCGCTGCCAGTAGACCGACTTGAAGGCCGAGGGCGGGGCTTCGGGCGGGATGGCCTGGCCGAGGTCCTCATCGCCCCACGCGTCCACGAGTTCGGGCGGGTAGCCCGCGCGCATCAGGCCCGCGGCGAAGCCCAGGCTCGAGTTGCCGACGATGAGCCTGAGTTGGGGGTAGCGTTCGCGGATGTAGCGGCTGTAGGCGACGCCGCGGTCGATCCACTGCTGGAGCCTGGCGCGCTGCTCGTCGGTCAGCTCGGGCGGGTCGAGGCCGAGGAACTCGGGCGGATAGCGCACGCCCGCGCCGAAGCTGCACTCGTGGAAGACCATCGCCCAGCGCGCGTCGGGGTGCTCGGCGACCATCCGGTCGAGCATCTCGTAGCCGGCGTCGCCGCGCCGGGCGAAGTCCGGGAGCATGCTCACGCTCAGGCCGTAGCGCGCGAGTGTCGCGCCGTCGGGGCCGCGGGAGGATGGGCTGACGTGGCGGAAGCCCATGCGCTGCAGCAGGGGTGCGACCTCGGCGATGTCGTCGGCGCCGATGTGGCTGCGGCGGAACCACCAGGTGCCGAAGGGGCTCTCGGCGCCGGCGCGGCGCGTGTCGGGGGGGAGGATGGCGAAACTGGTGGGGTGCTCCCACAGCTTGCGGCCGGCGTCATCGTAAAGCGAAACGCGCGCGCCGAACCAGCCCAGCACGTCCCGCTCGAGGTCGATGCGGGCGACGGTGGGCGGCCCGCCGGGGGTGACCGAGACCTCGCGGCGGCCCTCCCACATGCGGCCGTAGAAGTCGCGCACCTGCCAGAGCAGCTCGCCCGCGAAGGGCTCGGGGCGGTGCGCGGTCATCTCAACGTAGAGCGCCGGGCGCTCGTCCTGGTAGAAGACGTTGCCGACCTGGCGCGCGCTGACCCGCACGCGCACGGGCGAGCGCTCCAGGGTGAGGCCGAAGACGTGGACCCCGCTGGGCGGGCCGACCGGAAGGATCGAGTGATGCGAGTAGTTGGGCGCCTTGACGATATGCAGCTCGCGGGTGAGTTCGAGGTCGAGGTGCTGGGTCGAGCGGCGATAGAAGATGCCCTGCTCGTCGAGCACGTCCTGGATATGCCCGGAGTTGAGCGGCACCACGACGTGCAGCAGCGGCACGGTCAGCGGGCCGCGGTCGGTCTCGACCTCGACCGTGCCGACCTGCGCGCAGCCATCCGGCCAGCGGCCATCGGTACGTTCGAGGCGCAGCGAAGTATCCGCGAAGGCATCGCCGCGCCCGCCCGAGTCGTAGAGGTCCTCGAGCAGTCGCGTGAGACGCAGGCTGATCACGGGGGTCTTCGCCGGGTCGGGATCGACGGCGCACAGCAGGTGCGCGCGGCAGTAGTCGTCGGTGGGGATGGCCAGCAGCACGTCCTCGGGGCGCGAGTCGAAGGCGCTGCGGGTGAAGTAGTTCTCGGTGAAGCCCTCGGGGCCCCTGGCTTCGGCCAGCCAGCGCGACAGCCCGACGTCGATGTCATCGCCGGGGGCACCGAGGTCGAAGGGCACGTCATCCACGCGCGCCGCACCGCGCGGCACCGACAACTCGGCCGCCGGCCACGAGCCGGGTCGCCGGTAGCCGCTCAGGCCGACGGGCACGTAGCGGTCCGGATCGGCGGCGGGGGCGGCGGCGATCTCGGAGATGGCGTTCCCCGGCGAGAGCGTCAGGCGCAGGCTGAGCGGCCCGGTCATGGGCAGCCCGGCGACGTAGCGATCATCAACCCACAGGCCGACGCAGCCGTCGTGGGCATCAAGGCGCAGGCCCAGGGGGTGCTGCGAAGCGGGCGGCAGATCGGCGTAGCGGTCGAGGAGCGCCCGGCGCTCGTCGCCCTCGTACCAGTGGGGGAAGGGACGGATGAAGTAGCGCTCGTTGAACAACCAGCCGCCGGCGGGGTCGGGCACGCGCAGCTCCACGCAGGCATCGGGGAGGGGAATGCGCTCCTGGCCGATGATGTTGACGCGGTACTCGTCGTCGAGGGCCTGCATACGCAGCTCGAGCGCGCGGCCCTCGGCGCCCTCGACGCGGCAGGTGGCCGGGGCTTCAAGCGCGCCGGGGCGCAGCAGCAGCGTGGTCACGGTGGCGTCCTCAATGGGCGCGGCGATGGTGGCCGCCTCCGGTGCGACCAGCCAGGTGCCATCGGCGACGAGCCGCCCCTCGGCCGACCAGCCGTCGGGCAGCGCCGTCTGCTCCCACGCGGCGCCCGCGCAGATGGCCAAGGCCAGGGCTACGACGACGCATCGCTGTGCGATCGTCCGGCATGGGCACACCATTTCCCAACCCTCCCTGCAGTCGGCACCGCTCCCGAGCGAGGGCGCCGGCACCCTACGGAGGCTGCAACGGTCGGTCCTCAGCGCTCCCACCAGGTGACGGACGGGATGCGGCAGGTGTCGCCGGGGCCGACGTCCACGATCCAGAACAGGCGCCGGCCGTCGCCGTCGGCGTCGGTGAAGTGCGTGTCGAGGTCCTCCGGAGCGCCGTCCAGCGTGTAGAGCGCGCCGTCAACCGCCGCGATGCACCAGCCCGCCGAGCGGTCCTCGGGGTAGAGCCGGCGGCCTTCATGATGGCCGCCATCGATGCGGCCGTAGCCGCGGGCGTTGCGGTCGGCGGTCACGGTGCCCGCCTGCGCGTCGGTGTCGGTCACCGCGCCCATGCCGATGATGAAGAGCACGTCGCCGAATCCCAGGCGGGTGCCGTCCGCGACGGCCTGCGCCTCGGTCACCGTGTACGCCTCGCGGTGCAGGTGGTTGCCCAGGCTGACCACGCGCCCGACCAGCGCCTGCGGATCGGGCACCCGCGCCTCGATGGTGATGGCATTGCCGGGGAAGTCCACGCCGATCACCTTCGCCTCCAGCGCGGGCGCGCCCTCGAGCGTGAAGTCGCCGATGCGCAGGCCGGTGCCGTTGACGAGCATCGCCCGCGCCACGCCCTGATCGTCGAGGGTGACCAGCGCGTACTCGGCGTTGACCGAGAGCGTGCGGTCGCCGAAGCGCCACTCGCAGGCCTCCGGCGCCAGCGCCGAGTGCACCAGCTCGACCGCGCCCCGGCGATGGACCGCCACGCCCACGGTCTCGGGGCTCGCACCCTCGCCCGCGAGCAGCTCCACGCCGGTGATGGCCGGCTCGCCGCGATGGGGCTCGGCGGTGGCGACGAAGGTCGAGAGCAGCTCGTCGCCGGCGTCGATGCGCACGGCGGGCAACATGCGCCGGGCGAGGACGTACTGGATCTCCTCGGGATTGCCCGGCTGCAGTTCGGGCGAGGCGTCGCAGACGATGACTTCCTGTGCGATGCCCGCGGGCATGGTCATGGTCAGGCCGAGGTCCTCGTCGGGCTTGCGCCAGCTCGCGCGCCACATGCCGTCGGGGGTCATGCGCCGCACGTTGTAGAGGCCGTGGTAGCCGGAGGTGCCGTTGCCCACGACGCGCGGATGGTCGAGGTCGGGGTCGGTGACGAAGACGAGCTGGTCGAGCTGGAGGTAGGTCTGTCCGACCTCGCGCGCGGTCAACACGACCTCGGTGGCGGGCGTGGGCAGGGTGATGGGCGCCTGCACCCAGCGCCAGCCTTCGGCCTCGGCGGGCTCGACGCGGAGCGTGGCGGTTGCGCCGCCGGCGGTCACCTCGAATACGTTGGCGCCTTCGGCGTAGTCGTAGACGCGGGCGAAGACGCGCTGCGGGCCCGCGGGGATGGGCACGGTTTCGAGGGTGATGGCCGCGCCCGCGCGCCTGGTCAGGGGCGAGGCGTTGCACACAGCCCAGCCCTGCTCAGAGAGCGTGCGGTAGTCGTCACCGGGGAGCAGGCCGTCGGCGCGCAGCAGGTGGAGGGGCAGCCCGCCGCGCACCGCCGCGTGGGGACGCGCGCCGACGGGGACGTTGGGCCCGGCGAGGGTCCCGTGCTCCTGCGTCGGGCCGAACTCACCGCCCTCGATGGTCAGCTCGAACCAGATCGGCCCGTGGAAGCACCAGTCGTGCTGGCCGCCGCCGCGCACGCGGAAGATGTCGAGCAGGTAGCCGTCCTCGGGTGAGATGTCGATGAGCGCGGCGGTGCGGCGGTAGAGCGAGGCGAGTCCGGGGTAGGCGACCTCCGCCGAGGCGTCGGCGAGCTGCACGGCGGGCGTGGAGACCAGGGCGTTCAGGTCTCCCGCTTGCAGGGTGGTCTGCGTGGTCTCGTCCACCACCACACAGTAATGTTTGTGCGTGTCGGTGGAGCGCCAGCTCCAGAAGTCCGGGCGGGTGAAGGGGTAGGGGTAGCCGTCCTCGGGCAGCACCACCTGGCCGAGCGCCCACATCTCGATGTTGAGGCGGTCGTGATGGCCGTGGCCGCCCTCGGCGGAGCCGAAGTAGAGAGACAGACCGCGCTGATTGTCGCCCGCGCCGGCCTCGAGGATGGCCAGGCCGTAGCCGCCGATGGCGCGGGTGGGCAGGGCGAAGTCGGGGCCGTGCTCCGCGACCGCGCGGGCGACGGCCTCCTCGTCGAAGAGGTCGGCGAAGAGGTCGCGCGAGGTAGCGTTCCCGGCGGCCAGCAACTGCGCGTGGCGCGGCTCCCCGTAGCGGGTGAAGGCGCGGCCGAGCACGCTGGTCCAGCGACCGACAGGCCCGCCTCCGGCGGCGCCACCGCAGTCGCCGATGTCCGGCCCCCAGCGGCCGTTGACCGCCATGTCGATGCCGACGTCCGCCATCTTCTTGAGCTTGGGGTTGTCCCAGATCTCGACCCCGAGGCGGGGCAGCAGGTCGGCGATCTCGTAGAAGTTGCGGCACCAGCTCGAGGAGTAGCCGGGCGAGCTTTCCGCGCCGAGGCCGTCGCGCCAGAAGCCGTTCCACAGCAGGTCCTCGACGCGCCCGTCGCCGGCCATGAGCCACTCGCGCAGGTCGGCGGTGGTGGGGCCCAGGTCGGGGTCGTCGTTGTCCATGACGATGGCGAGCACGCAGGCGGTGCGCTGGTGCATGCCCATGTTGCCCACGGCGTTGACGCCGCCGAGGACGTCGCGGGCCATGACCGCGAGCATCCCCTGCTCGATGGTGCGGCGCGGGTCGTCGATGCCCTGGGAGCGCAGGAAGGCCAGCAGATTCGGGTCCTGATCGAAGATCGGGTAGATGGCGTCGTAGGCGAGGGCGATGCGGGTGTCATCGCGGGTGGTCCAGATGCGGTCGGAGATGCGCCCGGCGACGCCGAAGCGGCCTTCGTGATAGCCCTGGGTGCGATAGTCGAAGCGTTGGTACTCCGAGGCGACCCTGGTCATCATGATGGCGCAGGCGTGGCCGTACCTGGGGTCGCCGGTGAGCAGGTAGGCCCGCCCGAGCGTCTCCATGCCGCCGATGATGTCACGCACCCAGCGCTGCCAGAAGGTGTAGTAGGGGACGAACCAGTAGCGGAGCCCGTCGGGCCCGACCCAGCCGAGGCCGCGGTCGATGACCGGGCTGTCGGGGCCCGGAGCGCGCTCGGGCTCGCCCTCGAGGCCCTCGGTGTTCCAGGGCTCGAAGTCGTTGTCGGGGAAGGTGGTGCCGCACACCGGACAGGTGAGCTTGAAGGGCCGGTCCCGGTCCATCTTCCACGGGTAGTGCCCGGCCCTGCGCGTAATCTCGTCGCCACAGATGGGGCAGTCGTGGCCGATGTGCACGTTGATGGCGCGCATCTGCTCGGGCGGGGGCACGAACTGCCACAGCTCCTGGTCGGAGAACTGCAGGTGCCACTGCGCGGCACGGCCGGCCGCCTCTACCTGTGCCTGCGCCCAGTCGAAGGCCTCGATCTTGTGGCGCACGCGCGCCATGGTCTGGGCATCGTAGTAGGTGCGGGCGGTCTTGGCCCAGCCCGCCCCGGCGGCGACCACCAGCAGTGCGCAGACCAACGTGCCTCTCATCGCAGCTCACTTCCCTCGAAATGGGATGGCAGGCGCCGCCCGCGTCTCATGAAGCGCCGCGATGGCATCCGCTACTCGAGCCTGAAGACGCGCCGGGCGTTGCCCTCGGCGATGGCGGCGCGCTGCTCATCGCGCATGGGCGTCTCCCTGATCCACCGGATCTGCCCCAGCTCCTGGCCGACGTGCAGGTAGTCGGTGGCGAACATGATCTTCTCCCAGTTGCGCTCGAGGAAGCCCTGGGTGAACTCGGGGTCGCGGGTCATGGCGTTGAAGCCCGAGCCGGCGGAGATGTCCGCGTACATGTTCGGGTACTCCTGCAGGAGCCGGTCGGCCGCGCCCCCGGGGACCACCGGCGTGGTCGGGTAGCCACAGGAGGCGTCATCATCGGCCGAGATGGCGTTCCACCAGCGCGGTCCGTGCCCGATGATGATCAACTCCGGGAACTCCTGCAGCATCGACTCGAGCCGCGGCAGGCCGACGTCGTCGAAGCTGGAGTAGCTGGAGCCGTAGAAGATGACGGGGAAGCCCAGCTCCTGGCAGGTGGCGTAGATGAGCCGGCGACGGTCATCGTCGATGGAGAGCCCATCCACCAGCTCGCCGAAGCCGCGCACCAGATCGTAGTTGCGGGCGAAGTGCCGGATGACCTGGTCGGCGCGGGGCATGCGCGGATCCACGTGCACGAGCGGCACCAGGCGCTCGGGGTAGGTGTAGGCGGCCTCGATGACGGTCTCGGTCATGCACAGGCAGGTACCGACCTCGGGGCTCTCGATGGGCAGTACCACCGAGCGGTCGATGCCGTTGCGGTTCATGGTGTCCACGAGCTGGTCGGCGGAGATGCCGATGCGCTCGCCGGGGATGCGACCGGTGTAATGCAGGTGCGTGTGGGTGTCGATCATTGTTGAACGGCAGTCACTGGTCGTTGGTCGCAAGTCGCCAGATAACGGCAACGGCTCGGACGAACGGCGACCGCCTTCCCTCCTTCCGGATGGTTCGACTGCATTGGCCTGCGTGCACCTGACTGCGCCATGGGGCGCCGTTGCTTGCGACTGGTGACTGGAGACCGATGACTACCTCGCCAGCCAGATCGGGCTGGACCAGGCGAGGTTGCCGTCGAGCTGGCGCACGCGCACGTAGTAGAACACTACGTCCGGCGCCGCCTCCGAGAGCTGCGGGATCTCCGCCAGCGGCGTCGGATCGGTGTAGGTCAGGCGGGCGCGGTCGCCGTCGATCTCGACCGACTCCACCGTCACGTTGTTGCGCACCACCTCGACCCGGGCCAGGTCGCGGTGTCCGATGGCCTCGATGCGGATGGTGCGCTCATCGGCGAAGGGGGCGGCGTCCTCGGCGGGCAGGTCGGCGCCCATCATGTGCTCACCGAGGCGCACGTCGAGGAGGATGCGCTCACTCGTGGTGGCGTAGCAGCGCCGGTCCCAGAGCGCGTCGAAGATGGCCTCGCGCGTGAGTTCGGGCGCGAACACGCCGGTCAGTCCGCCGCCGATGATCTCATCTGCGACCAGCCCGCCCAGGTTCGAGCGCGGCGAGCCCGGCTGCGCGCGGTGGTTGTCGGTGCCGCCGACGAAGCCGAGCCGGTGGCCCAGCGCGAGCATATCCTGGATGGAGGCGCCCAGCCCGCCCAGCGACACCTCACCGCCGACCGCATCCACCTCGAACGAGCCCCGGCACTGGGTGATCTCGGCGAGGCGCTCGAAGCGCGGGTTGACGGTGCTCCAGTCCTGGGGCCCCCAGGCGTAGTAGCGGCTGGTCTCGGAGTGGCAGTTGGGGTGATGGGCGATGGCCATCGCGGGCACGTCGAGCGAGGCGAGCCAGGCGAACATGTCCTCGATGTCGCCATCGGGCATGGGCGGCACGGTCTCGGAGGCGCGGAAGTACACGTTCTTGTGCCCGCGCCGCCAGCCGCGTTCGAGCGCCGGGATGGTGGCGAAGCGCCCGGGCTGGTTGAACTCGTCATCGAGGCGCAGGTCGTCCTCCCAGTCATCCTGGCCGCCGCGGTTGGTGACCACCGAGAAGTCCAGGCCCTGCACGTCGCGTGCCCAGCGGTAGGCGTACTCGGTGTCGCCGAGCATCATGCGGCTCTGCCGGCCGCTCATCACGTGCAGGTCGCCGAAGTAGACACGATCGGGCGCGCCGAAGCCGGGCGCCGCCACGTTACTGGTGCCGATGATCTCGTCGCGCGCCGAGTAGACGGTGATGCGCGCGCTCTCGGCCTTGAGGCGGCAGCCCTCGATGCGCATCATCCCCGCGGGGCGCTCGGGCCGGCACAGGTCGCAGCAGCCGGTGGCGGCGCCGAGGTGGACGCTCTCGGGCAGCTCGGCGTCGGGGTCGGTGCACGCGATGGCGAGGTCGCCCTCGTACTCCGCGAGGTTGCCGAACTGATCGCGCACGGAGATGACCAGCTCGAAGGAGTCATCGCCCGCGCGGCCCGGCGGCTTCGCGACCACGTGGATCTTCGCCGGGCGGTCGGCGATTACGTCCACCCCGGGGGCGCCCGGCAGCTCGACGAAGGCGTCCGGGCGGTCGAACTCACGCGGCCGGGCGCCGTTGCCGAGAACGTCCACGTAGACGTGGAACGGGTAGCCGCACCAGGCGTGGTCGGTGACGCGCGCGCGGCGGAAGTAGCCGCGCGAGTAGCCGCCGTGCTCGCCCAGGGTTACGGTAATGGTGTCGCCCTCGACCAGCGGTTCGCCGTAGACGGTCACATGCACGTGGGGCGGGTTGGAGTGATGGAAGGTGTAGGGGCGATCATTGAAGGTCTCGACTTCGACGGCCGCTCCCGCGCGTGAACACTGCGCGGTGACTTTGCCCAGCTCCCAACAGGTATGACCGCGGTGCGGGGGGAAGATACGCAGGCCGCCGCCGATTTCGATACCCGATGGCCCGGCGGTGTAGATGAGTCGCAGCGTGTGACGACTGCCGGCGACGAACGGGCCGGGGGGCTCGAGGCGGATGGAGCCGACGCTCTCGGGGGTCGGTGGGGTGCTGAGCATGGGTATATCTCCCTCGATCCTCGTCCTGCGCGGGCGAGAGGGAACGCACGGCGGCGACGAGTCGTTTCAGTTGATGCAGGGGGCGGGGACGGGACCGGTGTCCCTCGCGGACTGCAAATCCGCGGCGGGGGCCAGCGCATCGGCCTCCGGGTGCGTTCGACCCGCACCCCCGCCTCCATCATCGGCAGCCTTTCCCCACGTGGGGCCATCAGTCCTTCGACCCGCGGTGCAGGCGACCGGGTGACGACTGTCGAACGCGGGCGCGGGGCAGCCTTTCTTCCGGGGGGCGAGCGCAGACCAATACTGCTTGTGGAGGGCGAGCGCCCTCGCCCGCCACGGTCACGCGGGTGGGCAACGGCGCAGACAAGAGGGAGCCTCGTGATGGACCTTCGGCGCATCGGCGCAATGTTTGCGATCATTGCGGTGGCGCTCATCGCCGGCTGCGGCTCGGGGCGGCACAACCGCGACGCGCTGAGCTGGAGCTGGGACGAGGTACAGGCGCAGGCCGGGTGGGTTGAGGACACCTGGAACGCCTGGCGCCAGGAGATCGACCTGTCCCGCGAGTCGCCCACCTACTCGGATCTGGGCGCCTACGCCATCGGCAACGGGCGGGTCTTCGCGGTCACCGGCCTGACCATCCCGCTGGGCACCATCACCGACGCCCTCGGCCCCACCTACCAGAAGGTCGCCGGGCTCATGGGCTCGGTCATGCCCGCGGTGCTCATCGATGGGAAGCCCGAGCCGGCGCAGCGTCAGACGATGGCGTGGATCGCGCCCGGGGGGCTGGTGCACACGCGCTGGGACGGTGAACGCATACGGGTGGACATCGTCCAGACCGTCCCGCCGGAGATCGATGCGGTAGTAAGCCTCATTGTGGTCAGCAATGAGACCGAACAACTGCTGCACAACGTGGCGCTCGCGCTGCAGCCATCGGTCCCCGCCGAGAATTCCGGCCACGGCGACCTGCTGTACACGCGCGGGGACACCCGTGTACGCCTGGGCTTCGCGGGCGCACGAACGAGGGTCGTCGGAGGCGAGAGCGTGGTGCCGCCACTGCCCGAGGGGCTGTCCGAGGACGTTCTGCCGCTGGGTCGCACCACGCGGCAGATCGAGCACGCGCAGGCGGTGGTCTGCCCGCTGGGCGGCATCGGCCCGGGCGAGTCGGTGGGCAAGCTCGCGCGCGTGAGCTTCGCCAACGACGAGGCCACGGAGGAGCAGATCATCGCCGCCATCGAGCAGGGCGGGCTGGGCGTGTTCGAGGACAGTCGCGCGTGGTGGCAGGAGTGGGCCGAGGACACGGTGCGGGTCGAGGGCGCGGGGGAGGAGATCGACGAGTTCCTCGCCATCAGCGCCTACCTGTGCCGGGTGCAGCAGGCTGAGGCGGGCGGGTTCTCGCCGATGCACCGCTACACCTACCGCTGGATCCGCGACGCCAACGGGCCGATCGAGTATCTGCTCGACGCCGGCGACCACGAGGCGGTGGCGCGCGACCTGCAATACCACTTCGCGGTGTGCGCCCGCCAGCGCAAGGTCGGCAACAACATGCCGCTGAACGTCAGCGTCTCCGGCGCGGTCCCGGCGATCGACTGGAGCGACGTCGAGACGCCGAAGGCCGAGGTCGCCAGCTTCGTGATCCTGCAGAACGCGTGGTACTGGCGGCACACCGGCGAGACGGAGCAGCTCGAAGAGCGCTGGGACTACCTGCGGCGCATCTTCGAGGGCCACGAGATAGATGAGCAGGGCCGCCTGCCCTTCCACGGCGACGAGACCTACCGCTTTCCCGGCTACCAGCTCCATAGCGCCGACTCGGAGCTGTGCCCGGCCTACATCTGGCTGCAACTGCGCTCGGCCGATTCGGCGTTCGAGTATGTGGCGGCGGCCGAGGCGATGGCGGAGATGGCCGAGGCCATCGGCCGCGATGAGGATGAGATCGCCGGGTACCGCGCCGCCGCCCGGCGCGTGCGCCGGGCGACGGAGAGGTACTACTGGCAGCGCGAGCGCGGCTACTACGCGCCGGCGCTGTCGGCGCTGTCGGGCGAGCGCTACCGAGCGCCCTTCGCGAACATCAACCTGCGCCCGCTGTGGATCGGCTACGCTCGAGCGGATGACCGTCGGCAGGTGGACAACGTGCTGAACGCACTGCGCCACCTCTACCGACCCGAGAGCGGCACGACGAAGCTCACGCCCCGGTGCGACTACTACGTGGGCATGACGCCCGGGTACGTGCTGTCGGCGCTGGCGGCGATCGATCACCCGGCGGCCGAGGATGCCCTGACGGGGTTGTTGTCGGCGGCTGAGCCCTCGGGCGGCTTCGCCGAGATGAATCGGCCGGATGATACGCCCAGCCGCGACGTCTGGGGGATGCACCGCGTGCGGCCGTGGGAGGGCGGGATCAACGCCGGCGCGGTGTTGCGGTATCTGACCGGCTTCACGCCCGATGCCCCGAACCGCCGCGTGCGCTTCGCTCCGCATCTGCCCGCGGGTTCGATGGGTATGACCGTCAGCACTCTGCGGGTGGCCGAGGCGCGGCTGCGGCTGGCGGTCAGTCGCCAGGTGGCGCGCACCCGCTACGTCATCGAGTGCCTCGAGGCCGATGAGCCGATCGAGGTCGAGCTGTTCGCCTCGGCGCCCGGTTCGCGCCTGTCGGCGGTGGAGGGCAACTGGCGCGAGCGGGGCGGGAGCACCCGTGCGAGGCCGGCGCGCTTCGGTCGCGCGCATCTGCTGGTGAGCGGCGTGACGCTCGAGCCCGGCCAGGCGTTGGAGATTACGGTGGAAGCCTCCGGCTGGGCCGAGCCCGCGGAGCTGGCCGTGGCGGAGGAGCCGTTCGAGTGGGGCGAGGCCGACGTGCGCCGCAACGCGACCGTGCTGCTCACGTGGAGCGCGCAGGTCGCGGAGGCGGTACGCGCCGCCGAGGAGGGCGCGGTCGTGGTGCTCGACACGCGCGTGGCCTGGCCCGCAAGCTACCTGCGCAGCGCGCTGCTGAGCGACGGCGGCACGGCGCGCGCGAGGATGCTGATCATGGACGTCGAGGGCTGGCCGGGCGCCTTCAAGCCCGACGGGTTCTGGACAAGCGGCGCGGGTGCGGCGGTGGTCGAGGAGTTCAAGGCCGCGGGCGGGGAGGTGCTCGAAGCGGATGTTCCCGGAGCCGGGGAGGCGCCGTCGGAGGAGCTGGTGAACTGATGCCCCTCGCCGGGGGGGGGGCCGACGGGCCACTGTCGTCATTCGTTCTCTGTTGCGGGCACGCGCGATGGACATCACTGACATCATCCGTCACCACGACAACCTGCCACACCGGCAGCAGCCGGAGGGCATCTACTTCCTGCGCACCTCGACGCTTCTCGAGACCGCCGGTCTGCTCACTGAGCGACCGCAGGTCGCTGAGGCGCTGGTTGACCGCCTGCGCCACGATGAGGGTCTGCGCTACGAAATGCACTGCTGGGTGATCATGCCCGATCACGTGCACCTGATGCTCCGCCCGTTGCCACGAGGTCATGGCTGGGTGCCGATCGCGGAGATCATGCATGCCCTCAAGGGAGCCAGCGCACACAAGATCAACCGGCTGCTGGGTCGGCGCGGCCCGTTCTGGCTGGACGAGTACTTCGATCATGAGGTGCGGTCCGACCGGGAGTACGCTGACCTGAAGCACTACATTTGGTGTAACCCGCTGAAGGCGGGACCTGTCGCCCACCCCAGGGACTGGCCGTGGTACTGGGAGCGCGGGTGGGGCTGAAGTCCCCGACAGGGACGACCGTGCGGCCTCCCCATAGAGGGGGCGCCGGGCACAACGGCGACGACTGACGGCAACGACAGCGGGCCTG
>CAZTZN010000118.1:8518-14570 GCA_964617715.1 uncultured Armatimonadia bacterium | reverse complement strand
CCAGGTGCGAGTGGTGGAAGTAGCGCGTCCCCGCCTGGTTCATGCGGTGGAAGAACACCGACGGCACCCCGTGGATGTTAAAGGGGAACATGTCCGAGAAGGGTGTCACCTCCGCGATGACCTCGCCCGAGATCACCGGCGCGGACGGGTCCGTGAGCGCGCGCACCGCCGCCATCAGCTCCTCAGGGCCCGCGACGAAGAACTGGTTGCGTCCGGTGATCGCCGCCATGCTGTCGAGGTTGAGCATCACCCGCGTGCGCCCGACCTCGTCCGGGTGCATGGCGACATACTGACGCGAGCCCTCGGAAAGCTGCTCCTCGGCGCCGAAGCCACAGAAGCGGACCGTGCGCGCGGGCGTCTCGCCCAGCCCCGCCAACATGCGCGCGGCCTCGAGCATCGCCGCCACGCCCGAGCCATCGTCCTCCGCGCCCACGCCCACCACGACGCTGTCGATGTGCGCGCCGATGTGCACGAACTCATCGCCCGAGCCGGGCAGGTCGCCGAAGACGTTGACCGAATCGCGCGGCTCGCTCCACGCGTCGGAGAACATGCGCACGCGCACGCCGGGCTCCTGCGCGAGGCGCAGCGCGTCCCGGTAGGCGATGCACAGTTGCGGCTTGCGCAGCGTGTCGCGCCAGTCGAAGGGTGTGCCGATCGAGACCGGCCAGTCGGTCGGGAAGCGGTCGTCCACCCACAGCACGCCGACGCAGCCGCAGTCCTGCAGCCCCTGAAGGGTGGCGCGCTCCCCCGCGTGCGGCCCCCACACCAGCAGGATCCTCCCCTCGACATCGTGCATGGCGAGATCGGCGGGCATGCCGTGATCAACGTAGACGACCTCGGCCTCGAGGCCTTCCGCGGGCGCGGCGGGCGAGTTGGCCACCGGGATCGCCGGAAGCACGCGCGGCTCGGGGCCGGGCACCTCCACGCGCGCGACCTCGTAGCCCCACAGCACGAACGGGAAGCTCTCGATGGTGACATTGACCAGGCCGATCGCGCGCATGCGTTCGGCGACGTAGTCGGCGGCCCGGCGCTCGGCGTCGGAGGCTGCGACACGGTTGCCGATGTCGCGGCAGAGCACGCGCAGGGTCTCGTCAATGTTGCCGGGCGATGCGTCGAAGCTGGGCATGGTGGCACCTCCCTCAGAACTCATCCTCAGTGAAGTAGTAGCCACGAATCTGGGCCATGGGCGCGTCGTCCTTGATGTAGTTGACCGCAAGGATGCGGCCGTCCGGAAGCTGGACCCAGCCGGTGTACGATGAATCGGACTGCGGGTTGCGGTCGTGGTCGAGGGGCAGCACCACGCCGGTCTGGTCCTCACGCAGCGGTGAGAGCGCCGATTCCACGGTCTCGCGGTAGGCGAACAGGTTCTTGGCGAACGGCCCGTGCCCCGGCTGGTGGCGATAGAGCACCAGCACGTGACCGGAGGCGGTCAGGCCGGGCACCGGTCGGTGGCAGCCGTTCATGGGCGTGTCGAAGGGCCCCAGCCAGTCCTCGCCGTCGTTGAACGAGATGCACTTGGGGCCGGGGACGCCGGTGCGGGAGTTGTCGCGCATGTAGCACACCACCTCGCCGCCGGGAAGCTGGACGATGCCGCCCTCGCATGCCCAGTAGTGGTGGGTGGAGCAGACGGTGACGGGCCCGCGCCAGGTTGCCGCACCGTCGTCGGAGATGAAGACCATCTGGCGCGACAGGTCACTGATCTCGGGCGCGCGCACGTGCGTAGCGAGCAGCAGGCGCCCCGAGGCAAGCTCGACGACCTGATCCGGCACGATGCCGCACACGGGCGTCTCGACGGGCTCGGCGAAGCTCGCGCCATCGTCGGTGCTGGTCCACAGCCAGACTCTCGAATCATATTGCGAGCCGCGTTCGCCGGGGGGAACCGGGTAGCCGTCGCAGAGCGCAATGATACGCCCATCGGCAAGCTGGCTGATGCGCGGGCAGTTCCACTTGAAGAGGATGCCGTCGCTCGTCTCCGAGCGCGCCAGGTAGCGCTTGTCCGACCAGGTGCGGCCGGCGTCGTCGCTGGTGCGCCAGACGAGGTGCGAGAACCGGGCCGCGGAGTGGCTCTCGCTCTCGCGATAGACGATGATGAGGCGGCCGCCGGCGGTCAGGCAGACGTCGGGGAAGCACTCGTAGATGGCGTCGTCGCGGCTGATGGTGAACTTCTCGATCATCCTGCCCCGCTCCCTTGGTGTGGCTGTCGTGAGTGCCGCGCGGCGTTTCGACGTGAGAAAGGCAGGCGCCTGCTGGAGAAACAAAGGCCGGCGACAGCGGCAACGGCAGACGGCGACGGCGCGGGGGACGGTTCGCGCGCAACCACCCGGACGGCAGTGACCTTCGCAGCCCGCGCATGTGAACATGCGGCACCCCGAGCGGCAACGACGACAGCGGATGACAACGACACGGGGGTCGAAGCCTGACGTCACGGACAGGGTGATGTCCGGGGGAGCGGCCGTATGGTGTGCATCGGGGGCCACCGGCGGGTACAGGTCCGCCTCCGGCAGAGACGACGGGCCGAGGAGGGCGTCGGATCAGGTGCGGGCTTCGCGCTCGTCGGTCTCGGGCTCGAGGTCGAGTTCCAGGTCCAGCTCCAGCGGGTCCCAGACGGCCAGGCCCAGGTCCTCAGGCAGGGCGGCGCCCCACATGCGCCAGACGCGGCCACAGAAGGCGAGGCTGAAGAGCCCGCCTCCGGCGAGAGCGATGGCGAGGTAGCCGAAGGCAAGGTGGTGCTGGATGCGCGCGAGGTAGTAGTCGGGGGCTCCCCAGGCGTCAAGCATGAGGAACGAGTAGGCGCGCCCGGCGACGACCGCCGCGAGGCACAGGCCGACGATCACCGGCGAGGCGCAGGCCGCCGCCATGTGCAGAGCCTCGTCGCGGCGCAGGCGGGCGATGCGGCAGGCGACCACCGAGCCCACCAGCGCGCCGAGGTAGACGCTCAGACGCTGGGAGGGGTCAGCGAGGGCCGACAGGTCCCACCAGTGAACGCCCATGCGCGCGCTGATTGCCAGGTGCGCGCCCGCGCCCGCCGGAGCGCCGACCATCGCGCCCCACGACCCGATGCGGAAGAGCCGATGCCAACGCTCGGGCAGCAGCTCGGCGTAGGACCACATGTAGAGGCAGGCCGCACATGCGGCCACCGCCCCCGCGGTTGCCAGCCAGTGTATGTACATGTCGCTCTCGCAACCCCCGAAGGGCTCCGGGGAAATCGGGGGACGCGAGTCGCCCTCGCGTCCCCCGCTCGTGTGTGCTCAGTGTATCACACCGGTGCCCGCCGTGTCACGCCGGTTCTCCCGCGCGCTCCTCGGGACGCTTCACCGGCGGTCGAGGTCATACCTCGTCGGCCGGGGCGTCGGTCCCATCTTCTTTCGCCTCGGCGGTTTCCGCCACCTCTCCGCTGCCTGTGCGCCCATCGGCGTTGGCGACGAAGTGGCTGATGGCTCCCGCGAGCACCTCACGCAGCTCCGGGATGGCGTTCCCGAGCGTTGCGGCCGCGGTTTCGATGGCGCCCTCAGGCATCGTGCTGGTGAAGCCGTCCACCCAGGCGCTCACCCCGGCCGCCTTGGCGAAGGAGTCGAGCACGGTTCCGAGCATCTGCGGATCGCCGTAGAGGTTCAGGTCGGCGGCGCTGAGCGCGTTGCCCACCGATTGGGCGAAGGCCACGCCGACGTCCTTGCGGGCGCTGATGTCCGCGAGGACCTTCTCCAGTTCCACGGAGATCTGCTCGTACTCGGCCTTGGCCGCCAGCTCCGAGCGCAGCACCTGCACGCGGGCGGCCTCGACGTCCTGGACGCGCTGGGCGTCCACCGCCACCTGCTCGCGGTTGACGTTGACCGGCACCATCTGCTTGGCCTGCTCGCCCTCAGCGGCGAGGCGAGCGGCGTCGCGCTCGGCCTCAGCCTTGGCGCGGATGGCCTCGGCGAGGCGGGCGGCCGCCTGCTGCTCGCCCTCGGCGATCTTGGCGTTCTTGTAGGCCGCGATGTCGGCCTCCATCTGCTGGCCGATCTTCTCCTGCTCGGCCTCCTGCTCGGCGGCGATCACCTGCACGCGCTTCTCGCGATCGGCGCTCGCCACCTCCTCGACGGTGATGACCTCCTGCGCGGCCGCCTCGCGCTGAGCCTCGGTGGTGAGCTGCTCCTGCTCGGCGGCGGCGCGGCGGCGCTCGGCCTCGGCGATGGCCACCTGGCGCTCGCGCCGCGCGACCTCGACGGCGCGCTCGCGCTCGACATCGGCCGTCTGGATCGCCTGGTTGCGCAGGATGTCGGCGGTCTGTTGCTCCTGCTGCTTGGCGATCAGGTCCTTCTCAGCCTGCACCCGCGCGACGTTGACCATCAGGTCGCGCTGGACGGCGGCCTCCTGGACCTGCCGGTCCTTGTCAATTTCCTTGACCTCCACCAGCCGGCGCTGCTCGATCTCGTAGGTCTCGGCCTCCTGGCGGCGCTCCGAGCGGATCTTGGCGACCTCCGCCGCCTGCGTCGCCTCGGCCTCGGCCTGATCTCTCTCGAGGTCAAGCACCTGCTTGCGGGTGTCCACGTTCTTTTGCGTGATCTCCCGCTCCGCGTCGCGCTCATACATATTGCGCTCGACGCGCGCCTGCTGAGTGATCTCCGCGATCTTGCGCAGGCCCTGGGCGTCGAACACGTTGTGCTCGTTGAGCCGCTCGGTGTCGGTCTGATCAAGCCGGGAGATGGTCACCGACTCGAGCGTGAGGCCGTTGGACTTGAGGTCCTCGCGCACCAGCTCCGACACCGCGGTGGCGAAGTCGTCGCGCTCGGCGTGCAGTTGCGCGAGATCGCGCGTGGCCGCCACCGAACGCAGCGCGGACACCAGCTTCTCGAAGACCAGGTCCCGCACCGCCCCGGCGTTTACCGAGCGGTCGCCGAGGGATCGGGACGCGTTGAGGATGTCGTCCTTTACCGCCTGCACCTTGATGTAGAATTCGGCGCGGATGTCGCAGCGGAGGTTGTCGCGGGTGATGAGCGCATCCTCACCGCCACGCTCAACCTCCAGCTTCATGGTCTCCAGCACGACCGGGACGGTCTTGTGCACCACCGGGATGACGATGGCGCCGCCGTCGAGGACAACCGCGCGCCCGCCCATGCCGGTGCGCACGAAGGCCTCGTTGGCGCTGGTGCGCTGATAGAGCCGGGCGATGATGATGAGCACCCCCGACACCATCAGGATGACCGCGCCGATGACGGTCAGGATTATCTGGCTCACCCAGGAGATCTGGCCGAAGGCGTCGGTCCAGGGACCGATCACCAGGGCGATTCCCAGGAGCACCATCACGATTGGCAGCAGCATTGACCTCTCCTCCTGTCGCACGTCGTGTACGACGACCACTCACTGCTGACTCAGGATGTCGGTGTCCCGGGCGGTGGGTGGACGTTCGCTGAGCCCGCGCGCCTGGACATCTTCACGGCCAGCGACGCCACCGGCACGGTTGCGCCCGCGCGCATTCGCAGCATCGTCTGACAGCGGAGATGTGGCAACATCATAGTAGTCACCCTTCCGGTGATAGCGGATCAGAATGACCTCGGATTCCCTGGCTATGCCGCCGTCTGCCGTGCGGCCCATGACCTGGTGCAGTGTTCCGCTCTCGTCCTTGACGTGCACTACCCCGCGCGCGCCCTCCTTGATTCCGTAAACGCAGGTGCCCACGCGGCCCACCAGGTCCTCTTCGGTGACCGCATAGGTCTCGCGCGTGGGCATGATCCGGCTCAGGCCGCGGGCGAGCGTGCCGGTGAGCGACAGCGACGCCAGCGTGGCCAGCGCCAGCGACGGCCAGAAGTAGACCGTGGGCCCCCAGGCGAAGGGCAGCACGTGCTCGAACAGGCCGTTCGCGATGAGCCCTGATGCCCCGAAGAGCACCAGCAGGCAGGTCATCAGAATCGACATCGGCACCTTGCCGAAGCCCAGCACCGACAGCGCGCGAATGAGCAGCGAGGGCTGCCGGGCGACCATCTCGTGCGCCTCGTGTTCAACGCCGTGACCCGGGCCGTGATCGCCCGCCACGTCGTGCTCGGCGGCCACGTCGTGATCGATGTCGTGGTCC
>CAZTZN010000118.1:0-8418 GCA_964617715.1 uncultured Armatimonadia bacterium | reverse complement strand
ACATCCAGATCGTGGTCCACATCCAGATCGTGGTCCACATCCAGATCGTGGTCCACATCCAGATCGTGGTCCATGTCCAGATCATGGTCCATGTCCAGATCATGGTCCATGTCCAGATCATGGTCGGCGCCCAGGTCGATGTCATGGTCCATATCTACGTCGTGAGCGAGGTCGATGTCATGGTCCATGTCTACGTCGTGGGCGAGGTCGATGTCATGATCCACGTCGGTGTCATGGACTTCGCTCCCGAGGCCCACGGCGCTGAGGACCAGGTAGATACCGGCCAACCCGACCGGCGCCACGAAGACCAGATTGTACCAGTCCAGCAGGTTCATCGCCCCGACCTCCCTGTGACCGTACGGCGGCGAGTCCGGGCAGTCTGTCAGTCCTGCGGCGGGTGCGCCTCGCGATCAGGCTCCTCCAGCAGCGCCCGCGCGCGCGCCAGCATGTCGCGTTCCTCCGGGCCCGTCGGGCGCGAGACGATCGCGTCCACCGGCCTCCCGGCGTCGAGTTGCGCCAGCACATCGAGTCTGTGCGCCTCGGCGCGGACCTCGTCCTCGAACCGGGCCAGCTCTTCTTCACTGCGGGAGCGGTCGGCGCGGCTGATGGCCTCCCGCAGCTCGTCGCGGCGCTCATTGAGCCGGGCGCTGTGGCGCAGCGTGCCCAGACGGGCCAGGCGCTGCTCCTCCATCTCCTCGCTCACCCGGTAGCGCTCCAGCAATTCGTCGGCGCGTGCCCGCTCCTCCTCGAGGCGCGGGACCACTTCGGCCAGCCGGGCCAGGTTCGGCTCCGGTGCGGCCATCAGCTCGCGCAGTTCCAACTCGGTACGCCGCGCCTGGGCGACGGTCAGCAGCGCGAGCGCGCGCAGCTTCTCGAGTTCGTCACGCACCCGCTCGGCCTCGCGCTCGTCCGCGTCGGCACTAAAAAAGTCAGCCACAATTGCTCGCAGCCAACTGATGATGCCCATATTCGGCTGTACACCCTCTTATCGGGCCTCTATGAAGAATATACCCCCGGGGCCGGGCCCCAAACGGAAACCGGATTCGCGAGCGACGAACACCGAAGAGAGCAACCATCGCAGGCGCTCGGCGCAATCCGCCGCTGGTTCACTCGGGCTCAGGGCTCGATCTCCGCCAGGCGGTCGCCGATGTAGCGGAGGCGGTCGAGTGATGCGTCGGGTGGGGTGGTGTCGGCGATCGAGTAGATAATCCCGCGGTAGTGGTCCGGCGCCGTGGCCGCAATGACCTGCTCGAGGTGATCGTCGAAGTCGTCCTCGCTGAAGCTGCTCTCCAGCACGCTCGACGAGCAGATGCCGCCCCAGATGGCCGGATGCGTGCCGAAGGCAGCGCGGTAGTCGGCCAGCGACAGCCGGGTCATCGGCGCCGGACACACCGAGTCGGCAAGGTCGATGCCACACTGCACGTAGAGGTCGAGCAGCCCCTCGTTCTCGCCATCGGTATGTGTGGCGACCAGCTTCCCCGCGGCGTGCAGGCGCTGGGTGGCCCAGGTCAGGAAGGGCGCGATGTGCTCGGCGAACAGCGGCGGCGGCGTCAGCATCACATCATAGTTCGCGCCCAGCAGGACCACCTCGGCTGAGCTGCGCGCGCAGGCCTCGACCACCTGGCGGAAGTAGCCCTCCATGCGCGCGGCCGTGGCGGCGATCAGCTCAGGGTGATCGTGCAGGTTGAAGAAGAACTCGTCGTAGGGGACGAGTTCCTTGAGCAGATGGTGCACGGGCGAGGCGGCGACGTTGGCGAAGGCGACCGCGACTCCGTCGTCGCCGACCTCCGCCTGGAAGTCAGCATAGCGGCCGCCGGGCTCGATCTGCAGGTCCTCGAAGATGAAGCCGATGACCTCGTAGTCGGCCGGGGACTTGACCGCCCGCTCCGAGCAGTGCAGCAGCGTGACACCGTCGCGGCGCATCTGCGGAGTGTGCAGCAGCTTGGTCGTCAGGGTGCCCACGGGCGTGCGGTACTCAATGTGGTAGGTGCCGCCGATGCGCCTCACGACGCGCTCGGTCTCGCGGAAGCGCAGGCGGTAAGGCTGGTTGCGTACATGCGCCAGGCCCAGCGACTGATCGGCGATCTCGTCGGGGTGCTCGACGTCGAGGAAGTCGGGGATGACCTCGTGCCGACCCACGCCAAGGATGCGCAGGATGCCCCACAGCGGCATGTCCGACCACGCGCGCGGCAGTGTGCCGCGGAAGCGGTTGGCCTTGAACCACAGGTCGAGCCGGGGTACCCACGGGACCTGGTCCACCGGCTCGGCGCGGATGGCGGCCAGGATTCTCTCGCGATGGGTCATGGCGGTCCCCCTGTGACGGGCCCGGGACACTCACTTGACAGTTCGGTGGAAAGGCGAAGGCACCTCCTTTGTGCCCGCCGACACCGTGCCGGCTGGCAACGACCGGGCGCGACTGCGCTCGCGACCGACCGTCGCCTGTCACTGGAAGGTCGCGGGGACGCCCGGGTCGAATAGGCGCACTCCACGACAGTCGGGCACGCACACCACCGACCGAAAGGCGTATGTGATGACATACCGTGACGACGCCGTATCGCTGAGCCGGGACGAGATCGACGCCCTGCAGGTGCGGTTGCTGCGCGAGACGCTGGAACGCGCGCGGAGGGCGCCCGCGTACGCCGATCGGCTGGCGGGCATCTCGCCGGAAGACATTCGCCGCCCTGAGGATGTGCGCCGACTGCCGCTCACCAGCAAGGATGATCTGCGCGCGGGAATGCCCTGGGGCTATCTGGCGGTGCCCCGGCGTGACGTAGTGCGTATGCACTACTCTTCGGGGACTACCGGGCTGGCGACGGCCGTCTACCACACGCGCGGCGATCTGGAGCGGTGGGCGCAGTGCGTGGCGCGCGGGATGCTCGCCGCGGGCGTCACCGCGGACGATGTCTTCCAGAACATGATGGGCTACGGGCTGTTCACCGGCGGCCTGGGCTTCCACTACGCCGGCGAACTCATCGGCTGCATGACCATCCCGGCCGGCTCGGGCAACACCGAGCGGCAGATGCACCTCATGCAGGGCTTCGGGTCGAGTGTGCTGCACATCATTCCCAGCTACGCCCTGCGCGTGCTGCACGTGTGTGAGAGCGAGGGCATCGACCCGCGCGAGGACCTGGCCGTGCGGGTGATCTTCGTCGGCGGCGAGCCGCACAGCGAGCAGCTCCGCCGGCGCATCGAGGACGGCTTCGGCGCGAAGGTGCATAACTGCTACGGGCTGTCGGAGATGTGCGGTCCGGGCGTGGCCATGGAATGCGCACAGCAGCAGGGGCTGCACGTGTGCGAGGACCATTATCTGGCGGAGATCCTCGACCCCGAGGGCTTCGAGCCGGTGCCTCCGGGCGAGCCGGGGGAACTGGTGCTGACCACGCTGCGGCGCGAGGCCATGCCACTGCTGCGTTACCGCACCCGCGACATCGTACACCTCATCGAGGGCGAGTGCCCGTGCGGATCGCGGCACGTCCGCATTTCGCGCATCGAAGGCCGCACCGACGACATGCTGGTGGTCCGGGGCGTCAACGTCTACCCCATGCAGGTGGAGCGCGCGCTCCTGGGCATCGATGAGGTGGGCCGCAACTACGTGATCACCCTCGACCGCCCGGCCGACCTCGACCGCATGACCGTTGCGGTGGAGCTGACACAGGCCGCATTCGTGGACGAGGTCCGCGAACTCAACGCGCTGCGCGAGCGCATCCGTCGGCGCCTGCACTCGGAGCTGGACCTCGCGGTCGAGGTGGAGCTGCATGAGCCGGGTGCACTGCCGGTCAGCGAAGGCAAGGCCGTGCGCGTGATTGACCGGCGGAACCGGGAGAGCTGACCGATATCATGGCGGATACTGCGAGAGACCCATCGAGGACACTGCTGCTGTCGGGCAACGAGGCCATCGCGCGGGGGGCGTGGGAGGCGGGCGTGCGCTTCGGCTCCGGGTACCCCGGCACGCCCTCGTCGGAGATCCTCCCCGCGCTCAAGGAGCTGGGCGAGGTCTACGTCGAGTGGTCCGTGAACGAGAAGGTGGCGCTGGAGGCGGCGGTGGGGGCCTCGATCGCGGGCGCGCGCAGCCTGGTGACCATGAAGCACGTGGGCCTGAACGTCGCCGCCGACCCGCTGTTCACCCTGTCGTACACCGGCGTGGCGGGCGGGCTGGTCATCATCTCCGCCGATGACCCGTCGATGCACTCGTCGCAGAACGAGCAGGACAACCGCAACTACGCGCGCGCGGCCAAGGTGCCGATGCTCGAGCCCGCCGACAGTCAGGAGGCGCGCGACCTGACCATGCGCGCCTTCGAGCTGAGTGAGCGCTTCGACGTTCCCGTGATCGTGCGCCCGGTTACGCGCATCTGCCACTCCGACGGGCTGGTTGAGGTCGGCGGGCGGCGGGAGGTCGAGCTGCGCGCCGAGCTGGAGCCGAACGCGCGCAAGTACGTGATGATCCCGGCATGGGCGCGCGAGCGCCGCGTGGTCATGGCCGAGCGCACCGCCGAGCTGGTCGCGCTGACCGAGGAGAGCGACCTGAATCGCGAGGAGATGGGCGACCGGTCGCTGGGCATCATCGCGTCGGGAGTTGCGTACCAGTACGCGCGCGAGGCCTTCCCGGAGGCATCGTTCCTGAAGCTGGGCATCGTCTGGCCGCTGCCGCCCGAGCGCATCCGGCGATTCGCGGCACAGGTTGATCGCCTGTTCGTGGTCGAGGAGCTGGACCCGTTCCTGACCGAGCAGATCCGAGCGCTGGGTGTGGTGGTCGAGCCGGTGGACGAGCGCTTCCGGCTGGGCGAGCTGACCCCGGGGCGCGTACACGCGATGATCACTGGCGAGCCGGCGCCGCAGGCCACGGTCGATGAGGATCTGCCGCCGCGGCCGCCGACGCTGTGCGCGGGCTGCCCGCATCGGGGCGTGTTCACCGCGCTGCGCACGCTCAAGGCCTATGTTACCGGCGACATCGGCTGCTACACGCTGGGCACGCTGCCGCCGCTGCAGGCCCTGCACACCTGCCTGTGCATGGGCGCGGGTGTCAATGAGGCTCATGGGATGCAGAAGGTGCGCGGGCACGAGGCCCCGGTGGTCGCGGTGATCGGCGACTCGACCTTCACGCACTCGGGCATCACCGGGCTGATCAACATCGCCTACAATGCGGGCGTGAGCACGGTGGTGATCCTCGACAACCGCACCACCGCGATGACCGGCGGGCAGGTGCACCCGGGTGTGGGCGAGACGCTGTCGGGGATGCCCGGCCGCGCGCTGGACTTCGAGGCGCTCTCTCGCGCGATCGGCATCGAGGACGTGCGCGTGGTCGATCCCTACGACATCGCGGCCACTGAACAGGCGCTGCGTGAGGCGATGGCCTCGCCGGAGCCCTCGGTGGTGATCACGCGGCGTGAGTGTGCGCTGATGGTGCCCGACTACGGCCCCGCACCCGTGCTCGACGAGGAGTTGTGTACCCGCTGCGGAAGGTGCATCCGCATCGGCTGTCCGGCGCTGTCGGCCTTCGACGACGGCGGGAAGCGGCCCATCCCGCGGATCGACGAAGTGATGTGTACCGGCTGCACCATGTGCGCGCAGGTCTGCCCGGTCAACGCGCTGAAGCTGGCGGCCGACGGCGAGAGCGAGGCTGATGCGTGATGGTCACCAACGTGCTGCTCACCGGCGTGGGCGGCCAGGGCATCATCACCGCGAGTACGGTGCTGGCGCAGGCGTGCCGGATCGCGGGCTGGCAGGTCAAGAAGAGCGAGGTCCACGGCATGAGCCAACGCGGGGGGAGCGTCAACAGCTACGTGCGCTTCTGCGCCGACGCGCCGGTGGCCTCGCCGCTGATCCCTGAGGGTGCGGCGGACATCATGCTGGCCTTCGAGCCGCTCGAGGGCCTGCGACAGATCGGCGAGACCACGTCAGATGCGCGCGTGCTGGTGGAGGAGTGGCGCATCGTCCCGGTGACCGTGAACCTGCCCGAGTTCAGCTACCCGGACGATGTGCTCAGCCGCCTGCACGCCAGCGGGCGGCGGGTGACGATGGTGCCCGCCGCGGCGACGGCTATCGAGCTGGGCGAGCCGCGTGCGGCCAACACGGTGATGCTGGGGGCACTGGCCACGCTGCTGGAGCTGCCCGACGCGGCCTGGGACGAGGCGCTGCGCGGGGTGCTCAAGCCCAAGGCGATGGCCGTCAACCTGAAGGCATTCGCGATCGGACGTCAGATGATGGCGGGGGCTTAGGGCGGCAACGGCAGGCAAGTTGGAGGTCTGTGCTCCGGCACAGGCAGGGCGGCGAGGGCGCCGCCGTCACGGACCGTAGCGGCAGGCACGTGCAGGCCCGCGCTCTGTGTGCGGCGGACGGCAACGACAAGCGACCGACGGGCTGTCAGACGAGCAAAGGAGGCGCGATGAGATGATCTGGGACCCGTATTACGAGTGTATGGATCCCGAGGAACGCACGCAGTTGCAGGTGCGGCGGCTGCGCGAGACCGTGGCGCGGCTGAACGTGAACGTGCCATGGTACCGCGAGCGCTTCGCCGAGAGAGGCATCGAGCCTGGCGACATCAGATCCCTCGATGACCTGCGCCACCTGCCTTTCACCACCAAGGACGACCTGCGCGACACCTACCCCTTCGGCCTGTTCGCGGTGCCGCCCGAGGAATGCGTGCGCATTCACGCCTCGTCGGGCACCACCGGCAAGCCTATCATCGCGGGCTACGCGCGCGAGGACATCAACAGCGTGTGGGCGGAGACCATCGCGCGCACCATCGCCTGCGGCGGCGGCACCAGTCATGACGTGTTGCACAACGCCTACGGTTACGGCCTGTTCACCGGAGGGCTTGGGCTGCACTACGGTGGCGAACTCATGGGCTGCCTGGTCATCCCCGCTTCGGGCGGCAACACCGAGCGCCAGCTCATGCTCATGGAGGACCTGGGCAGCACGATCCTGTGTTGCACCCCCTCGTACGCGCTGACCATCGTGGACGTCGCCGAAGAGACCGGCTTCGACCTGAGCCGGTTGCGGCTCAAGTCCGGGCTGTTCGGCGCCGAGCCGTGGAGTGAGGGGGCGCGCGAAAGCATCGAGGAGCGCCTGGGGTTGTCGGCGCACGACATCTACGGGCTGACCGAGGTCATCGGGCCGGGTGTGGCCGGGGAGTGCGAGGCCAAGGCTGGCCTGCACGTCTTCGACGACCACTTCATCCCCGAGATCATCGATCCGGACACCGGCGAGCCACTGCCGCCGGGCGAGAAGGGCGAGCTGGTATTGACCTGTGTCACCAAGCGCGCCTTCCCCATCATCCGCTTCCGCACGCGCGACATCACGCGGCTGGACTACGAACCCTGCGAGTGCGGGCGCACTCACCCGCGCATGGAGCGGGTCACCGGGCGCACCGATGACATGCTGATCATCCGCGGCGTGAACGTCTTCCCCTCGCAGATCGAAGAGGAGCTGCTCAAGATCGAGGAGGTCGAGCCGCACTACCAGCTTGTGCTCACCCGTGAGGGGCATCTGGACAATCTCGAGGTCCAGGTGGAGGTCTCGCCCGCGATCTTCTCGGATGAGGTGCGCAAACTCGAGGCGATCGAGGACAGGATCCGCGAGCGGCTCAGCTCGGCGCTGGGGATCCGGGTGGGCGTGAAGCTGGTGGAGCCCAGGAGCATCGAGCGCAGTATCGGCAAGGCCAAGCGCGTAATCGACAAGCGGGAGGAGGCGTGAGCCATGACCGCCGGAGAGGTTCTGTGCAAGCAGGTCTCAGTCTTCCTCGAGAACAAGTCGGGGCGGCTCGCGGAGGTGTGTCAGACGCTGGGACGGGCGGAGATCAACATCCGCGCGCTGTGCATCGCCGACACGTCGGATTTCGGGATTCTGCGGCTGATCGTGGATCGGCCGGATGAGGCCGTGGAGGTGCTGCAGGCCGCCGGGTTCTCGGTGGGCAGCACGGGCGTGCTGGCGCTGCGCATCCCGGACCGGCCGGGGGGCCTCGGGGCGGTGTTGGGGCAGCTTCAGGAGGAGAACGTCAACGTCGAGTACATGTACGCGTTCTTCATCACCATTGCAGGGGACGCGGTGGTGCTGTTCAAGGTGGACGACGACATGATCGACACCACGCTGGCGCTGCTTGAGCGCAGCGGCGTACAGGTGCTGCCGACCGAGGAAGTCTACCGACTGTAGCCCCGAGGCGCGTTTCCACAGAACGCACGCGAGGCCGGCCCTGTGAGGTCGGCCTCGTCCACCCGCATGATGCCTTACTCGAACAGCGGGACTTGATGTTCCTTTGGGGGGTAGAAGACGCCGAGAATGAGCCAGACCTCTCGAGGATAGTGCGTGGTCCCGGCATAGAAGTATCTGTCTCGGCCAGGGCCGCACAGGTCGCCGAGGAACTTGTCGCGCACCTTTTCCAGAGCGGCGCGCTCGCCGTGCTGTTCGCGCATGTCCAGGAAC
>CAZTZN010000117.1:0-14627 GCA_964617715.1 uncultured Armatimonadia bacterium | reverse complement strand
CGCTCGCTTCGACCCCGAGGCGGAGCTCCAGCCGGTCGGCGAGGGCCTGTTGACGGCGGCGCGCGGCCCACGAATGGTCGAGACCCCGCATGTCATGCAGGGTTATGTCGAGGAGGCGAACGTCAGCGTGGTGCGCGAGATGACCCATATGATGACCGGCTTTCGCGCCTACGAGGCGAACGCGGCTGTCATGCGCCTCACCGACGAGACCCTCGGGCACCTGATTCAGAGCGCGAGCGTGTGACACTGCTTTCACTGCTGACTATCGGCACAGCGCAATCATAGCTTGAGGTGATCGCCAGATGATGCGTGCACTGTGGTCTGCGGCCAGCGGCATGATGGCTCAGGAGCTCAACGTGGACACCATCGCCAACAACCTCGCCAACGTCAACACCATCGGATTCAAGAAGCAACGCGTTGAGTTTCAGGACCTGATGTATGAGACTCTGCGCACCGCCGGTTCGGCGGCGGCTGAGGGCGTGGAGATCCCCACCGGCATCCAGGTGGGGCTGGGCAGCCGCACCGCCGCCACCCGCAAGCTCTTCGCCCAGGGCACCTTCCAGGAGACCGGCAACCCGCTGGACATGGTCATCGAGGGCAACGGCTTCTTCCAGGTGCTCATGCCCAGCGGCAATGTCGCGTACACGCGCGCGGGCGCGTTCAAGCTCGACTCCGAGGGTAACGTGGTCACCGCCGACGGCTTCCCGCTCGAGCCACCGCTGGTGGTGCCCGCCGACGCCGCCGCCATCTCGGTGGGCAGCGATGGCACCGTTACGGCCACTACCGCCCGCTCGTCGGAGCCGCAGACTATCGGTCAGATCCAGCTCGCCCGCTTCGCCAACCCGGCGGGGCTGAGCAACCTCGGGCACAGTCTGCTTGGCGCCACCGCCGCCTCAGGCGAGCCGGTCATCGGCGCCCCGGGCATCGACGGCCTGGGCTCCATCTCCCAGGGCATGCTGGAGATGTCGAACGTAAGGGTGGTCGAGGAGATGGTCAACATGATCACCGCCCAGCGCGCCTACGAGGCCAACTCTCAGGCCATCCGCATCGCCGATCAGATGCTTGAGATCGCCAACAATACGCGCCGGTAGCGCAGGCTGGGGTGAGGGCACCTTGATGCCGCGACCGCTCATCGCACGCACAATCTGCCTCGCTCTCGCCGCCCTGGTCCCTGTCGGCTGCCGGGCGGAAGTCATCGACCTGCACGAGCGAGTGCAGATCGAGGGCGAACACATCCTGCTCGGCCAGATCGCGCAGATCGATGCCGCGGGTGAGCGCGTCGAGGAACTGAGCCGGGTGAGCATCGGGCCCGCGCCGCTGCCCGGTCGCGAACGCAGGGTGAGCGTCGGCTACCTGAAGCTGCGCCTGCGCCGCTGCGGCATCGATTGCGGCGCGCTGACTTTCACCGGGGCTGATGAGGTCATCGTGACCGGCCCGCCGGCGGCCGCCGGAATGCTCGACACCGCGGGGATCGCCCCCACCCTGTCCGTCGCGTCCTCAGCGGACGGGGCGATCACTCCGGGGCCGATCCTGGTGCCCCGCGGCACACGGGTGCGGCTGGTGGTGGAATGCGGGGCGGTGCGCGTGCTGGCCGACACGACCACGCTGGAGGAGGCCGCCGTCGGCGCCCTGGTGCGCCTGCGGGTGGAGCAGACACGCGAGACAGTCAGCGCGCAACTGCTGAGCCCCACGCAGGCGCTGATCGCACGAGAGTAAGGAGAAGGCCCATGATGATACGCAGTTTCGCAGTCACGATCGCCGCGCTGCTGCTGGCCGCCATCGCCATGCCCTGCCCGGCCGACCCGGGCGACACCACCTTCTTCTCGTCGCTCTACGCCGATCGGCGCGCCCGGCAGCCCGGCGACATCGTCTTCGTGGTCATCTCCGAGTCGGCGATGGCCTCACACAGCGCCTCGCGCTCGAATCAGAGCAGCTCCAGCACCGAGGTGGGACCGGGCACCGGCTGGCTCGACTTCATCCCGTCGCTGACCTACGGCGGACAACTGCAGGTTGCCGCCGGCGGGCAGTCGCAACGCCGCGACCTGCTGTCGGCCCGCATCGCCGCCACGGTGACCGGCGTCACGCCCGCCGGCAACCTCATCATCGAGGGCGAGCGCACCGTGCGGGTCAACCACGACTTTCAGACCATCCGCCTCGCAGGCGAGGTGCGCCCGCAGGACGTGCGCGCCGACAACACCGTGCTCTCCCGGCACGTGGCCAACGCGCGCATCGAGTACGAGGGCCCCGACCCGGCCAGGCCGGGCCGGCGCGTCGGCATCATCACGCGCATCCTGAGCTGGCTGTTCTGAGGCGGGCGAAGACCATGCGGACGCTCAGGCTACTGATCGCGGTCGTTGTCGCCCTGCCGTGCATCGCCGGAACCGGTGCGGCGCTGACCACGCGCGTCAAGGACATCGCAACCATCAGTGGCGTCGCCGAGCACAAGCTCATGGGCTACGGCCTGGTCGTGGGCCTGGCCGGCACCGGTGACAGCGCGCGCGCCGCCTTCACCGTGCAGTCGCTGGCCAACATGCTTGAGCGCCTCGGCGTGTCGGTGAGCGCTTCCGAACTGCGTGTGAAAAACGTGGCCGCGGTGATGGTGTCCGCCGACCTGCCCGCCGACGTCGAGCGCGGCGCCCGGCTGGATGTGCTCCTGTCGTCCCTGGGTGACGCCGAGAGTCTGCAGGGCGGCACGCTGCTGGCCACCCCGCTGCTCGGCGGCGACGGCCAGATCTACGCGCTGGCTCAGGGCCCGGTGAGCATCGGCGGCTTCAACGCCTCCTCCGGCGGCGACCAGGTGCGGCAGAACCACCCGGTAGTCGGCCGGGTTCCCGGCGGGGCCACAGTGTCCACGGCCGTGCAGAGCGACGTTCTGCGTTCTCAACGGCTATGCCTGATGCTGCACAACCCCGACTTCACCACCGCCTGCCGCGTGGCCGACGCCATCGACGCGTACATCGGCGCCAACTGCGCCCGGACGGTGGGCGCCGGCATGGTGCAGGTCACGGTGCCGACCGCGACGCTGGACATGGCGCAGTTCATTACCGGGATCGAGCAGCTCACGGTCGAGCCCGACGCGCCCGCGCGCGTGGTCATCAACGAGCGCACCGGCACCGTGGTCATCGGTGAGCACGTGCGTATTGCCCCGGTGGCGATTTCGCACGGCAGCCTGACCATCCAGGTACGCGCCGAGTGGCAGGTCTCGCAGCCGCCTGCGTTCAGCGGCGGCGACACCACGGTCGTCCCGGCACGAGAATTGCAGGTGGATGAGGGCGGCGGCCAGCTCGTCGCGATCCCGCCGCAGGGCAACCTCAACGAGCTGGTGACCGCGTTGAACGCGTTGGGCGTCAAGCCGCGCGATCTGATCGCCATCATCCAGGCCCTGGCGGCGGCCGGCGCGCTCGAAGCCGAGGTGATGATCCAGTGACACAGATCAGCCGTGTGCCCGGCCCGGCGACGCCGCAGGACGACCGGCTGCGCACCGCCTGCCGCCAGGTCGAGGGGCTGTTCATCGCGCAGTTGCTCGCTGAGATGGACAAGCCCACCTGGGGCGAGGGCGTCCTCGGCGGATCCGCAGAGGCACGCATGTTCGCCGCGCAGCGCAACCGCGAGCTGGCCGACGACATGGGCCGACGCGGTGAGCTGGGGCTGGCCGACATGATCTACCGCGAGCTCTCGCGCTCGGCCGCGGACGTCATGGTCGAGCGGACGTCCGCCGAGCGCCCGGACTCGGTTACGGAAGGGGATGCTGACTGATGCGCATCAATTCAGGCGGCCTGCACCCCACGCGTATGAACACAGACATCGGCGCCGACCTGACCTCCGGCCGCACACAGGCCACGCCGTCGGACGCCGGTCCGGACACCATCACGGTGTCTTCGCGCGCCCGATTGCTGGGCATGGCCCGCCGCGCGCTGGACAGGACCGCCCCGGTGCGCAGCTCCGTGGTGGCCGACGCGCGTGCGCGGGTGGCGGGTCATGCCGCGTGGGACGGGAACAAGCTGGCCGCCGCCATGATCAGCGCTATCACCGAGGGCCGTATCTGAACGAGCCATCGCCGGGGAGGCAACCATGACCGCGGACGTCGTCGTCTCGATCCTGGAGGCGGAACTCACCGCCGGCGGCATGCTGACCGAGACCCTCGAGCGCCAGCGCGTCGCGCTCATCGAGCGTGACCTCAAGTGCCTCGATGAGTTGAGCGAGCGGCTGCACGAGCAGTTCGCGCACTTCCACCTGCTGCTGCAGAGCCGTGAGCAGGCGCTGGCGGCCGCGGGCCCGCTCGGGGACCGCAGTGCGGCACTGCTGCGTGAGGCCCGACGGCTGGAGGCCCGGGTGGTCGGCCTGGCGCGACTGAACAACGAACTGCTCGCCGACCGCCTTGCTCGCGTGAACGCCGTGCTTGCCTCCCTGCTGCCGGAGACCGCCGTCGGTTACTCGCGTGCGGGCGAACTGCACCGCTCAGGCGGCACGCTGGCGCGATCGGCATGACCGCCCGGGGGTGATGACACGTGTCGCTGCGCATGATCAACATCGCCTCCACCGCGCTGTCGGCGCAGCGGGCGGCCCTTGAGGTCATCGGTCACAACACCGCCAACGCCCAGACCGACGGCTACCTGCGTCAGGACCCGGTCCTCGCGGCCATCCCCGGCTTCGTCCCCGGCGGGGCTGGAGGCGGCGTCGAGCTTGCCGACATCCGCCTGCTGCGCGACGAGCTGCTCATGGCGCAGGTGCGTCACGAGAGCGGTGACCTCGGCCGCGAGCGCTCCCTGCGCGCCGCGCTCGTGCAGGTTGAGGGGCTCTTCACCGACGTCTCTCAGGGCGGGCTGGCGCTGCGCATCGAGGAGATGTTCGACGCCTGGGCCGACCTGGGCCTCGATCCCGCCGGCGCCGCCTGCCGCGCGCAGGTCGTGGAGCGCTCCAAGCTGGCCGCCGAGACCATTGCCGACCGCTGGCAGGGGCTGGCCGACCTGCGCGTGAAGATCGACCAGCGCCTGCGCGACCTGGTCGGCCGCGTCAACGCGCTCGCGGGCGAGGTCGCCGCGCTCAACCGTCAGGTCGGCACGGTGGCCGGCCCGGGCGGGCGCAACGACCTCATCACCCGCCGTGACGCGCTGATCGGCGAGCTGGCGCAACTGTGCGGCGCCGAGACCATCCCCCAGGAAGACGGCGTAGTAGACGTGCTTGTCGGCGGCGTCCGACTGGTCGAGCACGATCAGGTCAATGCCTTCGAACTGATCGACGACCCGGCGCAGCCGGGCCTGCACCTGGTGTCGCTGGGCGGGCAGGCGCCGCCGCAGGCCCTGCGCGGTGAGATGGCCGGCCGCCTGCAGGCGCGCGACGAGCTGATGCCGACCTACCAGGCACAGCTCGACACACTCGCCCGGATGCTCGCCGACGAGATCAACGCCCGGCACGCCGCCGGCCTCGACCTGAGCGGCAACCCGGCGGGCGACTTCTTCGAGTATGATCCGACGCGCCCCGCCGCCTCGCTGCGCGTGCGCGCCGAGATCATCGCCGACATCTCGCTCATCGCCGCGGCGCAGTCCACTGTCGTCGAGACCGATGGCACCAACGCACTCGCCATCGACAACCTGCGCCACAGCCGGCTGCTCTCGGATGGCACGGCCACGTTCTCGGAGTACTGCGGTGAGCTGATCGCGGGCGTGGGCATCGACGCCCAGGCCGCGCAGACCCGGCTCGACAGCCGCGAACTGCTGCTGGGCAACCTGCAGACCGAGATGAGCCAGCAATCAGGCGTCTCCCTCGACGAGGAAGCGCTGGAACTGATCCGCTACCAGCAGGCGTACACCGCCGCGTCCCGGCTGATGTCGGTCGCGCTGGAGATGATGGACCTGGTCGTGCAGCTCAAGTAGTGCGGGTGGGATCGCCATGCGCGTGTCCAGTTACGACTATTTCGCGGACCTGCACCACAACCTGGCGATGGCGCAGCAGGACCTGCAGCGGCTGAGCCGCCAGCTCTCCAGCGGCAAGCGGCTGGTGCGTCCCTCCGACGATCCCATTGCGGTCGGCGAAATCATCAGCGCGCGCTCCGACGTCGCCGCCGCCGCCAACCGGCAGAAGACCTTTGAGCGCGCCATCCTGCTCACCGGCCCCTCCGACAACGCGCTCGACAGCATTTCTTCGTCGCTGCGCCAGGCGCAGGACCTGGTGCTCACTGCGGGCCGGCCTGGTGAGACCGATGCGGCGCGCCGGGCCATCGCCGAGATGGTGCGTGGGATCCGCGAACGCGTCCTCGATGAGGCCAACATCAGCGTCAAGGGAGAGTACCTCTTCGCCGGCAAGCTCGCCCGCCAGGCGCCCTTCGTAGACGGGCCCGACGGCGTGACCTACGCGGGGGATTCGGAGGGAATGCAGCTCTGGGTCGCGCCCGACCGCCCGATGGAGGCCACCATCCCCGGAGATCGGCTGTTCAACTTCGAGGACTCCGCCGGCAACCGCGCGGTGGCCGAGGTGAGCACCGACCTCTTCGCGCTCCTCGCCGACATCGCTGCGGCCATCGAGGCCGGCGACGTCAAGCAGACGGCGGCACTCGGCGCCGATCTCGACCGCCTCTACGCCCATGTCGTGCAGGAGCGTGGTATGCTCGGCGCCCGAGTCATGCGCATCGAGGACGCGCTCGCGTCCGCCGAGGACGCCGAACTCGCCGCCCGTGAGGTGCTGGCGGGCGTCGAGGACGTGGACCTGGCCGACGCGCTCATGGACCTGCAGGCCCGACAGGTCAGCTACCAGGCGGCCCTGGCCGCCACCGCCCGGCTGGCCCAACTGCCCACGCTCTTTGAATTGGGTTGGTAAGCCCCATCGTCCGCCACAGTCTGCGCTTACGGCGCACGGCCTCTCCGCCGCCGCCCGACACCATCAGGTGAGCCCCCGGCACCGGTTCCCCGCCCGGCTCTCCGCGGCGGCGGTCGTTTCGCGGGTCATTGCAGGTGACGCGGCGCGGCCCGGCGCATCTGACCACGGGCGACGACCGACACACCCGGGAGGCGATCGCGGTGAGAGCGTGGTGCATCGTGCCGGTGCTTCTGACGATGGCGTGGACGGGTGGCGAGGCGCTCGCGCAGGGCGAGTCGCTGACCGTGGTGCGCGACGGTCAGGCGGTCGCGAGCATCGTGCTGGCCGAGACACCCACGCGCGCGGCGCAGTTCGCGGCCGCCGAGCTGCGGTACCATCTCGCGAGGATGACCGGGACCACCGTGCCCGTGGTGGCGGATACTGACCCGGTGCCGGAGGTCGCCATCCTGGTGGGTGAGAGCGCGGCCACGCGCGCGCTGGGCCTGACGAGCGACGACTTCGCGCGGCAGGAGTACATCATCGGCTTTCGCCCCGGCGCGCTGGTGCTGATGGGCCGCGACGCCGACGACCGCCGCGCGATGGACTACCAGGATCCGCGCACCTTCCCCGGCGACTTCGATGAGCAGGGCACGGTCTACGCCGTCTACGACTTCCTCGAGCGTTTCTGCGACGTGCGCTGGTACCTGCCCACCGAGCTGGGCGAGGTCATCCCGCGGCGGGACACGCTCACCGTGGCGGGCGAGGACATCCGCCGGCGCCCGGCCATGACCTACCGCTACGTGTACCGGGGCGAGGCCCTGCCCGCCGACCTGATCGGCGACACCATCGAGCACGAGGAGGGCTATCCGTCGCTCGACCTGCGCGCCGCCCGCCTGTACATGCGGCGCATGCGCCAGGGCGGCGAACGCTACGCCGCCAACCACTCGTTCTACGGCTACTACGATCGCTTCCTCGACGAGCACCCCGACTGGTTCGCGCAGGGCTATGAGGGGCAGCCGCCGCAGATGTGCTTCACCAACCCCGGCTTCATCGACCAGGTGATCGCCGACGCCCGCGAGTACTTCGACACCGGTCGGGTGCATCCGGGGGCGCGCGCCGAGGGCGACTTCTTCGCGCTCGTGCCCATGGACAACGCCTCGTGGTGCAGGTGCGAGCGCTGCCAGGCCGAGATACTCGAGCAGCCCACGCGCGGCTATCCGTCTACCTCCAATGACACCGCCAGCAACTACGTCTTCGGCTTCATCAACAAGGTCGCGCGCGAGGTGGGCAGGACCCATCCCGACAAGTGGCTGGCGGCGCTCGCCTACAGCCGTTACGTCTACCCGCCCACGCGCGAGCCGCTCGAACCCAACGTGAGCATCATGCTGTGCCTGCAGACCCGGCGCATCTATCACCCCGAGTCGGTGCGCAACGACCGGCGCGTGTTGGAGGCGTGGACGCGCGAATCCGTCGAGCGCCCCAAGTTCGTCTGGCTCTACTACTGCTACCCGAGCCTGTGGGCCACGCACCAGGGCTGGCGGCCCTATCCGGGATTCTTCGCCCACAGTATTGTCGGTCAGTTTGCGCAGTTCCACCGCAGCGGAGTGCGTGGTTTCTTCATCGAGCCCTCCTACCTGGCGCACAGCCAGCGTAGCCCGCTGATGGACCAGCTCGAGTTGTATCTCACCTTCAAGCTGGCCGATGACCCCACGCTCGATGGCAACCGCGTCATCGCCGAGTTCTTCGAACGCTACTACGGCCCGGCCGCCGCGCCGATGCGCGAGCTGTACGAGGCGATGGAGACCACCTACGCCGACCCCGCCAACCACGCCGGGCAGGTCGCGCAGACCGAGATGCAGGCGTGGCTGTCACTGGGCACCGAGGAACGCATGAAGCAGTACCGGGGACTGCTGTCGCAGGCACGGCGGCTCACCCGCGACGCCGACCCGGTCTACGGCGAGCGCGTGGCGTTGTTCTACCGTGGTATCTACCGCTGGATGGCCGAGGGGCGCGACAGCTTCATGCACTTGCTGGCGATGCGCGGCTCGGCGCGGCCGAGCGCGGATATCCCGCGCATCGCCGCCGCGGACGGTGATCTCGACCGGGCCGACTGGAGCCGGGCGGCGGTGCTGGGCGACTGGTGCTCGCTGCGCGGCGAGGAGACCGACCGGCAGGTGCGGGCGCGCATGGCCCACGACGGCGAGTACCTCTACCTCGAACTCGAGGAGGTGGGCATCGACCCCGCGGAGCTGGTCATCGGCGACGCCATCACGGTCTGGAACGAGGACGAGTGGGAGATCTTCTTCGCGCGCGAGCGCGGGCCACGCTACCGGCAGATGGGCCTCAACGCCGACGGTGTGCACTTCGACCTGGCGTACGATGAGCCCACCGCCGAGTGGGACAGCGGCGTCATCCTGCGCTCGGACGTGTCCGCGCCCGACCGCTGGACCGTGCGCATGGCGCTGCCGCTTGCGCAGCTCGTGCCCGGCGGCGCCCGGCCCGGCGACACCCTCTACTTCAACGCCCTGCGCGCCACGCGCATGTCGCGCTCACTCGCCTGGTCGCCGACCTTCGGCGGCTTCCGCGAGCCCGCGCGCCTGGGGGAGATCCGACTCGCGGAGTGAGTCCGGCGGCCGTTCGACACCGCGAGTGACCGTCAATCCACGTAGACCACGGCTTCGTTCTGGATCGACTCGATGGCCGCCGCCAGCACCTTCTGCGCGGCGAGGCCATCGGCGCCGGAGCCGTCGATCTCCTCGGGCGGCACGCCCTCGCTCACCTGCCGGGTGAAGGTGTGGATGCGGTCGATGAAGGTGTCCACGAAGTCGCGATAACCGCCGAATACCGGGTTGGTGTACACGATCTTCTCCGGGTCGCCCGCCGGGTAGAGCGTCGCCTCGCGCCACATGTCCTCAAGCACGAAGCGCCCGGCCACGCCGGCGACCTCGCAGCGTTCCATGGGATGCCCGCGCTCGATGTCGTAGCTGGCGGTGAGGTTGCCCACCGCGCCGCTGACGAAGCGCACGTTCATCTGCATCGTGGACCAGATACGCCGGCCCGGCGCCCTGGTCGCGAAGGCGTGCACCGCCGCGATGTCACCCGCGAAGTAGCGCATCATGTCCACCGTGTGCGGATTGAGGGCCTTGACCATGAACCAGGGCGAGCTTTCGCGCGGGTTCTTGATCCACATGGCCATGTTCACGAAGAGTTGATGGCCGATACGCCCCTCGTCCACCCACCGGCGCGCCAGCCGGGCCGCCGGGGTGAAGCGGTGGTTGAAGTCCACCCCGAAGCACAGGCCCTTGTCGCGCGCGAGCGCCACCATCTCCTCGGCGGGCGCGATCTCGTTGCAGATGGGCTTCTCGCACAACACGTGGCAGCCTGCGTTCAGCGCCTGCATGGTCGGCTCGTAGTGGTCGCTGCCGTACTCCACGCCGCCGGTGGCCACGCTGACCAGGTCCGGCGCCAGCGCATCCAGCATCTCCTGCGCCTCGTAGAACGCGGGTACGCCCAGGCGCGCGGCCGCGGTGTCCGCGCGCTCGGGCAGGATGTCGCATACGCCCACCAGCTCGCTGCGCTCATCCAGCACGTAGATGTCGGCGTGGCGGTTGCCGATGGGGCCGCAGCCGATCACGGCTACTCTGAGCATGGGTTCGTCGCGCTCCTCATCAGCGGGACTTGGCCTGCAGCTTCGCGGCCTGGTTGCGGTCGCCGATGTGCAGGGTGTTGTAGGCCTGCTCGCTGCTCTCGAAGGCCGGGCCGACCTCCGGGTGCCCGTGCCAGGCGCCCTGGGTGAGCATCGGATTTGTGATGCCCAGCTCCTCCTCGCGCCTGGCGATGAACGCCTCCATGCGCGCGCGCAGGAACTCGACCACGTCGGGCCGCTCGTCGGCCAGGTTGTGATTCTCGTCCGGATCCTCAACCAGGTTGTACAGCTCCACCGGGGGCTTGAAGTGGAAGTCGGGCTCGAGCGCCACGATCAGCTTCCACTGCGGTGTGCGCCAGCCGTGCTTGCGCATCCAGGTGCACTCGGTGATGTAGAACTCGGGCTCGAAGCTGGCGACCTCGCCACGCACGAGCTGCATCTGCGAACGCCCGTCGAACTCGTCGCGCGGCTTGATCTCCGCCAGCTCCAGCAGTGTCGGCACCAGGTCCTTGTGCTGGGTGTAGCCGGGCACCCGCAGGCCCGCGGGCACCAGCCTGGGATAGCGGATGATCAGCGGCACCCGCAGGGTGTTGTCGTAGAGGCCGTGGTGATCGAACCAGCACTCGTGGTCATAGAGGGTCTCGCCGTGGTCGGAGTTGATGACCACGATGGTATCGTCGAGGATGCCCAGCCCTTCCAGCGCCTGGAAGATGACCTGGATGCACGCGTCCATGTAGGCGACCGCGCCGTCGTACTGGGCGATGATGTAGTCCTTGTCGGTGACGCCCTCGGGCATCCAGCTCCGGAAGTAGTCGGCGAAGGGCGCGAAGTCGAAGACCGGCTTCATCGACTTGTTCCGCTTGTTGAACTCGTTCCCGTGGTAGAACATGCGCTCATAGTGCCCGGGCGGCAGGTAGGGCGAGTGCGGGTCCATGTGCCGCAGCAGCAACAGGAAGGGGCCATCGCCCTTCGCGAGCCGCTCCAGCTCGGGGATGGCCACCGCGTTGAGGTTCTCGGCCTTGTGCGCCCGGCCGTCCTCGCTGGCGCCCCAGCCCTCGTAGTTGAGGTAGTTGTCGAACCCCCGGGACGCGGGGTTGCCGGTGAAGCCGACGCAGGTGCTCTCGTAGCCCGATCGCCGCAGGATCTCCGGCAGCGTGCCGATGCACGTGCTCTCGTAGCCCTCGCGCGCCAGGATCTCGGGCAGGGTCTTGACGTTCCCGACCAGCGGACCCTGGTGGCGCAGCGCCACGCAGCCGGTGCCGAAGCAGTCGCGCCCGGTGAGCATCGAGGCGTAGCCCGATGTGGTCGGTATGTGCGGCGAGAAGTAGTTCTCGAACAGCGTCCCGCCCTCGGCGAAGCGGTCGATGTAGGGCGTGGTGAGCCGATGGTAGCCGTAGCAGCTCATGTGCGTCGAGACCAGCGAGTCGATCGCGATCATCAGGATGTTCGGGCGGTGCTTCTTCGCGCGTCGGGCCATGCTGCTTCCTCCTTGCCGGCGGCCACGAGTGGGCCGGTCCGAGCCCTGGGGTCGGTCAGGGTGTGATCTTCAGACGTCGTCGATGGCCGGGTCGTCGAGCCGCACGCGCCGGCCCTCCCGGGTAGATACGTAGCAGGCCAGCACCATGCGCAGGGAGGTGCGGCCCTCCTCGGCGGTGGCCAGCGCCGGTCGCCGGCCGTGCAGGAACTCGGCCAGCGGTCCGGCGAGTCCCGCGATGCGAGCGCCCTGCGAATCGGGGCTGGGGATGTCACTGCACACCCACTCGCCCCTGTCGGCCAGGAACCACTTCAGGCCGCACGCCCCCTCGGGACGCGGCGTCGCTGCGCTGGGGGCGTCGCCGTAGTTCTGCACCAGCGTGCCGTTCTCCGCGATGATCTCCACGGTGTTCTCGGCCGCGCGCGTGGTGAACGAGCAGCACACCTCCGCCAGCGGGCCATCCGGATAGTGGTAGATGGCGATGCCGTTGTCCATGGGCATGTGCGGGTTGTGCAGCGTCCTGATCTCGGCGGTGACCGCCTGGGGCACACCCAGCAGCCAGTGGATGAAGTCGATGGGGTGGGCGGCATCGTCGGCCCAGATGTCGCGGTTCTGCGCCGGGTCCACGTGCCAGGAGTCGGCGAAGGCATCGTTGAGGCACATGCTCAGCCCGTGTCGGCGCCGGAGCATGAACACCCGCCCCAGCACGCCGCTCTCGAGCAGATCCTTGATCTGCAGGTTCTGAGGGTCCACCCGCATCTGCCAGGCCACGGTGAACGCCACATTATGCTCGTTCACCGTGCTCACGATGCGGTCGGCCTCGACCATGGTCAGCGCCAGAGGCTTCTGCAGGATGATCGCCTTGCCCGCGGCCGCCGCCTGCTCCACCAGCTCGGCATGCCGCGAGGTTTCGGCGGCGATGACCACCGCGTTGATGTCATCGCGCGCAAGCAACTCGCTCACGTCCGCGACGGCCTCGAGACTGAACTGTCCGCCGGCCTGCGCCAGCCGCTCCGCGTCGTGATCCCAGCCCGCCCGGACGCGCACCCCCAACTCGGGCTGATCGCGCCAGCGGCTGCAGTACGAGTTGACGTGACCGTGCGCGAATCCAAGTATGCCGACGCCGATCGCCATGCCGCTATCTCCCGCCGACGGCCTTCATGCACGCGTTGAGGTAGCCGTAGCTCTCGGCGGCGATGATCGCCTGGGCCAACAGGTCATACTCCTTCGCGCCGATGATCTCGAGGTTGACCGGGCCCTCCCAGCCCGCGTCCACCAGCACGCGGCAGTAGCCCATCAGGTCGATCTCGCCCCGCCCGCAGGCCTGCTGCTCCGGAGTACCCGGGCTGGGACCGCGTCCGACGCAGTCGCGGATGTGCACATGGCGTACCCGGGAGATCACCTGCGCCAGCGCCTCTTTGGGCACCTCGCCCTTGCGGTGGATGTGGCTCGGGTCCATGTCGATGCCGAAGTTCGGCGACGACACCCCCTCCATCACCGCCAGCGTCGTCGGTGTGCTGTCGAGGACCGTATTGACGTGCGCCTTGATGCACAGCGTGACCCCGAACTCCTCGGCCTTCGCGGCCATCGCGTTGAGGTGGTCGATGAGGCCCTGCAGGCCCTCGGGGTCGTCGGCCGGCCGGCCCGGCCCCACGTTGATCACCGGGATGCCCAGCTCCGCCGCGGCCTCATAGGCCAGCATGAGCCGATCCTCGGCGTTGGTACCGACCTCCATGGCCGTGATCGGCAGCTCCAGCTCCTCGACCAGCGCGCGCACCTCTCCCGCGACCGAACGCCAGTCGTCCAGCGGCAGGTGGTTGGCCATCCCGCCCAGCGCCGAGATCTCGGCGGCGTCATAGCCCGCGCGCTTGATGCACTCCATGGCGGTGCGCAGATCGTGGTCTCCGAAAAGTACCGTGTTGGCTCCGAGTTGGATCATGTCGGCTCCTCGCCTTCCGTTTCTGCCGGGGCCGTGGCGGCGGCTCACCGCTGCGGGACCGCGACCACCTTGTTCTCCTGCCAGGACTTGATGCATGCCTCGATAGCGAGCTGAACCTTGAGCGCGTCCTCGCCCTTGCCATCGACCTCGTCGGGCGGGGTGCCCTGGAGCAGATCATCCACCCACGCGCCGATGCGCGAGGCGAAGGTGTCCGGGAAGGACTGCATCCCGCCCGGGTGCTCGAAACACTCGACCTCGTTGGAGCGCCGCGGGAAGAACCACAGCTTCTCGCACGCCTCGTTGATGACCACGCGGCCCTCGGAGCCGACCAGCTCGAGGGTCTCGAGCCCATAGCTGCCGCCGGCGTCGTAGCTGCCGGTCAGGTGGCCGATGATGCCGTTGCGGAAGAGCAGGTTGGCCTGCAGGTTCGACCAGATCCTGCGCCCCGCGCCCTTGCGGAAGAAGCACTGCGCCCGGGCGAAGTCGCCCGCGAAGTGGCGCATCACATCAAGCGAGTGCGGGTGCAGGGCGCGGATGTGGAACCACGGGCTGGTCTCGTTCGGGTTGTTGATCCACATGGTCATGTTGACCATGTTGAGCTGACCGAGCCGGCCCTCGTCCAGCCACTGCTTGGCGCGCACGGCCGCGGGGGTGAAGCGGTGGTTGAGGTTGATGGCGTAGGGCACACCCTTCTCGCGCGCGAGCTTGACCATGCGCCGCGCCTCTTTGATTGAGTTGGAGATGGGCTTTTCGCCCAGCGTCGGGATGCCCGCCTC
>CAZTZN010000116.1:0-14822 GCA_964617715.1 uncultured Armatimonadia bacterium | reverse complement strand
GCGGTTATCTGGGCGGAATCGGTCTGAACCGCCCGGCTAACTCGGTTTACAGATACGCTCTCCGCCCTCTTACGCCATACGGTTATCAGTTATCCGGGCGGGCAACGGGACTTCTGATAACCCTCTGGAGCATCGAGACCGTCCGCAGAACTATCCTTCTCTGCGAAGGTGTCTGAGCGCGCGCACCGGGCAACCGGCGCAGTTCAGATGGCCGGTGACGTCCGCGAGTGAGCCCTGGACAACGCGCTTGTCTGCCCCACACACGCATGAGAAGACGAAGCGCACCAGGTGGTCCGGCTCCGCCTGCATGTCGCAGCAGGCCACATGGAGCAGCTCCGCCGCCATCTCGTTCCGCGGTCATGGCGCGAAGCATCCCGCGCAGTGAAAGCGGGTACCGCCGGCAGCGAGACGCTCCCCTGCACGTCGTCCGCCGGCTCCAGCGCCAGGCCATTGGCCGCCACCTCCACCCGCTCCCACGGCCCCGGCAGCCCGTCCGCAATCTCCACCGGCAGCTCGTGTGCGCGCCATGCAGGGCTTATCGCCGGGGCTTCTGCTGGGGATCTCACGCCCGTTGCTGACGCGCCCCGGGTCAGCCAGCGCGCCCATCGCGTCCTCCTGTGATGAGCACAGCGGTGGGTTGGGAAGCGCCCCCGGATGGTGACGGTAACGACAAGAGGGCACGGGGTCCGGACAGGAGCTGTTGGAGGCAACCTTCCTGCCGGTCCGCCGTTTACGTCCGCCATCGCCCTTGCTGCCTCTCCTCAGCGCTACTGCCGCGCCTGCAGCCTCCTGATCAGGTCCGCCACGTGTTCCCGGTACTTGTCGTACTCCGCCGGCTCCCAGATGCTGTCGGTGTGGAAGCTGATCCCCCGTTCCTCGTACACCGCCAGGTCTACCACGGTCGCCTCGCGCATCTCCTCGAGCAGCGCCTGCCCCTCGTCGGCGATGGCGCGCGCGGCTACATCGCCCCCGGCCCGCGCCTTCGCGATCTCCATCTCGAGCGTGTGCAGGTAGCGGAAGTCGTCGATGCCCTCGCGCAGGCCCTCCCACTCGATGGTCGGGATCGGCCCGTCGTCCCCCGGGTACGCCGCGCACCAGTCGATGCCGTCGAGGTCGCTTGTCGGGTCGTTACGGGGGTACTGGTAGGCCCAGTAGAACTGCCCGGTCGCGCCGGTCTTCCAGAAGAAGCAGCCGCCCTTGAAGCGCATCACGTCCGGGTACTCGCGGCAGGCATTCGTGTACCACCAGTAGGTGTCGCCGCTCGCCGCCGCCTCGTCACGCACCAGCACCGGATTGAAGCCGCCGCTGAGAGAGAGCGTGTGGCAGCGCACGTCCAGCCACGGGTCGAACTCCCGCGCGGTGTCCAGCCGCGTAGTGACGTAGGTCCGGGCCTCAGGCACCTGCTTGATCGCTTCCAGCAGCACTCGACATTGCTCGCGCCGCTGGCCCGACCACGGCTCGTCGCGCGGGTACCACAGCACTTCCCCCAGCCCCCGCTCCGCCAGCTCCGCCTGCACGTGCTCGACGAAGGCCTTCACCTGCGCGAAGTGCTCCTCGCTGCCGAACTCGGTGTCGATGGGCGGGAAGCCGTAGCTCCACGGCACCGGGCCGGTCAGCCCCTCGGCGCGCATCAGCTCCAGCGCCCGTATCAGCGCGGTCAGATCGAAGCTCCACTGCCCGTCGTCCCCGCGCGCCATCGAGGCATCCGCCGCCAGCGCCGCCGAGTTCATGCCATGTGCCCGCATGTCCCGCAGTTGCGCGATCACCTGCTCATCGGGGGTGTCCGGGGACTCGCGCCACGGCGCCCAGTACATCCCGAAGCTGTATCCCTCCGGCTCCCGCAGCTCGATGGCCCGCACCTTGACCTGCACCGGCACCTCGATCGCCGGCCCGTCCCCGGGCGCAAAGGTCACAGAGCCCCGATAGGTTCCCGGCCGCGCGTCCTCCGGCACGTGCAGCGTCAGCCACCACTCGCGCGTGCGCCCGGCCTCGACCGCGATGGTGGCGCCAGGCTCCAGCAGCTCAGGCGTCTCAATGTACTGGTTCGCGTAGCTCGCGCCCTTCTGCCCGGGGATCTGCGCCCACAGCCGCACCGTGCGCACCTCGATGGTCTCCGGCCCCAGCATGGCCCCAGCCGGCCCCGTCAGTGCGCCCACGCTGAGCGTACACTCTCCCAGGTCGCGCAGCGGGTAGATCGCCAGCGTCATCGGCTCATACTCCCCTGGTGCCGCGGCCGCTACGAGCGCCGCCACCTCACCTTCCAGCGGCACCGAGTTGCCGAAGACCTTGCGCATCCAGTGCGGCGCGAACAGGATGCAGCCGGCCTGCTCCTGCGCAGCGGTGGGTGTCGGCGGCGGGCCCTCGGGCTCGTGGACCACCTCGTCGAAGTTGGCGGCGAGTACGTACGACAGGTCCGGCGCCGCCGCGCTGAAGATGTCGATCTCGCTGAGCGCCAGCCGCACCGCGTCATCGTTCTGCACGCCGACGCGGAACCACTGCACCGGCTCGTCGGGCATCTCGAAGGCGAACGCCCGGATGCCCTTCTCGTCCGCCAGGGCGTAACCGGCCTGCTCGCCCAGCAGCCGCCACGGGCCCTCCGGTCCGCCCTCGCTCAGGTAGACGCGCACGTGGTCGAGCTGGAAGTCGCGCCCGGTGTAGTGCTTGTAGCTCCTGACCACCACGCGGTCGAGGCGCACCGGCTGGCCCAGGTCAACGTCCACGAACCGCTCCTGGGTGGTCGCCGCCCAGATGACGGAGTACTGCGCGCCGCCGCCGGGTCGGCCGTCGAGCAGCTTGGTGTGCCCGGGGTCCTGGAACTGCCCGTCCCAGTTCTCCTCATCCGGCGGCACCGGATAGCTGTAGCTCACCCGCGCCGCCTCCTCCTGCGCAGCCGCCACCCCGACCACCATCAGCACACCCGCCACCAGCGCGATCATCCGCACACCGATCACCTCGTCCGTCCGCCATCGCCGCTTACCGTTGCCATCGCCGTATGTCGTACGTAGGACAGGCATCCTGCCTGTCCGCCGTTGCCTTTCCCGTCCGCCCCTCGCACCTCCGCGCTTCCCGTGCCACGGGCGTTCGCGAAGCGAACCCCGCAACAAGCACCGCGCCGCGGTGCTCCGGGCGTCCTCGCCCGTGGTCCGTTCGGCGTTGCCGTCGGCCGTTGCCTTTGTGCCCCTCGCGCCCTCGCGAGGGGGTCGCCCGCAGGGCGACTGTCGTCCGCCGTCGCCGTGACCGTTGTCGCCGTCGTTCCCTTCGTTGCCGCCGTTACCGCCGTTCCCCCCTCTCCCGCTCTCCCGCCCAAAGGCGGAACAGAGAGAGGGGGGGCCCGACCCAGCCGGGCCGGGGGCTGAGGAGGCCGTCCGCTGCTCTCACTCCTCCGGGTACCTCAGCCGCTCCACGCAGAACCCACCGTGCAGCGCCGACCCCTCGTCTCTCGGCTGCCACAGCACGTGGATGTCGTGCGCGGTCGGCCTGTCGATCCACTCGGAGTCGGGATAGACCGGCTCGACCACGAAGCGCAGCCGCACCGTCTCCTCCTCGTCGCCGAACGAGCGCGTGATGTCGATGGGTGTCCAGCCCATGTTGAGCGCGAAGTTCACCGTGGTCACGCGCAGGTCGCCCGCCCGCCCGGTCACGGTCATATCGCACACGAACACTCGCGGGCCCGGCTCGGGCCTCATGCCGATGGTACCCATGGCATAGTGCTGCTTGAGCGCGCCCGCACCGCGGCCCTCCTCGATGCGCCGGTCGGTCGGCCCGGTCGCGAACTCCAGCCGCCCCTCGGCATCGCCTGCCTGCATCGGCACGAACCGCGTTTCCGGATACCACGGGTGCGTCGGCCGCAGCTTCACCGGCAGCGACACTCGCTCGGGCAGCACCGCGTACGGCCGCAGGTCCGCGGGCAGCTCTCCCGCAATCTCCCGCCCGTCCTCCGCGAACGCCAGCAGCATCGTCTTCACCGCGCTGTTGACATCCGCGTTCAGCGTCCACGACGCCCGGCCCTCGAAGTTCGGCCCGGTCAGCGCCTCCCGCGTGGTGCAGCTCCCCTCAAACCACTCCGGGTGAGCCGCCATCTCATCGAGCAGCGCCTGTCGCCGCGCCCGCCGCTCGCTCAGCTCGTCGAGCACCGCCACCGGGTCGCCCGGGATGTCGCCGGTGAACACCTCGCCCGCCAGCCGGTTCATCTCGAAGGCGTTGCGGCTGTATTCGAGGAAGCGCCCCACCATGGTCAGCCGCGCGCGCTCACCGTCGTCGTCCGCCCGCGCCGTCGCCTCGTCCAGCCGCGCCCGGCAGAAGTCGTAGTCCTCCGCGCTCACCTGCGCGAACTGCCCCGACGAGCGCCGCCACAGGTTCATGGGCGTGGGCTGCATCAGCCCGTCGATCACGGGATCATCATCGCGCAGCGCCGCCCAGCGCAGGTAGAACTGCTCCATCGCCGGCCCGCCCGCCCCGAATGCCGCCGCGCAGAACTCGCGCAGCAGCGCATGCACGTCCGCGCTCGGATCCCACAGCAGGCGGCTCTGGATGTAGACCTTGGGCGCGTCGAACGCCCACACCGGGTGCACCTCAGCGTGATAGGCCGACACGCCCAGCTCGGCATAGCGCCGCGCATTCGTCGCCATCGCCTTGAGCGGGAAGTTCGGCACCCAGAAGCCGGTCCCGTAGGCGTACTCGTACGCCCCCAGGTGGGTCGCATGGCCCTCCCACGCGCCCAGCCGCCCGCCGGTCACCAGCACCAGCACGTTCTCGGGCAGCACCAGGTCCTCGGGCGGGTACTTCACGTCCCCGTAGGCCAGCACGCCCACGATGTGCGGCGGGTAGTACTCGCGCACCGCCTCGGCCACCCGGGTCACGAAGTTGAAGTAGGCCTGCGGCCAGCCCGCGGCCGTGCACTCAGGGCACTCGCAGCGCACCCGCCGCCCGTCATTGATCCCCAGCGAGAAGCAGTGCGCGCCGCCCTCGAAGGCCGCGCGTGCCTTCTCGATGGCGATGCGCAGCGTGTTCGGGTTCGAGTAGCACGGGTGCCAGCCGTCGCGGCTCTCGGGGATGAAGCGCTCGCCGTCCTTGATCGGGTAGACCTCGGGCAGCGTCTCGCCGTACTGCTCGACCGGGAAGATGTTGAACATGTTGTGCGAGGCGTGGGTGAGGAAGTGCAGGCGCGCGCTGCGCACGTAGTCCCAGCCGGTGAAGTGATGCCGCTCGGGCATGAGGATGTCCCACGCCGGCGAACGCTGCATCGCGAGCTTGCGCTCCATGTCCGGCAACAGCAGTCCGGTGTACGCCCGGCTCACGATCGCCGGCCGCACGCGCTCGACGCCCTCGGCCAGCGTTACCGGCCCGGGCTCGGGCAGCACTGTCCCCAGCGCGCCCGGCATCACCTGGCGCACGCCCAGATACCGTTCCAGGAAGTACTCGATGCCGTAGCTGGCGCCCAGCATGGTCGGCGCGGAGATGCGCACCGTCGGCACCGCGCCGGGGCTGATCACAATCTCAAAGCCGTCGATGTCCGCGAGCGTCTCCAGCTCCTCCGGCGGCACATCCGACCACAGCGCGTACTTCGCCTCCAGCACGAAGGTCACGCGCCGGCCCTCGCCCGCCGGCTCCTCCCGGCCCAGCACCGCAAGCAGGTACGGGCGCAGTTCATCGGCGAGCACGCCCTCCAGCGCCTCCGCCGGGAGCTGCTCGACAATGCGCAGGTCGGTCTCCGGTCCGAGCACGATCTCCTGCGCACCGGCGGGCGGCGCCGCCAGCAGCGCGGGCAGCATCCAGCGCCAGACGCATGTCATGAGCGATTGCTCCTTCCGACGCAGCCGTGAGACGCAACTCGCGCGGCCACCCGATACGGCGCACGCACAGGAGTGTGTATGCCACGAAACGACGACGGCAACCACGGCGCGTCCGAAGATGCGCCCTCCGGACGACAGGCGGCGACCGCGCATGGGCTCCGCCGGTGAGCGGAATGCCCCGAACCGTTCGCCCCACAGGCAACGATCAGACGCGGCGCCCTACCAGATGCGGCGGATCTCGATGTCGTCGAACCATGTCCACACGTCGGCCTTCTGATAGTAGGCCGCGAGCTGCAGTACGAAGGTCCCGCCGACCGACGGCGTCAGGCTGCGCTCGACGTAGCGCCACTCGCCATCGGTCGGCTCGAGGTCCATGCGCGCGAACTTGTGAATGCGCTCCTGGTCAATGTCGCGCGGCGACGCCAGCTCCCCCTCGTAGCTGAAGAGCCACAGGCTCGCGGGGCTCTCGCGCCCCTCGGTGCGATACCACAGCGACAGCTCGTAGCGCGCTCCTTCTTCCATGTGGATGATCGCCTTCAGCTCGGGGTAGTTCCCCTCGCCCATGCCGATGGCGCGGCCGCCGTCGTGCCCGTTGCCCTCACGCCACTGATAGCGCGCCTTCACGCCCTTGACCATGCCGTAGAACTCGTAGAAGTCCCAGCCCGGCAGCGTGGGCGGATCGCCGGGCTCGCCCTCCTCGAAGCTCCCGTTGACCACGATGCTCTCGGGCTCGACGCCGCGCAGGCGGTTCATCTCCGGCCCGATGTAGCGCTCCAGCGCCGGCCGCTCCTCGATGCGCTCCTGCCACCACGCGACCACCGCGTCGGCGTCGTCCCCGACCAGCATTCGTTCGCTCATCGCTCCCAGGGCGTCATCTATTGCGCTCTCGTGCCCGCTGTCCACCATCGTCCGCAGTTGCGCGAAGAAGCTCATCCAGTACGCCTCGGGGTCCCTCTGCGCGCTGGCGTCGAGCAGCCAACCGCTGGTGTCGGTCGCCACCTGGTTGCGCCAGATGCGGTCGAAGTCGGGAGTCAGGCGCAGGCTGCTCTCGATGGTATCGAGCACCTCATCCGCCCCGCGCGCCGCCACCCAGCGCGGGTCGCCCAGCTCCCGCGAGACCAGGTACTGCTCGGCGTTAAGCCGCATGAGCCGGTGCCAGGTGCGCAGGTAGTCCAGGCGCGCACGCTGCTCGTCGGTCAACTCCGCCAGCCGCGCCCGCGCCAGCGCGTCGTCAAGCGCCGCGAGGTCATCGCGCCGCAGCCACTGCAGATGCCGGGTGTCCCGCCAGCCGTACGAGTTCTGATGGAGCAGCTCCGGCGGCCGCCGCCGGTAGATCTCGTACCAACGGTCGAAGTACGCCCGCACGTGCGGCAGCGCGCTGTGCCCGTAGGTCAGGCGCAGATACTCGTCGAGCAGCTCATCGACGTCGCGCGAGCTGTCCCACAGCAGGTGCGCAAGCACATAGAACTTGGGCGCGCTGATCACCCAGTGCGCCTTGATCTCCGAGTAGAGCCCGATCGCCCCCAGCTCATGGCCGGCGCGTACCAGCTCGCCCAGCATGTGCAGGTCCGGCTGCACGGTCAGGAAGCCGCCGTCCCACAGCCACAGGTAGAGCGCCGGAGTCGCGCCCGTGGCCGCCCATGCCTGCAGCGTCGGCACATCCGGCTGCACCTCGAAGACATGGATGCGCGGGTTGACGCGCACCTGCGTCGGCGGCGTTGATACCACGCCGTAGCCCAGCACCCCGATGTTGGCCTCCGGGTTGACCGCCAGCGCCCGCTCGATGACTGCGTTGTAGAAGTGGAAGAACCGATCCGACAGGTTGGGCCGCCGTCCCGGCGCGTACGCATCCGGCCCGTCCAGTGCCCGGCAGCTCGCGCACTCGCACTCATTCCCGGCGCCGTCGTTGACCGCCAAACTCGCGCTGATCAGCCGCGGATTGTTCGCCAGCGTTTCGAGCACGTAGTCGGTCGCGATCTCGATGGACCTGGGGTTCGAGGTACACGGCTGCCAGCCGCTGAGCGCGCGCGGGCCGCCGGCGGGCTCGGGGATGTACCGCCGCCCCCCCACCAGCGGGTAGACCTCAGGCGTGTCGCCATGCTTGTTCGGGTGGAAGACGTGCCCCAGCGCGTGGTGGAAGCCCATGCGCGAGCTGCGCGCCAGCCACTCACGGCTGCTGAACGAGTCCCCGCTCCACAGCCGCATCTCGAAGTCCGGATTCTCGACCACGCTGATGCGCGCGGGCAGCTCCCACTCCGGCTGCTTCGCCCACACCACGCCCAGCTCCCCCGGCCCGACCCAGTTGACTCCCATGAACCGCGTCAGGAAGGCATAGACGGGGTAGTCGCAGCCGAACCGGTCGTGAGCGACCAGCATGCACACCTCGCGCCCGTGCCACTGCACGGGGTACTCGATCGCGAAGGCGTCGCGGCGCAGGCCCTCGAGCTTCGCCGCGATCTCCTGGGGCGCGTTGGCCGCGTCGGTGACCACGAACACCCGACCTTCCGCCGCCGCCTCCTGCCCCGTGACCTCGACGGCGGCATCGAGCACCATCCCGGCGTAGCGCGCCAATTCATCCGCGGCGGCGCTCGCCTCCGTGGGCCCGGTCCAGCACACCGACCACTCCGTTGCGCCCGCGCTCGCCACGGCCAGCAGCAGCGACAGCGCGACCAGTGAGACAGTCGGCAGCTCAGTCATGCTCGGTCACTCCCTGAACGCCATCTGCGGGCAGGCCGCCTGTACTGCAGGGGATCATCGCCCCGCGCATCTGTTCCCTTCACGTCGCGCGGTTGCCGTCTGTGGCCGGTCGCCGCATCTTCAGGCTTCGGTCTTCGCCGCCCTGAGAGATGCCTCCTCCGCTTCTCCCCGGTATCGCTGGATCACCGAACTTCTGCCGGCCTGGTCTCATGACAGGCTCTGACCTGTCCCTCCTCGATCTTCCGTACGAAGCCTGTGGATTGTGTTTTTGAGGCGACGAACACAACCCTCTGTGCGCGCGCAAACGGCCGTCGCAGTCGAGCCGACGTCATTTTGCTGAGTGTGCTCCCGAACGCCGTTGTGACCTTCGGACTCCTCTCCGCACGTCCGCTCGTCAATCCCATCCGGCCGGCGCACGCCAGGGCGGGGATGGCCGAGGACACGCCGGGCGACACCCTCACCATCGAGCACCGCAACGACGAAGACTACCCGAGTGATGACACCGATGTCCGGGAGGACGACGAGAGGACCATCGGGGCCGATGACACCCGTGGCATCTCCTCCGGGGCCCCGGGGCGGATGTGGGGCGAGGGGCTGGTCGTCCATACCGAGCCGGGCGACGAGGAGATCGGGGTCACCTGCTCCCGGGGAGCGCGGAGCTAAGCGACGAGGCGCCCACACCGATCGCCGGGATCGACAGCGATTGTGTCCGCTTAAGGAATCTGCATATGGACGTGGAAATAGAGGGGAGAAGTGATAACATATCGAATAAGTGATGAAAGCATACGCGGTTGCCTGCGATCAGGCATGGAGGTGACTGCATCCGACACACCTCGGGAGTGGTGACCATGTCGCGGGCGGCCACGTCATTGTTGGCGCTGATCATTGTCGCGATGGCGCTCGGAGGCTGCAGTGGTCCAGAGGACGCCGTGGCCCCACCTGCTCCCCCTGACGACGATGCCGCGCTCATGCAGATCGGCCCACTGTCGGTGCGTCCCGCCTCGGCGGCCGGCTTCACCGCCCTCGAGATCCCCACCACCGGTCCGATCTCGTTGGCAGCCCTCTACGGCTCCCAGATCAATTATCTGGCGTCGCAGGCGATGCTCGACCGCATCGTCTATGCGAGCGGGCCACCGGGCAATCTGAATCTGTACATCTGCAACCTCGACGGCTCCAACCGGGTGCGTTTGACAAACACCTCTGCTGATGACACTGCGCCCGCGTGGTCACCCGACGGGAATACCGTAGCCTTCGACCGCCAGCGCGTGGGGCAGGACCGCGAGATCTGTCTGATCGGCGCAGACGGGTCCAATCCACACGCGCTGACCGCCAACACCGACACCGACCGACACCCCACCTGGTCGCCCGATGGGCGCCGCATCGCCTTTCAAACCGATCGGGATGGCAACGACGAAATCTATATCATGTACAGCAACGGGGGCGGGGTGGTCAATCTGACGAACAACCCGGCCAGCGACCGGCAGCCCGACTGGTCGTCATCCCTTGCCAACCCGTTGATTGCGTTCGCTTCCTGGCGGGACGGCAATGCCGAGATCTACACGATGCGGCCGGACGGCACCGCGGCCACACGGCTGACTTCCAATTCAGTGCCGGACGTGTATCCTGCCTTTCATCCCCTCTACGACTGGCTCGCCTTCCAAAGCATCGCTCAATCGGACTACGACATTTTCAGGATGTATTCGAGCGGTAGCTCCAGGCGCACTCTGGTGGCCCGTTCGGGCGCTGACCGGTTCCCCGCCTACTCCAGCGACGGACGCTTCATCTGCTACGCCTCACTGCTCGGCGGAGATCAGGAACTCATGCTGCAGCAGACTGAGGCGCCCTACGAACGATGGCAGATCACACACAATCCGAGCGGGACCCACGACGTCCACCCCGACTTGGGAAGCCCGACCCTCCAGACCGATCGGGTGATCATCGGGCCGGCGGGATCAGACTGGGGCGGGAGCAATCCGGTCTGGTCGAACGCCTACGCGGTGGTCACCGCCTACGATGAGGATGGCTACCGCAACCTGGCGCGCATCGGCGTCCGCCCGGAGGATGTGGATACGATCGAAATCTCTTCCCTGACTTCGATCGCCCAGGGCGATCGGACCGCGGGCGTGCTGGTTGAGGCCGCCGAGATTGTGAACGTGCGCGAGGACGGCGGGCGTGGCCGGCCACCGGTGCTGTGGCAACTCGATCCGCTCGACGCCACCGCAATTGCCCTCTACTTCCACGGACACACCGGCAAGCTGCTGGCGGTGATGGTCATTGCCGACCAGAGCTATCCGTCGAGCACGGGCCCCAACGCCGGCCCGGTGACTCAGCGGGTCGAGGGTGGAGCCACCATGGTCGAGGGCGATTTCAGTGCAGTCTTTGACGCCAGCGGGGCGCGTCTTGCCGACGCCGCATCAGCCGTGCGCATCGCCGGAGATGACGTCACTGTGGTTCGTTGAGGGGGCGCCACGACCGAACTGTCGTGCACGGAGGGAGATCACGATGAACCGATCCCACCTGCTCGCCGTTGTGTGTGCACTGGCCGCCATACTGGCAGGATGCGGTGGCCCCGAAGAGTCGCTCGCCCCGCCCACCACGCCCCCGCCCGACGGTGGCGATGCGGGCCCGGTGCAGGTCGGTCCGCTGGTGGTGCGCCCGGCATCGGCCGCGGGGTTCGTGGCGGAGCCGATTTCTGGGGACGGTAACGTCTCCCTGGTGGCCCTCTACGGCTCGCGCGTGACCTACCTGGCGTCGCAGGCCCTCCTGGACCGCATCGTGTTCGCGCGGGGCTCGGGCACCGACTATGACATTTGCGTGTGCAACCTCGACGGGTCGGGCGCGGTCCGGCTGATCGACAACGCCGCGTCGGATACTTCGCCGGCCTGGTCGCCGGATGGTACCCGCATCGCCTTTGAGCGCACGCGCGTCTGCATGGACTCCGAGATCGTGGTGATGAACGCCGACGGCTCCGGCGCACATGCGCTCACTGACAACACCGCGTCGGACAGGTCGCCGGCCTGGTCGCCGGAGGGGCGGCGCATCGTCTTCCAGACGGACCGCACGGGCGACAACGAGATCTACGTCATGTACGATGACGGTACGGGTGCGATCAACCTGAGCAACAACCCGGCGGAAGACCGCATGCCTGACTGGTCACATTATCAGTACAACTCGAAGATAGCCTTCGCGTCAAATCGCGATGCGGGCGACTGGGAGATCTACACCATGAGGGAGGACGGTTCGTCGCAGACGCGCGTCACGAACAGAGCGGGAATTGACCAGTCGCCGGCCTTCAGCCTCATCAGCAGCGCCCTCGCGTGGGAGAGCATGGTGCAGGGCGCGTATGAGATCATGGTCAGCAGCGGAGGTTCCTCGTCCGGGTACAACTTCTCGTCGGCTCCGGGCGCTCAGAACTTCCCCACGTGGTCCTCAGACGGGCGTTTCATCTGCTATTCCGAGATGTTGGGCTGCTCTGACTACGAACTGGTGCTGCAGCAGACGGATCCGCCCTACGACCGGTTTGTCCTGACCGACAACAGCTCGAATGACAGGTGCCCGGATCTGGGCAGCCCGACCCTCCAGACCGATCGCGTCATCATCGGGCCGGCGGGCTCGGACTGGGGTGGGCGCAACCCCATCTGGACCTATGCCGACGCCGGTGTCGTCGCCTACGCAGACGACGGGTACCGCAACTTTGTGCGCATCGCGGTACGTCCAGCGGATCTGCCCGGCCTGAGCATCGAGTCGCTATCCCAGCACAGTGCGATGATGATGGGTCCGGGGGACCTCGCGGCAGTGCTGGTGGAGGCGAATGAGATCGTCAGTCTGCGCGAGGACGCGGGCCGGGGGCGCCAGGCCGCGCTGTGGCAGCTTGATCCGCTCGACGCCACTGCGGTAGTGCTCTACTTCAGCATATGGACAGGCAAGCTGGTGGCGGTGATGACGATCGCCGACGAGGTCTATCCGTCGAGCACGGGCTCCAACGGCAGCCCGGTGATTCAGCGGATCGAGGGTGACGCCACCATGGTCGAGGGCAACTTCAGCGCGGTCTTTGGCGGTAGCGGGGAGCGCCTTGCCGGTGCCGCATCAGCCGTGCGCATTACCGCGGACGACGTCATTGTAGTTCGTTGAGGCGCCGTCACTACCGAACGTGTCGCACATGGAGGCAGATCACAATGAAGCGGCTCCACCTCCCTGCCGCTGTATGTGCACTGGCCGTCATGCTGGCCGGATGTGGTGGCCCCGAAGAATCGCTCGCCCCGCCCCCGCCCCCGGCCGACGGTGGCGATGCGGCATCGGTGCAGGTCGGTCCGCTGCTGGTGCGCCCGGCATCGGCCGCCGGCTTTGTCGCTGAAGAGATCCCGAGCTGGGGTCCGATCACCTTCGCGGCCCTGTATGGCTCAGAGATCAGGTGGCTGTCTTCGCAGGCCTTGCTCGACCGCATCGTCTACGCGAGCGGGCCACCGGGCAATCTGAATCTGTACATCTGCAACCTCGATGGCTCCAACCGGGTGCGGTTGACGAATACTACCGCCGATGACGCGGCTCCTGCCTGGTCGCCGGACGGCACCACCATCGTCTTTGACCGCCAGCGTCCGGCGCAGGACCGGGAGATCTGCATGATCGGAGCAGATGGGTCCGATCCACACGCTCTGACCGTCAACACCGTCACCGACAGCCACCCGACCTGGTCGCCCGACGGGCGCCGCATCGCCTTTCAGACCAATCGGGATGGCAACAACGAAATCTACGTGATGTACACCGATGGCTTGGGCGCGGTGAACCTGACCAACCACCCGGCCAGTGACTTGTGGCCGGATTGGTCACCGGACGCATCCGACCCCAAGATCGCGTTCACCTCCAACCGCGATGGTAACGAGGAGATCTATTCAATGCACGAAGACGGTTCATCGCCGACGCGCCTGACCAACAACGGGGTCAGCGACGAGACGCCGGCGATAGACCCGTGGGGGTACCGGGTCGCCTACAGTTCCAGCGTCCAGGGAAAGTGGGACATCAAGATACGGTACCTGAGCGGAGGGGGAAACGCGTATGTCTTCTCCGCCGGCTCGAGCCATGACGTGCTCCCGGCATGGTCAAGTGACCGTCGATTCATCTGCTACAGCTCCGACAGCGACGGCGACCCTGAGTTGGTAGTGCAGCAGGTTGATCCGCCCTATGAGCGGTGGCAGATCACCCACACGGGTGGGACCACGTGGGACGTCTGCGCCGATCTTGGCAGCCCGACCATGCAGACCGATCGCGTGATCATCGGCCCGGCGGGCTCGGATTGGGGGGGGACGAACCCGGTCTGGTCAAACGCTTACGGCGCCATCACCGCCTATGATGACGATGGCTATCGCAACCTGGTGCGCATTGGGGTCCGTCCCCAGCACGCGGCCACCCTCGAGATACAGGCCATGACCGGACCCGGCTCCATAGGGCCCTCCGAGCTTGTGGCGGTGCTGGTGGAGGCGGCAGAGATCGTCAACCTGCGCGAGGACGGCGGCCGCATGCGCCCGCCGGTGCTCTGGCAGTTCGACTCGCTCGATGCCACAGCGGTAATGCTCTACTTGCACAGCGAGACGGGCAAGCTGGTCGCCGCCTTGGTGTTGCGCGATCAAGCCTATCCGTCGGGCACGGGAGCTCCTGCGGAGGCCGTCACCCAGCGCATGGAAGGCGACGGCATGCTCGTCGAGGGCAGTTTCGCCGCAGTCTTCGATGCTACCGGCACGCGCATTGCCGACGACGCGAGCACGATCCGCATCAGCGACAGCACGGTGAGCATCATCCGCTGACCCCGTGCCGGCCGAGCCGGCGGCCCGCCCCGCCTCCAGCACCCGCGGGGCGGGCCGCCGTAGGCGCGGAAGCCCAGCGCCGCTGCCCGCGCGCCCTCCAGCCGCGCCTGGATGGCCATGCAGTTGCCGCGACCCGGCTGCCCTGCGCCGCCCTCTTTGGCATCCGCAAGCTCCCCGCAGTTGCGGGGGGGGGGGCGCGAACTGCTCCAGCACCTGAATGCTGTACATTCCCCCCGGACTTTCACGCGGCCCCGCAGCACCCACGTCGCGCGCCGACGGTGTACTGCGCCACCGTCTCGCCGATGGTGCCCCCCTTGCGCTCGGCCTCGGCGAGCAACAGCACCCCGCCATCGGACGAGATGTCGCCGCCATGCAAGCTGCCCACCAATTCTGGCCCCCACTGGAGTATTCCCGGTTCATGCCGGGAAGACTCTGTACCATCGGAGAGACCTCCCGGAAACACCTTGTCGTCCAGCAACAGGGCATTTCCGCGTGTCTCTGATTGCCCTTTTCGCAGTTCATGAATAGTCCGGGA
>CAZTZN010000115.1:0-14947 GCA_964617715.1 uncultured Armatimonadia bacterium | reverse complement strand
CCAGCGCCACCGCGCCCACCAGCTCGCTCATGCGGTAGTTCATGCCGATGCGCTCAACCGGACGGTTCTGGCCGGAGCGGTCGTAGTACTTGTCGTGGAAGCGGTAGGCCTCGTCGGCCAGGTCGTCGTCGTTGGTGATGACGACGCCGCCGTCGCCGGTGGTGATCTGCTTGCTCTGCTGCAGCGAGAAGCACCCGAAGTGGCCGAAGGTCCCGACCGGTTTGCCGTCCCACGCGGCGTCGTGTGACTGGGCGCAGTCCTCGATGAGGTAGAGCCCGTGCTCCTCGACCACGGCCATGATCTCGTCCATGTTGCACGGCTGGCCGAGCAGGTGCACGATCATCAGCGCGCGGGTGCGGTCGGTGATGCGCTCCCGAATGCTCTGCGCGTCCAGCAGCATGGTCTCGGGCTCGACGTCCGCGAATACCGGCACGCAGTTACACTGCACGATGGCGATGATCGAGCCCATGTCGGTGACCGGCGAGGTGATGACCTCGTCGCCCACCTCGAGCCGGAGCGCGCCCATGGCGGTGTGCAGCGCCGCAGTGCCGGAGCTGACCGCGCAGGCGTGCTTCACACCGTGGCGCGCGGCGAACTCCTGCTCGAACTGCGTGACCATCGAGCCGTACATGTAGCCCAGGCTCCCCGACTCGATGACCTGGTGCAGCAGCTCCAGCTCCTCCTCGCCAAAGTCCCGCCCGGAGGCGTCGGCAATGGTCGGCCAGGGCTTGACGCCGGTGTCGCGGGTCTTGGGTCCGCCGTTGATGGCAAGTTCCTCGGGCATGGTCAATCCTCCGCAGAGATCGTCTCAGTCGGGCAAAGCCGGCGGGTTGATTCGCGCAGCGTTGTGCCGCCACCTCCGGTGGAGGACGCAGGCCGGCGAGCAGGGAAGGGGGGAACGGTGTAATCTCATGCCGGTACAGGTCACTCAGGGGTGGTCCGCCATGAAGCCGTGGGCGTTGCGACATGTCGTTGCTGTCGCGCTGAGCATTGCGCTGGCGCCGTGGGGGCCGGTGTTTGCCGCCGGCTACCCGCAGGAGGGGCAGTTGCTGGCAAACCCCGGCTTCGAGCTGGACGAGGACGGGGACGGCATGCCTGATGGCTGGAGCACCGCCCCCGACCGCTCGCTGCTGCGCGAGACCGTGTTCATGGGCGGCAACAACGAGCTGGTCTCGGTGGGCGAGAGCTACGTGCTCGCCACCCAGGACATCACGCTCGAGCCGGGTGAGACCTACACCATCAGCTTCAGTGCGCGTGGCTCAGGTGGGGGCCTGGCGGGTGTGCTGATCGTGCATGGCGAGGACCGGCCGGTGCGCGAGATGCCGCTGATGTGGAACGTGGCGGTGGATGAGAACTTCGCCGAGTTCGGGCGCAGCTTCGTGGCGCCCAACCCGGTGGCGCGACTCTACATTTACAATGTCGCGCGCACCGGTGAGGTGGCCTACGACTGGGTGTCGCTGACCAGGGGCGAGCCCACGCGCGCCTACCTCAACAGCTTCAACTTCGGCGAGCGCGACGAGCCGGACGAGGAGCCGGTGGTGCGGGAGGGCATCACCCGTTGGGCCACGCCTCTGGCGGGCGGTCCGCTGCGCACGCTGTTCTCGATCTACGTCTACCGCGCGGTACGCGAGGTGGTGGAGCTGGCGCAGCGCGTGGAGCTGGACTACGACGTGATCGAGGGCGGCTACAAAGGCGATTCGCTTTCGTCGCCCGACGGCCGACGAATCATGCGGCGCATGGACGAGGGCGATTATGAGGTCTACGTGATCGCCAGCCGCCTCGACCCGCGCCTTGAGGAGGAGATCCGCGCGAAGGTCGAGGCGGGCGCGGGGCTGGTGGTGATCTCGGGCTTCGGGCGGCTGGGCGCCTACTGCGATCGCGACTCGCTGCAGCCCATCGACGGGGACCACTATCTGATGCGAGGCATCCCCTGGGAGTACATGCCCGCGCACATCCTGAACGAGGTGCGCGTGGGACAGATCGGCGAGGGCCGCGTGGTGTGGCTGAACTTCCCGACGGACGTATCGCGCGTGTGGGGCATCATGCCGGTCGAGAACGATCACGCCGCGTGGATGTCGCGCGAGTTGCGCTGGTGGGAGTACTGGTTCGCCTTCATCGGGCGCGCGATGCAGTACGCGGCGCGGGGGGAGAGCGACGTCGGGGTGGCGCCCGGGGATGATGGCCTCACAGTGACCGGCGCGCCTGAGGGCGCGACTGTAGATGTTATCCCGCGGCACACTCGCGAGCTGCGCTGGGGCGAGCCGGACCTGACCTACCCGAAGCAGAGCTTCCCGGCGACCGGCCCCATCCGGCCCATCCTCACGGCCCAGCCCCCGGCCGGCACGATGATCTCCGATGTGATCGTGCGCGACCAACAGGGCGGCGCGCTCTACTGGGGCGGGATCGTGGGCGAAGAGCAGCCGTCGGCCATCGGGGGCATCACGCTCGATCGTGAGTGGTACGAGCCGGGTGACGCGGTGCGGGTCACCGTGACCGCCACCCCGGCGCCCGGATGGGCCACCGTTGAGGCGCGCCTCGTGGACGCGTGGGACCGCGTAGTGGCGGAGGTGTCGGCGCCGGCCGCCGCGGAGACGGTTATTGAGCTGACGCCACCCGCCGACCAGCTCCTGACCACCGGTCACAAGCTGTTCGTGAAGCTGCTGGCGCAGGATGGGCGCGAGATCGACAGCGCCTGGACCGACGTGTACTTCCCGCGCGTCAACCGCGATGCGCCGTTGCGCGACTGGCATGTCAGCACCTGGGGCGATGGCTTCACGAATCCTTACATCAGCGAGCAGTACTCGCGCATGCTCATGGAGTTGGGCTTCGACGGCAAGTTCGGGAGCTGGGCCTACGCGACCACCGAGACGCCGCTGGTGCCGGCGATGTACTCACGCGCCGGCCGTGCCTTTACCGGGAGCGCGCGCGTCGAGGAGGGTGTGCGCATCCCCTGTCTGAGCGATCCGGAGGTCATCGAACGCTACGTCAGCGAGGCATCTGCGGAAGCGCTCGAGGGGGTGCGCTTCGGCCCGTTCGCGATCAATGTGTGCGATGAGGCCACGCTTACGAGTCGCCATGAGCGCCGCGAGGTGTGTTTCTCGCAGTGGTGCCAGGCGCGCTATCGCGAGTGGTTGGCCCGCCGGTACGGGGACATTGCGGCGCTCAACGCGCGCTGGGGTACCGACTACGCCGGCTTCGACGAGATCGTGGGCGCCACCACCGAGGACGTGCGCGGCACCGGCAACTTCGCGCCCTTCGTGGACTTCCGCACCTTCATGACCGATGTGTGGATCGACGGCATGCGGCGCATTACCGAGGCGTTCAAGCAGGGCGCGCCCGAGACACGGGTGGGGCACACCAACACCTTCGGCGCGATGCCCACGAACGGCAACGACTTCTGGAAGTTGTGCACGCAGTGCGGCTTCGAGTGGGCGCAGGAGTACTCCGAGGCCATCAAGGGCACCGCTCAGAAGGCGGTCTTCGAGCTGTGGCGCAGCTTCCTGCCCGGTCGCACGGGCGAGGACTGGCCCAACTACGGCTGGATCGGCTACGATCATCGCCACCGGGCCGTCACCTACGAACCGTGGTGGCTGGCCTTCCACGACAGCGGTGGCGTCACCTACTACGCGACCAACGCAGCGGCGCCCGATCGCGGCAAGTCGTGGGCACTGATTCATCCGACGCAGGCCTTCACGCCCTACTCGCGCGACGTGGCCGAGACCATCCGCGACCTGCGCGAAGGCATCGGCAAGGCGCTCATCGAGGCGCGCCGCGCCGACCCTCAGGTGGCCATCCTGTGGTCGCATCCGAGCATGCTGGTGGCGTGGTGCGAGAGCGAGTGGGAGCAGCCGGTGCCGCCCGAGGGCGCGGTCACTGACTCCTACGGCTCGTACTTCAAGAGCGCGTTCTACTTCCGCCTGGCGCTGCAGGAGCTGCAGCTTATGTACAACTACGTGGCTCCCGAGCAGATCATGGCGGGCGAGCTGACCAGGTACAAGGTGCTCTTCCTGCCCTTCACCTGCGCGATCTCCGATGAACTGGCCGATGCGCTGCTGGCGTGGGTCGATGATGGCGGCACCTTGATCGCCGACGTGCGTCTGGCGGTCACCGATGAGCACGGTGCGCCACGCGATGATGCCCTGCTCGAGCGCCTCATGGGCGTGCGGCGCACACAGCCTGCGGCGACCTACGAGTTGGCAACGCTCACAGGGCCAGGCAGCTTCGAAAGCTCGGTACGCGAGGCCATTGAGGTGGTGGGCGAGGCGGAGATAGTCGCGCACTATGAGGACGGCACCCCGGCGGTGATCGGCCGTGACCTCGGTGATGGGCACACGGTCTATCTCAACTGTCTGCTGCCCAAGTACGACCCGACCGCAGTCGCGATGGTGCGCGATCTCATGGACGGGGCCGGCGTCGAGCGGCGCGTGACCGTGGACAGCGGGGACCCGGAGACGCCCGCGCTGGCGTGGGAGTGCGCGCGCTTCGAGTTGGGCGGGGCCGAGATCGTGGGCCTGATCCGGGACCATCGGCTGTGTGAGGAGCCGCAGACCTGCGAGGTGGACTTCGGCCGCGTCGCCCACATCTATGACATGCGTCGTCGGCGGTACCTGGGCCGGACGCAGACCATCGAGGCCACGCTGGCGCCGGGCGAGGCGGCGTGCTTCGCTGTGTTGCCTTACGAGGTCACCGGCATCCAGGTCGTCGGCGCCGGCAATGCTTTTCGCGTTACCGTGCTGGCGGACGGTGAAGTCGGCGACCATGTGTTGCATGTCAGCGTGACCGACCCGGACGGCAACCCGGCCCCGGCCTATGCGCGTAACGTCTTCGCGCCCGGCGGCATGGCGGACCTGCGGGTGCCGCTCGCGGTCAGTGACCCCCGAGGCGAGTGGACGGTGACGGTGCGCGACGTGCTCTCCGGGGCGAGCACGACCACAACCATCGACCGGTCGCAAGAGTGATGCGTTCCTTGAGGTGAGCTGCCGTGACCAAGGTGCGATCGAGCCTCATTGCAGTGCTGATCCTATCCTGCGCGTTGACCGCTGCCGCTGAGCCCTTCAGCGAGGACTGGGCCGAGCAGTGGACCGCCGTCCAGGGCGACGCTGAGGGACGTCGTCTGCCCGACGGCGCGCTGGAGATCGACCCGGCCCCGAACCAGCACATCTACTGGTTCGGCGGCGAGCGGATGCATGACTACGCCGTCACCGCGCGCGTCAAGTTCCTGCGCGCCGATGACAAGTATTCGGGCTTCTCGCTGTTCATGCGCTGGAACGGCAGCGTGTGGGGCGAGCGCGATGGCTACTGGATCTACCTGCGCCCCAGGTTCCGCTCGCTCTACATGTCCAAGGTGATGGACGGCAGGCTCGACCGGGAGTTCGACGACTACATCGAGGCCGTGCGCCCGGAGGCCACGCCGCTGGATGAGTGGATGACCCTGCGCGCCGAGGTGCGTGGGAGACACATCGAGGTCTATCTCGATGACCGGCTCTGCCTGTCGGCGACCGACGAGAGCCTGTTCCCCATCCTCAGCGGCCGCGTCGCCTTCGGCGTGGCCAACGCGCACGTGATCGTAGCCGACCTGCAGCAGACCAACCTCGAGGAGGAGCAGCGCATCGAGGTCGCCGGCTACACCTATGTCAATCCGCCCAACCGAGGCGACGAGAGCCGGACGGTGCTGACCGACGGCCAGGTCAACCCGCGCGAGCAGCAGGCGTTCTGGCGCATGTTGGGCGACACGCCGGAGATCGTCTTCGATCTGGGCGGGGAGTACTTCGTGACGCGCGCGGTGCTGCGCGCCTTCTCCGCGCCCGCGGTCAATATCTCCTCGGCCGACGTGCTGGTCAGCAACGACGCCGAGAGCTGGCGCACCGTCGCCTCGTTGCGCAATGAAGACTCCCGGCGCGCCGACGCCGAGCACGAGATCGCGGGTGACGTGCGGGCGGTCGCGCGCTACCTGAAGCTCATCCTCAACCGGCCCGCCGCCGACCAGGACGTGGAGCTGGCCGAGGTCGAGCTGTACGGCCGTCCGCCCACCGATGCCGACCGCGAGGCGGCGTCTGCGGCCGCCTACGACACCGGTCCGCCGATGCCCGAGACCAGCGACGCCGAACGCGAGGACGAGAACTACTGGTATCTGCACAGCGAGATCGCACGCTTCGCCATCGACCGCGAGCACGGGCTGGTGGGCGGCGTGTGGAGCCGCGAGCACGAGACCAGGGTCATGGAGCGGCTCAGTGACAGCTACTACCTCTACACCCGCGATGGCGACACCGAAGCCGATGAGTACGGCGACGAAGTCACCGCGGTGGTTGAGCAGACTCCGACCATGCTGCGACTGCGTTGCCGCAACGCCGCGTTGCCGGAGATCGCCATCGAGAAGACCTACACGGTCAGCCCCGACGGTCGCCGGCTGATCAAGCGCATGGGCTTCACCAACACCGGCGACGCCCCGGACCGCTTCATCACCCACCGGACCGGGGGCATCGCCGCCGAGGACTTCCGCCGCGGCGCCGTCTACATGGGCTGCGACCGCGGGCTGGGCGCGCGCCTCTTCGCGGATGAGATCACCGTGCCCCGGCAGATCGGCGCCCTGGGCGCGCGCAACTCCAAGACCGTTATCTTGCACCGCTACGACCTCGGCTGGGGCGTGGCGCAGTTCCGTCATCAGATCAACGACCGGTGGTGCCGGCCGCTGACCTCCCGCTGGTACGAGCGCGAGAACCACCCGCCCATCTACCTGCCCAACGGCTGGCGCTTCGGCGTGACGACCCTGCACCTCGCGCCCGGGGAACAGCAGTCCACCGAGGTGCAGTTCGCCCTCTACAACGGCCGCCAGATCGACTTCTATCGCATGTGGCGGTTCCTCCCCGAGACCGCGGCGGCGTGGGACTCGGTCTCACGCCCGACCTGGCAGACGGAGATGAAGACCACCGCCCGCATCGGCGTCGAGCGCCTGGCCGGGCGGCCCGACGGCTCTGCGGATCTCGAGCCGTCGATGCTCGGCCCCAACTACGCCCTGGCGATGACCGAGACCGGCACTCTCTGGCACCTGTCGCATATCCACGGTGTCTGGGGCGAGTGGTTCAGCGAGGGCATCGTCGAGGACGGTGCCGGCGCGAGAATGGACACGCAGTGGCTCAAGGAGCTGATCGACACCCTGCACCGCACTTCTCCGCGCATCAAGTGTGGGGTGTACACCTGGGCATGGGCGGTGCATCCGCGCTCGCGCGTATACCGCGAGCACCCCGAGTGGTTCATCACCACCGACCGCAGCGGCCAGGTCTTCAATGCCTACTCGAACATGGTGCTCAACCACGCGCGCCGCTTCAGCATCCCCGAGAGCATGGATGAGCTGATCGGCCAGTTCGCCGACCTGGTGCGCGAGTTCGACAGCGACTACTTCTACCTCGACGGCGGTGGCGGGGGGCAGAACCTCATTGACTGGGAGCATCTGGGTTGCGATGAGGACTATCACTACGAGGAACTCTACCGGCGCATCCGCGAGGTCACGCGCGCGCAGGGGGACGACAAGGCCGTGTGGTTCAACGCCCGCACCGGCCCGTGGTGGGACATCGGCTACTACGAGGGCATCGACCGCGATCTCAACCCCTCGACCTGGCGCCGCTCCGCGGACGGACTGAGTATCGTCAAGATGCGCCAGGTCTTCGACCCCGACCAGATCGTGGTGCCGCTGTACTGGCGCCCCGACACGCTGCCGTTCTACTCGAACTACTGCATCGGGCTCGGTATCACTCCGGCCGAGCCGCTGGGGGCGCCCAACCTGCGCCTCAAACTGCCCTACATCGAGGCGGCCTACGAGACCCGGCGCCTGCAATGGATTGAGGCTGACCTGCAGCCCGACTGGCGCGTCGATCCCAACACCGAGATCGAGGCCTACGCGCTCAAGCACGGTGATGCGGCGGTCATTTCGGTGATCGATCACCGCGAGGATGCCGGCCAGGCGACCATCTCAGCCAGCACCGAGGCGCTGGGCCTGCAGCCCGGACAGCCGGCGTATGTCTTTGTCTACGCCAACCGCGACATCCGTGAGACCTGGCCGTCGCTGCCCGAGCAGATGCGACGCGACATCTATCGCGAGAGTGGCTGGGGCCTCGACACGGTCGCGCGACTGCTCGACGTCCAGGTGATCGACCAGCCCGGCGAGCGCATCGAGCTGACCCTGCCGACCACGCAGCACATCCTGACCATGGCGGTGCTCAGTAGCTCGCCTGCAGGCATCTTCTCGGTTGATGGCCTGCGCACCAACTTCCAGGCGCCGGACGTGCTCGGCGCGAGCGTGCGCGGGGAGGTCCTCGGCGACGTCATCCGGCTGACCGCGAGCGCCCCTGAAGGGGGCGCCGAGGCGCTGGTAGTCATGCCCGAGGGGCGGTCGCCGGTGCCGGGCGTCGCGCGGGAGATGCTGGTCGGTGAGACGCGGCTGGCGATCGTCCCGCTGGCTTCCGGCAGCAGCACCATCGACCTCGCCCTGCGGGATGCCCCGCCGGTCGCCGAGGGGCTGGCGCTGACGTGCCCGCCGGAAGTGGCGGCGGGCGGGACGCTGGCGATTGCCGTGGAGGGCGCGGGAGAGAAGGCATCGGTCTGCGTGGCGCGCAATGACGTCATCCTGCACGTTGCCGAACTCCCCGTCGCCGACGGGACGATCAGCCTGGCGATCCCCGAACAGATTCACGCGGGTGCGCTGGAGGTGCGCGTGGCGAGCGAGACCCACGGCCAGACGCTGCGCGGCTCGGCGACGGTGACCGTCACCGGCGAGTACGAGCCCGAGCTGCCGGGCTACCGGCTGCCCGGTGGCCGGCCCATCGTGGAGGTCGTTGACGCCGATGTGCAGGCGCGTGGTGTGCACGTGCTGCGCGCCATGACCGAGAGTTTCGACGGCCGCAACGGCGGGCAGTTCGCCCTGGCCGATGCCGACGCGCTCACCTGCGGCGGCGGCACCCTCGACGCCCCGCGCACACGCTACGGCTACGGCTACGGCGCGCTCGAGCTTGAGGACGCGCGCGTGCTCACGCTGAAGATTACGAACACCTTCTTCGATGCCTGGAACTTCCTGCGCGGCATGCCCTCCTTCAAGCCGCAGTACACCAGCACGTTCGCGGGGATGATGGTCGATTATCACGCCGGGGACGCGTGGGTCAAGCGCGTTGCGCTGGGCCTGGGGCTGATCAACCCCAAGCGCGAGGTCACGCGTCCGGGATGGGGCACGGGCGCGGCGCCGACCGAGTATATCTCGCTCGGGGATGTAATCAGCGAGGGGGGCGAGACCACGATGACCATCGACCTCGCGCGTTGGGCGCCGGAGGGCTGGGATGGGCGCGTGCTGCTGACCGCGGGCGCCGAAAACGTCTATCCCTCGCGGCGGATTTTCGTGGAGATACTCGAGGGCAGCGACTCCCCCGAAGGCAGGGAGATCATCGAGGGCGAGTCGGTGGGCGATCTCTACAGGATCCGCGACTACGTCGTGGGGCGCGCGCAGACGCCGCCGACCATCGACGGCAAGCTCGACGACGCCGTCTGGCAGCAGGTCGAGCCGGCCACCGACTTCGGGTTGCTGGGAAGCATCAGCAGGTCCAAGGAGGCGACGCGCGCGTGGGCGGCGTGGGATGACACCAACCTCTACGTTGCCTACGAGTGCCCGGAGAGCGCGCGCGATCAGTTCAGCCTGTCGTCCGAGAAGATCTGGACACGCGACGCGGTGGACACCGCGATCAATCCCAGCGGAGATCGCGTGGTCTTCCAGCAGATCATCATCGACGCGGGCGGCGACATGCAGCAGTTCAGCAAGGGCCTGGACGGCCGCTCGGTGACCTGGGAGGTCGAATACGCGGTGGGCTCCTACGATGGCGGCTGGACCGTGGAGATGGCGGTGTCGTGGGCCTCGATGGGGGTCGAGCCGTCGCCGGGTATGAGCTTCACCGGCAACTTCGTGCGCTACCGACCCTATCCGCCGGTGGACGAGATGCAGACGTGGTCGCCGATGCCCGGCCCGGCGATCAACGACCCGGAGCGGTTCGCGAACTTCACGCTGCAGTGAGGAGTGTTGCGATGACGCTGCGAGTGCTGGCCGGTGTCTGCCTGGCGAGCCTGTGCATGGGTGGTGTGCCCGCGCAGGAGGAGGCCGCTCTCGCGCAGGAGGTCGTGCGTTGGGACTTTGAGGATGGCGAGATCGGCACCTGGCGGCACAAGGACAACGCGACCATCGCGGTCGTCGAGGAAGGGGCCGAGCGCGGTCGAGTGCTGGAGTTCGCCACCGACTACGGTGAGTTCGGCTTCGCCTGGATGACCAACATGCCCGGCGGGCGGCTTGACTTCAGCGACATCTTCGCGGTCGAGTTCCTGGTGCGGGGCGATGGGTCAGGCGCGCGTGTGAGGCCAACGCTGGGCGTGGTGCGCCCCGGCGAGAGCACGCTCTACTACACCGCGCCCGGCGACGAGATCACGCTCGATTTCGAGGGCTGGCGCAGCTTCGCCCTGCACATCACCGGCCTCGATGTGAGCCGTGACAGCAACATCCTCGACGACCTGCGGCGGATCAGCTTCCTGCAGTTCATGGTGACCGCCGGGCCTGAGACGGAGCGCACCACCATCGCGGTCGATGACATCCGCGCGGTGCCGGCCGCAGGTGAGCGTGCGCGGGAGCTGGCAGCGTGGCGCGAGGGCACGGCGCGCCTCTACGAGCCGATGCCGAAGGACGGCAGCAACGTGCTGCTCAACGGCGGTTTTGAGTTGAGCCTCGACGGCCGGCAGCCGCAGTTCTGGCGCGCCAACCGCTGGGGCACCGAGAGCCGCATGCTCTACGTGCTCCACGGCGGGCGGCACGGCAGCGCGGGCGTGCGGATCGAATGCGACGACCAATCCCAGCGCGGCGCGTGGGCCCTGACGATGGACGTCGAGCCAGGTCCCTATGTGTTCTCGGCGTGGGTGCGGGCGGACACCCCGCGGGCCGGGGCTGGTCGCGGGCCGATTGCACGGATCAGTTTCATCAACGCCGAGGGGCGGGGCGCAGGCAACATCCACGTCGAGGGCGACCCCGCGGAGACCGGCTGGCAGCACATCGAGCAGCGCATCGAGGTCGGTCCTGAGAGCGCTCGGGTGCAGATCAACCTGTTCGGCTACTTCGCCGCAGGCTCGGTGACCTGGGACGATGTCGCGCTGGCCTGGGATGTCGCCGAGGCCGATCGGCGCGAGCGCGAGCGGGCGCAGAACCTCGCCGACCTGGAGGAGGCGCGGCCGATGGTCGTGGGCGCGATGCAGGAGCTGAGCGCGCTGCGTGAGCGTGTGGGCGAGCCGGGTTCCGAGGAAGCGATGGCGCTGGCGATGCTCGACTGGGCCGTGGCCGATGCCGGGCTGGCCATCGAGGCGGGGCTGGGCACGAACGCGCGCGCCACGCTGGAGAGCGCGCGCGACTACATGGCGCGCTTCGACGAGATCATGGCGCAGGCGCGGGCCAACCCGCTCGAGGCGATGGATCCGGACGCCGACGCGAATCCCTACGTGGCCAGGCTGAACGAGATCATGGCGCGCTACGCCATCGAGCCGACGGTCTACGCCAAGGGTGCGGAGGGCTACGCCCAGATCGAGAACGCGTGGTCGTTCGCGACGCTGGGGAAGAACTGTCTGGTGATGGCGTGGGGGCTGACCCATCCGCGCAGCGCCTGGCACGCCAATCCGTTGCTGGTGCGCAACCTGCTGAACACCATGCAGGCGGTGCTGCAGAATCATCGCGACGGTGACTGGAACCCCGGCCGCCAGGCGCGCTTCGGCGCCGATCCGAACATCCCGCGCTTCACACTGGGGCCGACCTTCGATGCCTACTGGCAGCTCCACGAGCACCTGCCGTGGCTGCTGCTGCCCGCGAAGGACGAGGAGTGGCTGCGCGAGCTGCGCGTATGCGTCGAGCATCAGTACGAGACCTACGGGCTGAGGAACTTCACTACCGGCATCTACGGCGCGGGGAATTATCCGAATCAGGACGTCTACTACCTGCTCATCTGCGAGCTGGCGCACCGCGTGTGGGGCGACGAGAAGTTCGCCGACCACGTGCAGCTCTTCCTCGACTTCCTCGAGGCCGCCGTCTACCCGATGGGCGGGATGATCTACCACGGCACGCAGAACGAGTGCTTCGGCTATCACAACCTCAACATCAGTTTCCTTGCGCGTTCCCTGGAGTACACCGGCAACGAACAGGCGCGGCGGATAATCGAGAAGACCGTCGAGTTCTACCCCATGATGGTGGAGCCGTCGTGCCTGGTCGAGAACTACACCGACCCGTCGTGGAAGCACTCGAACGCCTGGGCGCATCCGCAGAGCGCCGACATCGTGGCGACGCTGACCGGTGACGGCCGCAACAAGCGCGTGGCCAACCTGGCCCTGGCGCGCACCGGCGCGGATGACAGCGTCTACACGGTCTTCGCAGTGCCCTGGTGGACCGATATGCCGGAGGAGCCGCTGCCGGACGACTACATCATCTTCGACGAGAACGTGCAGGCCCCACGCGCGCGCTTCGGGCCGTTCTCGTTCGCCATGAACGGCCGCGACTTCGGCCCCGGGCAGATCGGCAAGGACACCTTCATCGGCTGCATGTACGCCGCCTTCGACCGCGCGCCGGGCGAAGTCGGGGCGCTGCTGATCGCCACCAGCGAGTTCCGACTGAAGCCCGAGGGGATTCACTGGCGCAACGCGCGCTACGTCTCCGGAGCCGAGGAGTTCTCGCACATCATCGGCGACGGTGAGTTCGCCTCGGTGGCGGTGCGCTACCGGCTGACCAACCCGCGCCACGGCGGCGCGTCGGAGACGCTCCCGTGGGAGGGCACGCAGGAGTGGTTCGCCTCGCGCGACCGGCTCGTGGGGCTGCTGCACATCACCGCGCTCGAGGACTACGAGTGTGCCGGCATCTGGGGGCGGCTCCGCCTCGGGCGAGGAGACACCGAGGTCGAGGCGTCGCCGGCGATGGCCGACACCTGGAAGTACGGGCCGCTGCTGGTGCGCATCCACGCCCACAACTACGCCACCATCGGCGTGCAGCCGTCGGAGATCTTCTACCTCGATGAGCCCGAGCAGTTCCGCGGGCGCGAGATCATCCTCCGTGACGCCGACAGCGCGACCGCCGATGATCCCGACAGGCGCACTACCTACCCGGCGGGCACCGACCAGTGGTTCCTGGTCGAGGTGCTGCCCTACGATTCGGAGTTCGCCTCTGAGGTTACACCCATCCATGATGGCGATGTGCGTGGCCTGCGCTTCACCGAGGGAAGCACCACCTGGATCGTGCTGCACAACCTCGCGGCTGAGGCGCGGCGGTGGTCGGGCGAGTTCGCGGAGGGTTCCGCCTGCCGGTTGTTCGTGGGTGGGGAGGTCGGCGCCGGGCAGTCGCTGGGCCGCCAGAGTCGCGTCACGCTGACGCTCGATCCGGGGCAGCACGCGGTTGTGAAGGCGGTGGCGCCATGAGGGTGCTGCTGGCAATGCTGCTGAGCGCCGCGGTCGCGCACGCGCAGCTTCCCGAGATCCGCTTCGAGGCCGAGGACTTCGCCGAGGTCACCGGCGGGCAGGTGCGGGTGCTCAACCGGGCCGAGGCGTCGGCCGGGCGGTGCGTAAGCTACTGGGAGGAGCCGGGCGTGGCGGTCACCTGCGCCTTCGAGGTCGCGCGGGCGGGCGAGTACTGCCTGACGCTCGGCTACGCCTGTCAGTGGCCGGACACGCGCCGCCAGGTCAGCGTCGATGGCAGGGCCGTGCCCGGCCTCGAGGCCGTGTTGCTGCCGGGGACCGGCACGTGGGCCGACTTCCGCGCGATTACGCTCGCCGGCCCGGATGGTGGCCGCGCGCGCATCGCGCTCGAGCCCGGCCCGCACACGCTGACGCTCACCAACGTCGATTCGCGGGGGCTGGCGTGGGACTGGGCGCTGCTGCACGGCCCGGAGAGCCTGCCGGCCGACGCGCCACTGAGCGATGAAGAGCTGGGGGAGCTGGCGGACGAGATGCCGGCTGCCGCGGCGCGCCTGCTCCTCGGCGAGGTCGCCCAGGACGACCTGCAGATGGGCAACGTGACCGTGGCGATGAGGCCATCCGGCGGCATGGCGGCCTTCCGCGTCGGCGACGTCTTTTTCGGGATGCCGCGGCCGGACGCCGATGTCGCGTCTGCGACCATCGTCCGGCCGGTGGGCCTCACCGGACTCCAGGGGCGCTGGATTGCCCCGGCCGACCGGACCGGCGCGGCATTCGTCCTGCTCACCGATGGGGCGTCGCTCTACTGTGTCGGCGCGCTGACCGGATCAGTGGCCCGAACGCGACTCGTGCCTCCGCCGCTGGTGCAGTGGCGACAGGGGCGGCCGTGGCTGCTGGCGCCGGAGCCGCTTCGACGGACGGCGGGTGGTGCGCGACAGCTCACCATCGGTGGCGTCGCGGTCTCGGCGGACAGGCGTTTCCGAGCCGACGTCGCGAGCGTGGGCTTCCCGATCCTGGCGCTCAAGTGGACGCCGCGAGTCATCGGGAACACGACGGTGGCGGCCTGGAAGGTCGGGCCGCCGGTGACTCCGGGGAACAGCGCGATCGCCACCAGGATCGTGGGCGAAGAAGCCATCGTGCGCTCCTCGGGCTACATGTACCCGGCCCTCGCCCGGTTCTACGGCATGACGCAGTTCGAGGTGCGGGTGCGGCCGGATGCCTCCATGATGATCACGACCCAGGCGGAGGAGACGCTCGAACTCCCCGCCCCCGAAGATGGAGGACGCTGATCATGCGCAGCGCACTCACACTGTTCGTCCTCATCGTAGCCCTTGCCGCGCCGACCCTGGCACAGGACCGAACGCCGCGCCCCTTCACGCTCGACGACGACCAGGTCAATCTGGCCCTCGAGAAGCCCTACCTCTACTCGGCGGTGCCCTCCTACCGGCTCACCGCCAACGAGACAGATCTGCAGGACCGCACCGACGGCTTC